>NZ_JBLWVE010000007.1:0-159388 GCF_048268645.1 Brumimicrobium sp. | reverse complement strand
TATCAAGTTAGCTTAAGTAATGTTTGGGTTTTTGGAGGTTTAGACATTTATTTACCTTCACAGGCAACAGGAAACGGTACATCTCAAGATTTAAAAATTGACAATTTCCGTTTTTATGAGTTCCCAATTACTCTAACGGATATAACTGCATTATATAACGAGAAAAATAACACTGTGGGTGTTGAAGACATTGAATCTTCTGAGAACATTTCAATTTATCCTAATCCTACAAACGGTGACTTCTCAATAGATTTAGGAGAAACGATTCAATCTTTAACAATTTACATTACGGACATTACTGGAAAAGAAGTATATTCTAATGGTTATAAATCTACACAAAAAGTAAATCTTAACTTAAACGATGCTCCTGGAGTTTATTTTGTAACAATAGAAGCAGATGGGGTTCAATCGAAATATAAGTTAATCAAAAAATAACTGAAAATGAAAAGATTGTACACAACATTTTTGGCTATAGCAATAAGCTTGTCGGCTTCAGCGTTAAATAGATTTTATGTAGATGATGATGCTACCGGTAATAATGATGGAAGTTCATGGGCAGATGCCTTCACAGATTTAAACGACGCGCTTTTGCATGTAGCAAGTTCTAGTAGTTATGATGGATCAGAAATATGGATTGCAGAAGGCTTTTACACAAGACTATCCAATTCTCAAAGCTTCATAGTGGATAATAATGCTCTATTATATGGTGGATTTGCAGGTAATGAAACTGATCTTAATCAAAGGGATATAAAGAATCACCCGACCATTGTAAGCGGAGATGTAGGTTGGAATGATACAGGAGCTCCAAGTAGTTCAAATTCATATATGATGTATGATAATGCAGCACATGTATTTAAAGTTCAAAGTTCTAACCGTGCTTTGTTTGACGGTTTAATTATTGAACGCGCATTCAGCACAACTGAAGCCGGAGGTGGTATTCATGTTATCAGTACTTCTCTTGAGAATCTGCAAATATCTAATTGTATTATCAGAGAAAATGTCTCTATGAATAGAGCAGGTGTACTCTATTATTCTGATTTAAATGGTAGTGGCTTCTATCTATTTAACAATAGAATTGAAGATAACGTAAACACAGACGGTTCTTCTTCATATACCATTGAATTTCGGGCTTCGAGTAGCAACTGGACGTATTCGGATGTTCATTTTGTAAACAACTTATTTAAAAACAATAGTTCAGAATCTTCATTTCAAATGGGAACGTGTGCTAGGTTTACAGCTTTCGGCGGAAGCGACATTGATTTGTATTTAACAAACAACACATTCGTGGACAACCCACAAACTGGTTCTAATACAAATAACGTTTCTTCACTTATTGTCTATCAACACGGAGGTGGGGGTAGTGCTCTTCACGCATTTGTGAACAATAATATTTTCTATAATAATTCTGGAGCAAACGCTATTTTTGGAGAGAGTATACAAGGTAGTAGTGTAACTGGTGAATTGAATATTTCCAATACAAGTTCTAATCAAAACGTACAGGATTTTGCAGATAATTTAAACTTGCTAAATACCCATGAAGTAACTTCTTCTCCTTTTGTTGATGCATCGAATGGAGACTATACTCCAATAGCGACTTATCAAACTATTGGAGATTTAACTTACTACGATAACCAGTATTTAAATAATCCTTATCCAGGACAAGAATATCCAACAATAGATTTAGCTGGAAACCCAAGATTTGATGGGCAGGGTAACCTCTCGATTGGTGCTTATCAATATGATGAAACAGCAAGTATAGATCGCGTTGCAGAGTTTAATTTTAACGTGTTTCCTAATCCTTTTACTGAAGAAGTACAAGTTGATGCGAATTCTACAATTGAATATGTAGTAATTAGAAACACTATTGGTCAAGTGGTTTATGAATTACAAGAGGTGAATTCGAAGAGTTGGATATGTGACTTATCAACTTTATATTCAGGCGCTTACTTCATTGATGTTAAGTGTGTTGGTAAGAAAACCCAATCACTCAAAATAGTAAAATGAATTCATTACTTCTCGTATTAGCCAATTGCTAATGAAATTAGCCAGTTGTGAAGATTTCGCAGCTGGCTTTTTTTTAATAACGCTGCGTTGTATTTTAACTGCTGCGCTCTTTGTTTAAAAATCCCTAAATCATTTTCGAAGCTCACATCTTTTCATTAAGTTCAAATTATATAATAACGAAACAATTTATCATGAGCTCAATTCAATCAAAAACAAAAGATAAAAACTACGAACTAGAAATTCACTCCTCAACAGGACATACTGTTATAGCCGACGAACCAATAGAAGTCGGAGGACAAAACAAAGGAATGGCACCAGACGAGTTTATTATTGCTGGATTAGCTGCCTGTATCTCTGCCACACTTAAAATGTATGCCCAAAGAAAAGAGTGGGACCTGCAAGAAGTAAAAACATCAATTCGTTTTGTAGATGCAGAAAAGAAAAACGAAGTACCTTCAATTGAAACAGAGATTGAGTTGATTGGTGAACTCGACAGTAAACAAAAAGAACGTTTAATGGTTATAGCAGGTAAGTGTCCAATTCATAAAATGCTGACAAAAGGATTGGAAATTAATAACGCAATGAAGTAATACACCTCAGCGTTATCTTAAACCATACCATTGTAACTTTAGTTACTTACCTTAATGAAAACATGTCTTATCTTTGAACTGTGAATCAAAAAAAGAGAAATATCTTATCGTACTTTCAAGTATTGGCTTTCGGGCTAATACTTGTTTTTTCGCCATGTTCTGTGCGAAATTCAATACAAGACTCTCTTGGTGTAGCACAAACAGAGGTTACCAACAAAAGTAAAACCACAAATAATTTTGAGGAGCTGTGTTCTACCTTGAATGTAGATTTGTCAGGAGACCATTCTTCTGAATTGACTAATTCAACACCAGGGCTTCCTACTTTTGGAAACTTCAACGATTATAGCTCCCAAAAAGAATGGATCATTGATGAATCCATTTCATTAAGTCAATACAAAGCTCCAACTACCGTAAAAGACAAAACCCCTTTGTATCTTTTACATCAACAATTCAAAGTCTACCTGCAAGAGGCTTAATCGTTTAATTGAGCAATCCGCTTTTTTAATCCGTTTTGAGGAACGAAATTACCTCAATATTTCAAAATACTTATCAGGGCTTTGGCCCAACAACTTTAATTTGAATCATTCAACTGCGTTGACTATGGTTCGAATCTAAAACACATTAAAATGAAAAAAATACTTTCAATTCTCGTTGCAGGGAGTTTTCTAACTGCATGCGGATCAAATACCGAAACAAAGGAAGTTGTAGATCTTCCCGACAATAGTGGCGATACCATTACTATTATACAAACAGCAGACATTCATGGTCAAATCGAAGTGCATGATGAATTGTTCTGGGAAAACGAAGAGATTACCTTTAAGCGTTTAGGAGGCCTGGCTAACATGAAAACGCTTTTCAATACCGAACGTGCTAAAAATCCAGAAGGAACTATAATTCTCGATGGAGGAGATTTAATTCAGGGTGGAGCAGTAGCCGCACTCTCTGAAGGATCAGCATTTTCAGGTATTGTAAAAGCCATGGAGTATGACTTCTTAATTCCTGGGAACTGGGAAGTAGTTTATGGAAAAGAAAAGATGATAAATGTCCTAAAAGGATATGAAACCCCTGTTATCGCTGCGAATATGTATGACGATAAAACAGAAGAATACATTTTCCCACCTTATTTTATTAAAGAGTTGAAAGGCGTAAAACTTGGATTTATTTCGTACAACGACCCTGATATTCCAGTGCGTCAAAACCCTTCATTCAGTAAAGGAATTCGTTTCGATAAAGTACACGATAATCTGGCGGCTTTGGTGAACAAATTAAAAGATGAAAAAGAGGTCGATATATTATTTTTGGTAACTCATATTGGAATTTCAAAACAATTTGATTTATCAAACGACCCAACTTTAAGCAAAGTAGATTACATTTTAGGAAATGATACCCATGAAAGAATCCGTGAACCGCTTCAGGGGGAGTTTTCGAGGGTTACAGAACCAGGTGCTTTTGCTTCATTCGTCGGGAAAATGCAATTGGTGTTTAAAGACGGTAAAATCACTTACGAAGGCTACGAATTAATGGAAGTTGATCCTGAAATTTATGCCCCAGATGAAAAGGTAGCTGCTGTAATCGAGGAAGAGGTCGCACCATACAAAGAGAAAATAAGCCGTGTTTTAGGATATACTTCAACACCACTGTACAGGTATTTCGTAGTAGAGAATCCAATGGATAACTTCATTACAGACGCTTCAAGGTGGAAGACAGGAGCTGACATATCAATTTCTAACGGATTCCGTTTTAGTCCACCACTAGTGCCAGGAGAGGATGGGAAAGCTGCAATTACTTACGAATATTTATGGAATATGCTTCCGGTAAACGAATACGTAAAAACAGGTAAAGCCACAGGTCAACAAATTCACGATTGGATGGAAAAAGAAATTCATAACGTGTTTGCTGAAGATCCAAAAGAACGTTTTGGAGGTTGGTTGGTTCGTTTCTCAGGAATGACGCTGAAATTTGATTCAAGTAAGCCCAAAGGTGAACGTGTAATTGAAATTACAGTTGGTGATGAAGTATTAGACTTAGATAGAGTGTATACTGTCTCTGCATGTCGACGTGAAGGAGAACCAGATCACATGCTCTGTAGAATGCCAAATCTAACAGAAACTGAAGTGAAAGAATACACGGTTCATGAAGTACTTGAAGAGTACTTAAAAGAAAAAGGAACGATTTCTCCAGTGAGAGATGGTCGTGCACAAGCAGTAGATTTGGGCGATAATGTTTTGTCTCAACTGCCTGGAACAGATTATCATTTCCATTAGACTTTTTACGAATACAATCGAATTAGTGTCCCTCCCCCTTTGAAGGGGGATTAAGGGGGAGGATTTTTTTTGAACATTTAAAATATCAATACGTATGAAGAATTCAACTTTCGAAGTGAAAAAATCTTCAGTGCTTATTTTACGAATGATGTTAAGCGGAATTTTTATCGTGGCGAGTTTAAACCATTTTTTCAATATGGAAAAAACTGTTGCGCGAATAGAACAAGCCAATTTTGGAGCGATCGGTCAACTTTTGGGCCCGCCAGAAGTAGCTGTAATCGCCTCAGGAATCGTAATGATCAGTGCAGGAATAGCTCTTTTAATTGGTTTTAAGACCAGGTGGGCAGCCATTTTGCTCTTACTCGTTCTCATTCCAATTACCTTAACCATTCAAGTTGGACAAGTACAATCGATGGGACCTTTGTTTAAAAACATCGGACTCGCTGGTGGATTACTGTTCTTCGCTATGAATGATTTAAAATTCCGAAAAACATCGGAATCAACTATTAAAAACAAACAATTATGAAAAATATAATAACAATCCTTACCCTTGCTTTTGCATTTACTTTTGTGCAAGCAGCAGTTGCTCAAAACTTAGATAACATCGATACAAGTAAGAAAAACTATATTGTTTTAACCAAAAAAGTGCAACAATTAAAACCAATAACCTTAGCTGCCGAAGAAATGAAAGCGGAAGATGGCTCTGAATACGGGGAGTTTCATGTGGTGTTTTGTGGGAAGGATATTCCGCAATTAACTGATAAAAAATTTATGAAGCCTTATTTAGAAATGCTAGAGAAAGGAAATGTAAAATTAATCGCGTGTGGATTCTCATTAAAGAAGTTTGGAGTTGATCCAAAAGACCTTCCTGAAGGAATCGATATCGTAGACAACGGAATCGCGTACAGTCTTAAGTTGAAGAAATTAGGATTTTATGGGATGGAGTTGTAGATGGTAGGAGTTCCTAGTTTTAATTCCAGTTTCTTTTGAAAATAGTAAATACTGTTTTGATAAGGAACTGGATTTTCTTTTTTTTTGGGGCTGCCCCTGACAATTCATGACAATAAATTGATCAAGAATTGCAGGGTCGGGTCATCCGCTATATCTCTGACTGAAACGTCAGAGGATGTCGCTGCTACCCCTCAGCCGAAATGAAGCTAGCAATTAATCATATCAAGCTATATTTAATTCCTAATTACTCTAATTCGTAATTCGTAAATGCCAATTCATTTCTTATTTTTGAACTCCCACATTATACAAACCAATGGATTCAACAAAGAAAGTACTTGTTATTGCATATTACTGGCCACCAAGCGGTGGAGCAGGCGTACAGCGTTGGTTAAAACTAACTAAGTATTTAGCCAGACTTGGACATGAAGTTCATGTTTTATCGGTAGATCCAGAAAAAGCAAGTTACTTTCATGTGGATGAAAGTCTAAAAAACGATATTCACCCTAAGGTAAAAATACATTTATCAGATTCTTTTGAACCCATTAATATTTATAGTCAAATGGTGGGCAAAAAGAATGTCCCTACTGCAGGTTATTCTAATGTCGACGAACAACATTGGAAACAAAAATTAGTCAGCGGAATACGCAGCAATTTATTTATTCCAGATCCACGTATCGGTTGGAAAAAACATGCTTATAGGAAAGCAATGGAAGTTATTGCTAGCGAAAATATACAGAATGTGATCACTACATCCCCACCACATTCTACACAGTTGATTGGACTAAAACTTAAAAGAAAACTAAAAAGTAAAATCAATTGGATTGTCGATTTTAGAGACCCTTGGACAGATATTTATTATTATTCACTACTTCAACATTCTAAATTATCACACAAAAAAAACTTAAAGTTAGAACGCCAAGTTGTTGAGGAGTCAGATCAAATTATAACAGTTGGTGAAGGGTTTAAAGCTTCGTTTTTATCTAAAACTAACAAAGTTTCTCCCGATAAGTTTGAAATTATTTCTAATGCTTTCGATCCAGACGATTTCAATATGAAAGATGAGGTTAGACCAGATGAAGATGTATTTTTAGCGTCATACATTGGTACTGTTTCAGATAAATATGAACCGGATGTTTTCTTCGAGGCACTAGGACGATTGGCAAAAGATTTTCCTGAAGCTCCAATACGATTTAAAGCGACTGGTGTAGTTTCTGAAAGATTGCAAAAGCTAATCGTTGATCACCTTGGTGATAAAGCCTCTTTTCATCCTCCAGTTCCTCATGAGCAAGCCGTTCATGCAATGCTCAAATCGCATGTGTTATTATTGATTACGCCTGGTATTGAAGGTACAATCCCAGGAAAAACATTTGAGTATTTAGCTTCAGGTAGACGTATTCTTAGTGTTGGAAAAGGCGATAGTGCAAAAGCAATAAAACAGTGTAATGCAGGAGCAGCTTTCGAACGATCAGAAAAGGAAGCAGTTTACGAATATTTAAAATCAGCTTTATTAGATTTTCAGAACAAAATTCCTTTCGAAACCAATAAAAACGAGCTTAAAAAAATGGCTTGGGATTATAAAGCAGCTCAGGTAGTTGAACTGCTTCGATAAGTTCACAGCAAAATAAATATTTCCCTGCCGCGAGCTTTTAGCTCATGGTCGAAAATACTTATTGGTCGTCTGTGGCGTTAAAACAATCTTTGAAAACCTCCACTCAACAATGAAATATTCAATCTCGCCGTTTGATATTCGATTTGTGACTGCAATAACCTTCCTTCAGCTTGAATAGCGCTGTATTGAATTTCTCTCAATTCTAGCGGTGTAATGCTTCCCGCAACAAGTGCTGTTTGTGCAATCTCTGCAATCGATTGTGTTTGGGTAATATTACGTTGTTCAAACAATAGTTTTTCCTCTGCAAACTGCATGACTTCATAGTAATTTCTTAAGTCTGCCAACGCACTAATCGAATCGTTTTTGTAGGCCAGTTGAGATCGTTCTTCACCCAATCGACTGTTACGTAATTCGGTAGCCCTAGACAAATGATTGAGAATACTCCACTTTGCAGTTATACCTATGCTTGGACCAAAACTTCTGTTGGAAGCTAAAAAACCAACTTCGCTTGATGATGTTCCAAAATCGTAAGCAGCATAAAAACTTAATTGTGGATAAAATCTGCTTTTCGCCTCTTTTGTTGTCAATTCTGAAATTGCAATATTGGACTTTGCTTGCATAATTGAAGTGTTTTGCTCCATAAACTGCTCTGCAATTGCATCCCATTCTTTTTGCTCCTCAAGCTGATTCAAATCTCCTTCGACTATGAGTTCTTCAGTAACAGGAAGCTGTAATATCTTTGTTAAAGCTGCTTTTACTTGTGACTGAGACTGTTGATTGGCGATGTATGCTGCACTATCTGCTGTTAAATCTAATTCTGCTTGCATCAATTGAATCCTGTTGGCTGCTCCACTATTATACTGATTTTCTGTATAAGTTTTACGCATTTTAGAAAGCTCAATTGCACTAATGTAAACCGCTTCCATTTCCTGTAACGAAAGCAGGGTGTAGTAATTGACAACAGCTTCGTAAACCTTCATTTCCATAGCGGCGCGTAAATTCATTTCACTATAACGCTCTAGTTCATCTAGCTTTTTGTCCGTCGCAAACATTTTAAATCCGTCAAAGAAGGTCCAGTTTAACATTGCCCCAGCGCTAAATGCTCGGTTTTTTGCATTGTCTGCTTCGTTGACATCGCCTGTTAGGAATTCTTGACGAGCACTCGACATACCAAGGTCTTGTGTTGCTTGAAGATCAAGCGTTGGCAAATATCCAGCAGCTCCAGGATTGTTCTGATTCTTGGCGATTTCTGTATCAATTTTTGCAATCTGAATACCGAAGTTTTGATTTAAAACTCGGTTGACAACTTGTTCTAACCCCATTCTTTCTTGCCCAATGGATAATGAACTTAGCAATAATAAACAACTTATAATTAATGCTTTCATGATTCGATTTCTTTTAATTCTGTTTTTGCTTTTGGCTTCGAAGAAATATAAATATATAGTCCCGGAATAATGTAAAGCGTTAATACCAAGGAGAAGGTTAAACCTCCAATAATAGCTAACCCCATAGGGACACGACTTGTTGCTGCATCACCCAATGCCAATGCTATAGGAAGCGCTCCTAGTATCGTGGCCAAAGAAGTCATCAAAATCGGTCTAAATCGTTCTGAAGACGCATCTATAATTGCAGACTTTAATGTTAAACCTGCTTGTTTACGTTGATTCGCGAATTCAACAATTAAAATTCCGTTTTTGGTTACTAATCCAACAAGTACGATAATTCCAATCTGACTAAAAATGTTAAGTGTATGATCAAATAACCATAATGTTAGTACTGCTCCAGCAAGTGCCAGAGGAACGGTCAACATAATCGTAAACGGATCTCTAAAGCTTTCAAACTGGGCAGAAAGTACTAGATAAACCAAGATTAATGCGAGTCCAAATGCGAAAACCAAACTTCCCCCACTTTCCATGAATTCTTTTGATGTCCCAGAAAGAGAGGTAGAGAAAGAGGCGTCTAACAACTCGTCTGCTATCCTGTCCATTTCCACAATTCCATCTCCAATGGTTTTTCCTGGAACTGGAGCAGCCGAAACCGTGGCCGATACATATCTATTGTATCTGAATAATTGTGGAGGACTCGATTCGTCTTTGATGTCTACCAGGTTGCTCAAAGGAATTAACTCACCACTTTTACTGCGGACATTGATTTCTTGTAAATCACTAGGTTCGTTTCGGAATTCCTTATGGGCTTGTCCGATAACTTCGTATTGCTTTCCGTCTTTTATAAAATATCCGTAACGTTGACCAGAGAAATACAATTGCATAGTCTGCGCTATATCCATTACAGAAACACCAACTGTGCTTGCTTTTTCACGGTTAATGGTTACTTGTAGTTCTGGCTTGTTGAATTTTAAATTCACATCAGACATCGCAAAAATTGGGCTTTGACGTACTTCATCCATGAATTTTGGAAGTACCTCTTCTAATTTCTCTAAAGTTGGTGCTTGCAGTACATACTGTACAGGAAGTCCCGACATTCTACCCCCTCCAATGGTTTGCTCCTGCACTACAAATGTACGAGCGAAATTGAATTCTTTTAATTTTGTAGAAATCTCATGGGCCAATTCCGCTTGACTCTTTTTTCTTTCTCCTTTGGGCACTAAATTTAATCTCACAAATCCAGCGTTAGTAGAAATTGATGACCCAAATCCTGGAGAAGTAACCGCAAGAATGTTTTTTCGCTCAGCGAATGTGTCTACATAAGCAATAATTTCCTCTTGGAACTTGTCCATTCTTTCAAATGAAGTCCCTTCTGGTGCTGTCGACATAATCATTAAACGTCCTTTGTCCTCCATTGGCGCAAGCTCTGACTGAAGCTGACTTCCAAAGAAGAAAATAGATCCAACAATTAGGGCCATGTATATAAAAGACTGCCAAGGCCTTCTCATAAAGGCAATTAAGGAGCGTTTATAGCTTCTCTCTATTCCTTTAAAGAATTGTTCGGACTTTAAGAATATTTTACTCTCATTTTGGGTCTTTTTCAGCATCCTAGACGACATCATAGGAGTCAAAGTCAGGGACACAAATGAAGAGATAAGAACAGAACCTGCGACGACCACTCCAAACTCCCTAAATAATCGACCTGTTAATCCTTCTAAGAAAATAACAGGCATAAATACAGCGGTTAATGTAATTGTGGTCGCAAGAATGGCAAAAATAATTTCATTTGCCCCTTCTATAGCTGCCTTTTTTGGTTTCATCCCACGTTCAATCTTAGTGTAGATGTTCTCCATCACAACAATGGCGTCATCTACCACCAATCCCGTAGTCAATACGATGGCTAAAAGTGTCAAAATATTAATGGAGAAGTCCATTAGATACATAATGAAGAATGTACCAATCAATGAAATCGGAATAGCAATAATTGGAACTAGCGTCGTTCTCCAGTTTCTTAAGAAAAGGAATACGACCAGAACAACCAACAAGAACGAAATCAACACAGTTTCTTGTACTTCAGCAATCGATTTACGAATGTTTTCTGTTGTATCCATGGCTACACCCAAGTGAATGTCTTCAGGTAAATCCACACTAATCTCGTTGATTTTCTTGTAGATTTCATCTACAATTTCAATATAGTTGGCACCTGGTTGTGGTTGAATGGCTATACCAATCATGGGGACACCTTTGTTTCCACGTAAAAGAGACCTTTCGTTTTCTGGACGCATTTCAGCAGAACCAATGTCTTTCATACGGATGATTTCGCCGTTTTCCTCTCGAATGATCAGGTTGTTAAATTCTTCCTCCGTTGTAAGTCGACCAAAAGTACGTATCGTTAACTCCACGTTATCTCCTTCGATTCTACCAGAAGGCAATTCAATATTTTCACGTAATAATGCCGTTCTCACTTCTGGAGCAGTAATGTTTTTAGCCGTCATTTTGTTGGGCTCTAACATTAACTTCATCGAATACTTTTTCTCTCCCCAAAGATATATTCTACTGATCCCAGAAATGGTCTGTAAACGTTCTTTAAAGAGGTTAATTCCAATGTCTGTTAGCTCCAGCAAACTTCTGTTGTCTGACTGAACCGTCAGAGAGAAGATAGTTTCTGCATCGGCATCTGATTTTGCAACAATCGGCGGATCAGCATCGTCAGGCAACATTCGAATTGCTCCAGAAACTTTATCACGAATATCATTGGCCGCGTTGTCTAAGTCCAAATCTAAATTGAACTCCACAGTAATGGTGCTTCGCCCATCACTACTTACTGAGGTCATGGTACGAATTCCTTGTACTTGGTTGACGGCCTCCTCAAGGGGTTCCGTAATTTGGGATTCGATAATGTCGGCGTTGGCACCTGGATAGTTGGTCGTAACTGTAATGATTGGTGGATCCACCGAAGGAAACTCTCGCACCCCTAATGAATAGAATCCAATGGCTCCGAAAATGATGATAACAATGGACATTACCATTGCTAAAACCGGACGGTTTATACTTAATGATGAAATACTCATTTGATTTCGTTTTTCGCTTTAATTGACATTCCGTTTCTCATACCTAAAAGTCCTGACATTACTATGGTGTCATTTGGTTTTACTTCACCATAGATTTGGACATGTGTATTCGATCGGTTTCCTAAATTAACTTTACGTTGTACTGCTTTTCCGTTGTTAAAAGCCCATACAATTTGACCATCGATCACAGAAACTATAGCCGAAGTTGGAACACTAATGCTGTTAGGAGACTTTCCTAAGTTATAGTCTACATTTACAAATCCTCCAGCAACTATGTTTTTGCTATTGTCTATTTTAGCCCTAACATTCAACATTTGTGTATTCTCATTAATGATAGGACTAGTGGCGTAAACAGTTGCGTTTAATGGAGTTGGATTGATAGAGTCTGAAGGAGGACGTAAGGTTACCTTCTGACCAACCTCAATCTTATGGGCATAGCGTTGTGCGATTGAAAAATCAACTTTTAATTGGTTGGTTTGGGCCAGTACAGTAATTAAATCGTTGGTCGTGATAAAAGCTCCTTCACTGATGGATCTAAGTCCTACAATCCCTTCAAAAGGCGCTGTAATTCGTCCCTTAGAAATTTGAACGTCCAAAGATTGTATTTGTGCTTTTAAAGAATTGACCCGTGACTCAGATTGTTCGAAAGCCTCTTGTGTACCTGCTTCACTTTCTAATAAGGTCTGCTTACGCGCTTTATCTTTTTGAGCTAAATCTAAATCAACTGTAAGTTTATTTCTTTCGGCTTGTAATATGTCGGTGTCCATTGTGACTAACAATTGACCTTTCTTAACAGTATTTCCTTCGCTAAAATGAATCTTCTTTACGCGTCCATTTATTTCACTATATACTTGCACTTGTTCAAAAGGCATGGTTTTACCTGGAACAGTAATAACTTCCTCAAAAGATTCAGGTACAGCAATATAATAATCAACGTTGGTGTAGTCGATTTCGCCATTTTTGCTTTTTAACCCTGGGTCTTCACTGCATGAAAATGCTAGAAATAAGGGGAGTGAAAAAAGAAGTACTTTTTTATTCATTTTTTAATTGTTTAGTCTTTTGTATTCTAATACGATTCGGTCACCCTCTATTGGTCCGATTTTGTTCACCATATTGGTGATTTCAGATAAGAAATCTGCCTTTTTATCTGCGCTAATTGCAGAAGTAAATATTTTGTCTGTTTCTATTAATGCTTTCTCAATGGCTGGTATGTACTTTCTTCCCTTTTCGGTAACATGAAGTAAAAATGATCTTTTATCTTCAGGGTGCTTAAGGCGTTGAATAAATCCTTTTTCAGTCAGGTACTTAATTATTCGAACGATAAAAACCTTGTCTGTTTGCGTAATTTCAGCCAATCTCTTAGATGTTATCTTTCCATCATTGTTTGAAATCACCCAAAAAGCGTAAAAATAACGGTCAATTGGAAGATCACTTAATTTGGCCCCTAAAACACTTAGGTACTGCTTGGTTAACAAGGCGAAAAGCTTTCCTAAAGGTGTTATTTGTTCTTTAATCTCAGGCATTTTAAAACAATAATTTCAGGTAAAAAAGTTTACAAAGTTAACCAATTAACACGTCAAACTCAATTTTGTTTGATGAAGTGTTGAATAAAAGTTTGAAAAATATTGATGTGCAGGTTATCGATGTGTTTATTAGGTATTGTTTTGATTTTATCTATAACTTTAGCAAAAATAATTTGATCGAAATGAAATACTATTTAACGTTTACATTGATTGTTTTTACATTCTTTTTTTCAGTAGAATGTAAAGCATGGGGGTTGTTAGGACATCGTGTTGTTGGTGAAGTTGCGAGTAAACACTTAAATGAGACAGCAAAACATAAGGTCCAAGGAATTTTAGGTAGTCGGACCTTAGCAGAGGTGAGTAATTGGATGGATGAAATCAAATCAGATAAAAAATATGATTCTTTGAAGCCATGGCATTATGTTACAATTCCTAATGGAATGAAATATAGTGAAACCAATGTTAATCCTAAAGGAGATGTGATTTCTGGAATTAATTTCGTAGTTAAACAATTGAAGAAAGGTGATCTTGACCCTCAATTAGAAAAGGAATACCTAATGATTTTGGTGCATTTGGTAGGAGATGTTCACCAACCTCTGCATGTAGGAAATGGAAAAGACAGAGGAGGAAATGATGTAAAGGTTTCGTGGTTCGGAGAAAATTCTAATTTACATAAGATTTGGGATAGCGAAATTATTGATGGAAAAAAATACAGTTATACTGAACTAACGGCTATCATAAATCATCCAACTCACGAAGAACTTGTCGAATGGCAATCAGACAGTGTTGAAGATTGGGCACATCAATGTATGGTTTTTCGAGATGATATTTATAATTATGAAACTGGATATGCTTGGGAATACAAATATCAATATGCGCATTGGGGAACCCTAAAAAAACAATTGCTAAAAGGTGGAGTTAGATTGGCGGGTGTCTTAAATGATATTTACGGATAGTTTATAATTATTAATGGTCAACCCTATTTAGGGAAGTACGAAGTACACAATTCGTAATTCTCCAATTCATAATTAACTTCGTTGAGGGCTAAAGCCGTTCGTAATTAATTATTCTTGTCCCCTCAAACGTATTACAAACAACCAATTTAATGTTGGGTGTGGCTCAATGCTTAAATCCAAAATTTGTAATTCATTCAATTGCTTACGCCAAACCTTATATGAAGATTGTTGCGAAAAATCACTTTTGATTAGATAGTCACTTTCTTCAAAAGGAAGGAAATTTTGCTTGTCATTTGTGGTAAAAACAAATGATCGGGGTTCATAGTCATTTTTAAGTGGAAGAAAAGACAAGCTTGAATCTAAACGACTAATTTCATTCCCTAAACTATCAATAACAGAAATATTGTTTTTGTTCCAACTTTGAATTTGCTCAAAGAAGGCTGAAATCAACTCTTCTTTCGTTGGTTTTCTTTCTTCTTTTTGATTTTGTAACTTCTCTTGACCTCCGCATGAGGAGAGTGTTATTAGAATAGTACTAAGAATAAATAATATCTCCTTCTTCAACCAAACCATCACCTTTCATTTTTAATAGAAGTTGTATCAAGGCTACAACATCTTTTTCGCAATATACTTTTATTCTTTCAAGGTCATTCTCCTCAAAGTAGACCCTAGCCACATCCGCTCCAGAAATATCATCTTTAGGTGTCGGTATTTTAAAAATATGGCATAAAAGAGGAAGTGATGTATAGTGTTTGTAGTCACCAAACTTCCATAGCTCTAAAGTGTCTAAATGGTTGACTTCCCAGGGTTTTTTACCTGCGATATCCAATGGTGGAGGAAGAGGTATTCCATGAATTAACATGCGTCTAGCGATATACGGAAAGTCAAACTCCTTTGCATTGTGCCCACAAAGTAAATGATATGGGGAACTATAGTGGTCATTTAATAGTTTTGCAAACTGTTTCAATAAAGTTTCTTCATCATCGTGATAAAAAGATTTTAATCGAATTTCTTTTCCTGTATGGGTTTGGTGGATATAGCCAACCGAAATACAAACAATTTTTCCAAATTCAGCGAGTATTCCTCCTCGCTCTCCGTAAATTTCTTCTACAGTTTTCCCATCCTTTTGCTGAAATCGGGTTTTTTGGTTAAATAACTCGGCAGTAGTGTCGTCCAGGTCTTTAAAATCATAGGTTTGAGGGACTGTTTCGATATCAAGAAACAAAATCTTTTCGAGGTTAATTTTATTGAGCATAAATATTGTTTTAATATTAAATATAGTAATTTTTAGTTCAGATAAATCAACTAATAGGATATTTTATTTTTTATTCAAGGTCAAGGCAAATTGATGAAACTTATATTTTTTTTGACGGTCCCTGTTGGATTTGTTTTTAGAAATTAATTGAAAATGAATTCGCTGAGCTTAAAAATTCTGTTAAATTTGTTAACTAACCTTATTATTAACTATAATTTAAATTTTATGAAAAAAGTATTTTTTGTTGGAATGGTATTCGGAGCTTTAGCTTTAACTTCTTGTAAAAAAGAGTATACATGTGAATATTCAGATGGAACTAAAGTAAGTTATTCAGAGGATGACTACTCAGATGATCAAATCAAAGATAGAAAGGCAGCTTGTCTTGCTACTGATGGTACATGGAGTGAATAGTTATTGACTTTAATAATTTAAGAAGGAGTTCTATTAAAGAGCTCCTTTTTTTATGCCTATTTTTTTTGAGAATCCCATTTTTATTCCGAACTTCAAGTAAACCTAAAAAAATTAAAGACATGACCACCAAAGAATTAGGAGATCTTGGAGAGCTTAAGGCGCTTCAATACCTCCGCAAAAAAAGGCTGCAAATTATAGAAACGAATTACCGTTTTCATAGAAATGAAGTAGATATCATTTATAAACTACCAGGTAAAGTTGTTTTTGTTGAGGTAAAAACCCGACAAACTGCTGAAATAGGACCTCCATGGAAATCAGTAACCCGACATAAGCAGAAGCAAATAATTAAATGTGCACACAATTATATAGTGACAAGAGATTTGGATGTGGAAGCCCAATTTGATATTATTTCTATCGTTCATAATTCCCATGGAACGTTTATAGAGCATATCGAGGAGGCTTTTTATCCAAGGTTATAGCGATTGGGAAGTATTTGTACCCTGAAGTTTAACTTATTCTACTTAAAAAAAGACTGTGATGAATTTTTATATATTTTATCGTAGTCTTTCTTTATCTTTGCAATATAATTATTAGAATATGAGTAGAAATAGTGGAGATAATCCAAAAAGTAGAGAGAATAGAAGAGGGGGAAATTCTAAATATGGTGCGAAGAAAAGTAAATACCTTTCTGATAAGCCAAAAGGAAAAGAAAAAACAGGTACCACTTCAGCAGGATTGCCTAAGAGACAGCGAACTAGACAGGGAGAGCCTTTGCCTAAGTTTGATGATAAGATCAGATTGAATAAATATATTGCAAATGCTGGAATTTGCTCAAGAAGAGAGGCAGATACACTCATCTCATCTGGAGTGGTGAGTGTAAATGGTGAAGTGATTGTTGAATTGGGGTATAAAGTCAATCCAACAGATGTAGTAAGGTATGATGGAGCTACAGTGAAACATGATAAGAAAAGGTATGTTTTAGTCAACAAGCCTAAAGAATTTACCATTCGTTATTCTGAAGACCCGTCTAAAAAATCGGTATACCATTTTATTGAAAAAGCTTGTAAAGAACCCTTGTTTCCTGTTGGAAAGATGGACAGAAGTGCAGCAGGATTAATGCTATATACGAACGATACGGATATGGATAAGAAATTGATGCACCCGAAATTTAAAGTATCTCAACTTTTTCATGTGGTACTCAACAAAGCTGTTTCTGATGAAGATCTAGAGAAATTGACGAAAGGTCTTTATGTTGACGATAAAATGTTTAGTGCTGAAGAAGCTAGTTTCGTAAGTGGTAAACCCCATAACGAAATTGGTGTGAGAATTCTTTCCCATAAAAGTAACATGGTAAAATTGATGATGGGAAAACTGGGATATGAAATCCTTGTATTGGATCGTGTTGAATTTGCAGGATTAACAAAAAAAGATTTACCAAGAGGACATTATCGTCATTTGACAGAAAAGGAAGTGGCATTTTTAAAAATGAGCTAAATGAAAAATTTATTCATATTGATTATTGGTGTAATCATTCTTTCGGCTTGTAATACATCAGAGGATAAAGGAAATGAATCAGTAGATTATGCGGAGTACTTCTATCCAACAGATAGTATCATTCCATTTATTTATCTTTTTCAAGAGGAAAATAACCCTTTGAATGAGAAGATGCACCGCATTTATAGATTAGAGTCGGCAGCTGATACTACATTGGCGGTTGAAATTTTTAATTCAGAATTTCGGATAACAGAAGGCTTTACCTATGATGTGAATGATTTTTCAGTAGAAGACCATATGGTTGTTGATGCTGAAGGATTGAAAAGAAAGGCTAAACTGACTTCGAATACGATTTTTCCTTTACGTAATGGTGAACAATCTTTGTTTGTATCCGATTTCCCTTCGCACTTAGATTCTATATCGATGGTTTATGCTTCGAAGAAATCTGTAATTGACGATGCAACAGAAATAAATGTCTTAGGAAAAAATGCTCCTGCGATTGTTGTAAGGGACTCGGTTACTGTTACCATGGTGAATGTGTACACAAAGCAAGGAAGTAGTCAGCAGTTTGCTATGGATCGTGTTTATGCAAAAGGATATGGACTTGTTAAATGGTCGTTGACTGATGATTCGGTAGTGTATGAATTGAAAAATATATTGAGCAATAAATGGTGGGAGGAAGTAGCTCAGGCACCGAGTGTTAGGCTTTAATTATTTATAGGCATAAAGTTTGCTAGTAAAGAAGGAATTATAGAAAAGACATGAATTATATTATCACATCTCTATTAAGTATCTTTTTTGTGCTTAACTCCATATTATCAATTCCTTTTAAGGAAGTAGAAACTGCTTTTACACAAGGTAACGCCGCCAAGGTGGTTAGTTACGGAACGACGAAAATGCTAATTTCAATCGACGGAAAAGAAGGCGTTTATAGTAAGTCGCAAGGAACCCAGGTTTTAAGCAGCTTCTTTAAAAGCAACCCTCCAAAATCTTTCACCTTTAGTTTTAAAGGAAAAGATGAAGGAGCTTCTAGCTTTGCAGTTGGAGAGTATCAGTCAGTAAAGAAGTACAGGGTGAGTATCAAGTTCAAGAAAATTCAAAGTCAACACCAAATCGAATCCTTAACCATCGCCTCTTCTCAATGAAAACCAAATTGATTTATGTCGGAAAGACAGGAAAGTCTTTTCTTACCGAAGGTGAAAAAGAATATACCAAAAGGGTAAAGAGATACACGCCTTTCGAAACCATCGAACTCCCTGATGTTAAAAACGCCAAGAAGCGCACGGAAGAAGAGATCAAATCAATTGAAGCAGAAGCGATTTTAAAAAAGATAAAGCCGAGCGATTATGTGGTTTTGTTGGATGAAAAAGGGAGTGAGTTTACTTCAATTCAATTCGCCTCTTATATTCAAAAACAGTTTAATTCGGGAAGTCAAGGGTTGGTTTTTGTAATAGGAGGTCCGTATGGCTTTTCAAACGAAGTTTATCAGCGTGCAAATGATCAGTTAGCATTGAGTAAACTTACATTTTCGCATCAAATGGTAAGAATGTTTTTTATTGAACAGCTGTATAGAGGTTTAACCATTTTAAAAAATGAACCTTATCATCACCAGTAACTCTATTTTTTTAAGGTGGTGGAACAGCTTGAACATAAAGTCCTCCGTATAATTTATTTAAAATAGCACAAGTTTGGGTGAGTTAAACAATAAAATTCAGCCCTCTGACCTTTTGATTTAATATTTGTAATACTGAATACTGTCTATCATCAACTCCCATTGCCCAAATTCATTGATAAAAGGTTCACGATTTACTGTATGGATTTGTTGGACAGAATTTCCTACTTGAATACCTTGACTTGCTTTGTTATACTTTACTTTTCCTGTTTGGAAATATAAACACTTTTCAAAAGGGTCATCCTTGTCACAAGCAATTCCAAACCCACTATCAGCACCGTCTATTGTTAAGAAGTTTCGAATAGAATCCCCTTTTGTAGGTGAGAAATAAACTCCGGTCCTCCATTCACCTTTGAATTCTTCGTTGTACTTTTCTATGTTTTGTACATTGCATGAATTTGTTGTGAATATTAGAATTACTCCTAGCGCGAAAAATTGAAGTTTGCTTTTCATCATCTTTTAGTTTCGATAAATAAAGATACAAAAAAAGCCATCAACATTGTTGATGGCTTTTAATATTTTGTTCAACCTTGAGCTTATGCTTCAGTTGTTTCCTCTAATGGGGTAACAGATACATAAGAACGATTGTCTTTTTTCTTTCTGAATTCAACAATACCAGTTGTTAGTGCATATAAAGTATGGTCTTTACCAATCCCTACGTTTAAACCAGGGTGGTGTTTAGTACCTCTCTGACGAACAATGATGTTTCCTGCAACTGCAGCTTGTCCACCAAATATCTTTACACCAAGGCGCTTACTTTGCGATTCACGACCGTTTTTCGAACTTCCGACTCCTTTTTTATGTGCCATCTTATTTAGTTTTTTACAATTGAAAGAGCAAATCCTTCAATTTGAGTTTATGCTTTTATTCCTGTAATAGTCAACTCTGTAAATTGTTGACGGTGACCATTTTGTTTCTGGTAACCTTTTCTTCTTTTCTTCTTGAAGATAATTACTTTATCTCCTTTCAGGTGACGTTCTACTTTCGCAGTAACTGTTACACCTTCTATAGCTGGGGCGCCAACGTTAACTTTCCCTTTGTCATCCGTTAATAATACACGGTCGAAATCGATTTTATCTCCTTCTTTAGCGTCTAAACGGTGAACAAATAAACGTTGATCTTTTTCAACTTTAAATTGTTGCCCTGCTATCTCTACAATTGCGTACATAGCTAATTCAATTAATTATTAATATTCGTATAAAAATCAGACTGCAAATGTAATGAATTATTTAATAAAATCATAAATCAACTGCTTTTTTTACGATTTGTTTTCTCATTCTATTGGCTGTAAATATTCCAGCGAGTATGATAAACATCGCAACAACTTGAATCCAACTGATTGTTTCGCCATCTATAAACCCTATGAGAACTGCTACTATAGGAATAAGATAGGTGACGCTGCTGGCAAATAAGGCTGAGGTTTTACTGATTAAGTAATTGAATAATATGACAGATAAAGAGGTGCCTACAATAGCTAAAATCAAGACGTAAATCAAAGCTTTTGTGGCATGAACATTTTCAACTATGGTTTTTGGAGTGTCAAAGTAGAAAAACAAAATAACCGCAGGAAGAAAAGCGAAAACAAAAGCAACCGAGGTGACTTTCAATGGTGGAAGGTGACTTAAGTTATAGCGAATAGTGTTGGTACTTAATGCGTAACATAGAGTTGCAAACACAATAGCGAAAACATGCAGCAATGTTCCTGAAGTATCTACAACGGTCACTCCATTCACCAAAATCACTATTCCAACTGTGCCAATGATTACGCCCAAAACTTGATTGCTAATTAGTTTTTGATTGAATAATATAGCGCCAAGTAATAAGGTGAATATGGGGGTGGTACTGTTTAACATTCCAGCGTAACCAGAGCTGATTCCAGTCTCTGCATAGGTAAACAAAAAAGCAGGTATAAAACTTCCCGCTAATGAAACAACAGCTAGGCTCAAGCCAATTTTAAAAGAACTGATGATCTTTAAAGACCTTAACCCAATTGGAAGTAAAGCCGATGAAGCAAATAACATTCGCATTGCGCCCACTTGGTTGCTGCTGAAAATTGCATCTCCAGTAGCTTTGTCAAACATTCCTCTTTTCATCAGAATAAATGAACTTCCCCAAACCAATGACAATAAAACCAATATTGCAGCATACTTTATATTTGACTTCATCTTGCAAAAGTAATACTTCATTAAAGATTTTATTTGTTCATTAGGAGGATATCTTATGTTTTCTTATTTTTGATAAAAAATGTTAATCATGAAAAGAGTTTTCTTATTGACCTTGTTGACCGTTTTGTTCTTTGCTTGTGATTCAACAAATAACGCTGTCGCTGAAGCTGAAGACGAAACGAGTGTTTCCCCAACCCATGTTGCTGTTATTGAAGTTGAGGGTATGATGTGTCAGAAAGGATGTGGAGCTGTTATTAGAAAAGGACTTTACGAAACAGGAGGAGTTTCAGAAGTTGAGGTAAGCTTTAACGAAGAAAACCCTGTGAGTGAAATCAAAGTTTATTTTGACATTAACAAAACAACGACAGAGAAAATGTTGAGCGTCATTGGCGGATTAGCCGACATGCGTTATACAGCAAAATTGAAAAAGGTAACAGAATCTAAAATTGTAATGCACAACAATACATCTAAAGAAAACACAATTCAAAACCTGAAATCTGTTCCTGCGACTAAAGCTTCTGCAGCAACATTTTCATTGCCTGATTTAACAAAATTGTTGAATGGCTTGATTCGCTAAGAATTAGTTTTCCTTCCGTTTTTCTTGCCTTTTATGAATTGATTTGATATTTTCAAATCATGAAAGTAATTAATCCATACGACAGTAAGACTATTGGTGAAATCACCTTGCTGAGTCGCAAAGAAGCCCTTCAAAAAGTTAAAAACGCAGTAGGAGCAAAACAGAAAATGCGTCAACTTTCAGCGGGTGATAAGTCCACAATTTTGAATCAAATCATAGAGGGTATTCAAGATCATTTTGACGATTTTGTGAATACTATTGTTTTGGAAAGTGGTAAACCCTATCGCTATGCAAAAGGAGAGGTGAATAGAGCTATTGCTACGTTTAAAGTTGCCGCAGAAGAATGTAAACGCTTACCGCATGAGTTGATTGATATTGATGCTACTGAAAATGGGCGCCATTTGAAAGGTGAAGTGGTCTATTTTCCACGAGGTGTAGTCTTTGGAATTTCACCCTTTAACTTTCCTTTAAATCTTGCAGTGCATAAAATAGCGCCTGCTATTGCTTCAGCTTGTCCGATTTTGTTGAAACCATCAAGTAAAACGCCTTTAACTATGGAGCTGTTATTTAAGGTGATTCAGTCTACTGATTTACCACAAGGAGGTTTTGAATTGATCCATTGCTCAAGAGAGGTAGGTGATGAATTAATTGCGCACCCGTCAATTGACGTGTTGTCGTTTACAGGTTCGCCTGATGTGGGGTGGGCCATGAAAGCAAAGGCTGAAAAAAAACATGTGGTTCTAGAATTAGGAGGAAACGCAGCGGCCATTATCGGAAAAGACGCTTCTCTAAAGTTGGCCATAGATGAATTGCTTGTTGGCGGATTTGCTTATTCTGGTCAGGTTTGTATCCATACCCAAAGAATTTATGTGCATGAATCTTTGATGGAGGAATTTGTTAGCACCTATGTTTCTAGAGTAGAGGAGTTTGAGATTGGAGATCCTCTAAGTCCTTCAACAGAATTTGGTGTGATGATCGATGAAGCAAATGCAAAACGTGTGGAAAGTTGGGTGAGTGAAGCACTTGAGGCGGGAGCAGAATGTCTTGTCGGCGGAAGTAGGGTTGGAGCTTTTTATGCTCCTACGGTTTTAATCAATGTGCCCAAAGGTCAAAAAGTTAGAGACGAAGAAGTGTTTGGTCCTGTTGTGATGATTGAGTCGTTTGCCTCTATAGATGATGCAATTCAAGAGGTTAATGATTGCCGATGGGGACTACAATCCTCTATTTTTACAGACAGTATCGAAGTAAGGAATAAGGTTTTTAACCAACTCAATGTTGGAAGCGTAATTCACAATAAGTCAACTACTTTTAGAGTAGATGATATGCCTTATGGTGGAGTGAAAGATTCAGGTTTTGGTAGAGAAGGAGTGAAGTATGCTATGCTGGATTTCTTAGAACCGAAGTTGCTGGTGAGGGAGTGAGGAGTAAAGAGGTTTGTGATACGGTATTATCGTTTTCATTGTTGTATCGCTTAAAACAATCAAGAATCTATTTTATTAAGAGGGGGAACAGTTGTTTTTTTGGAGAGCTTTTTATTGATCAAAATGAATCCTTTAAACATATTCTGTGTAAATGTGTTGACCCTTATTCTAAGGACTTAAATTCTTGTGTCCCTTATCTGAAAAATACAAGATAAATTGTTTAAATTTGCAGGCATGAAAAAGAGTGAAGACAAGCTAAAAGATGTTATTTCCCATGCGAAAGAGTATGGGTATGTATTTCCATCTTCAGAGATATATGATGGGTTATCGGCAACGTATGATTACGGTCAGTTAGGTGTTGAATTGAAAAACAACATCAAAAGATATTGGTGGACAGCAATGGTTCAGATGAACGATGAAATCGTTGGTTTGGACGCGGCTATCTTTATGCATCCGAAAACTTGGGAAGCGTCTGGACATACAGAAGCTTTTAATGATCCAATGATTGACAATAAAGATTCAAAAAAACGTTACCGTGCAGATGTACTTATTGAAGAGCACATCGAAAAATACCGTGAGAAAATTGCCAAAGATGTTCAAAAAGGTAAAAAACGTTTTGGAGATGACTTCGATGAAGCACAATTCTTGGCAACAAATCCAAATGTTAAAAGAAATCAAGAGAAGATTGATCTACTTGAAGGTCGTTTGGAGGAAATCTTCAAGAATGATGATTTGGCTGCCTTGAAAGATATGATTGATGAATTAGGTATTGCTTGTCCTGTCTCTGGTTCAAAAAACTGGACAGATGTACGTCAGTTTAATTTGATGTTCTCAACAGAGCTTGGTTCTGTTGCTGGAGATGCCTCGAAAATTTATTTACGTCCTGAAACGGCACAGGGAATTTTTGTAAACTTCTTAAATGTGCAAAAAACAGGAAGAATGAAAATACCTTTCGGTATTGCTCAAATTGGAAAAGCTTTCCGTAATGAGATCGTAGCGCGTCAGTTTATCTTCCGTATGAGAGAATTCGAACAAATGGAGATGCAGTATTTCGTGCGTCCAGGTGAAGAGTTGAAGTGGTATGAGCACTGGAAAGAGAAAAGAAAAAGATGGCATAAAGCATTGGGGCTAGGGGATGAGTTCTACAGAGATCATGATCATATTCAATTGGCACATTATGCTAACGCAGCCTCTGATATCGAATTTGATTTCCCAATGGGATTCAAAGAATTAGAGGGAATTCACTCAAGAACAGACTTTGATCTAAAAGCACATGAAAAGCATTCGGGTAAAAAGTTGCAGTTTTTTGATCCTGAATTAAAGAAGAGTTATAATCCGTATGTGGTTGAAACCTCAGTAGGATTAGACCGTTTGTTCTTGGCTGTATTTAGTGCTTCATTGAAAAGTGAAACCCTTGAAGATGGATCTGAAAGAGTTGTTTTGTCTCTTCCGCCAGCTTTAGCGCCTTATAAAGTTGCCGTGATGCCATTGACTAAAAAAGATGGTTTGCCAGATAAAGCAATGGAAATTATTGATGATTTGAAATTTGATTTCAGCTGTCAATACGACGATAAAGACTCTATCGGTAAACGTTACCGTCGTCAAGATGCAATCGGTACGCCTTTCCATGTTACGGTTGATCATCAAACATTAGAGGACAATACAGTAACAATTCGTGATAGAGATACCATGAAGCAAGACCGTGTAGCAATTTCAGATTTACATGACATTATTGAAGAGAAAGTAAGCTTGAAAAAGTTACTTCAGAAAGGATAATCTGATATAGAATTGATAAAAGCCACTGCATTTTGTAGTGGCTTTTTTGTTGAGAGAATTTTTATATTTCGATTCGCTAAAACAGCGAAGTTAAGGCTCGGCTTAATTCTGCTCGTACATAAAAAAATAACTTGTTGGTGGTTTAATCGGCTGCCGAAGTTCTATAATGGGAAGTTTTCGATGGACTTGACTTAGGGTGAAAAAAAAGACGAACCAATCAGTTCGTCTTCTTGTGAAATGTTGTGTAAGTCTAATTGGGCTTTAGAATGCTGATTGATTTATCACCAAAGACATTGTTTCCACCGTATGGCGATCCAATTCCATCCCATTTTTCCCACTTTTTCAATTCGATGTATTGTGGGTTTCTTGCGATTTGCTCAGCCTCAAGTCTGATGGCTTCAGATTTAAATTTCGCAGAAATAATTAAAGACGAATCTCCTCTTGCCTTCTCAATTCTGGCATTCGCTAAATACTCTTGTTCTTTTTGTTTTTCCTTAGCTGTAAGGTTTCTTTGTTTTTGCGTTTCTTTTTCTTCAATTTGAGCAGCAATGTTCTCTGGAAGATTAACGTCTGCAATCTCAACATAATTTAAATGAAGGTAATTATTCATGAAATCTTTCTCAAGAATCTCTTCAATTTCTCCTTCTAAAGCTTCTCTTTTTGAAGAATAAACTTGTTCATACGTGTATCGACCAATTACATCTTTGATTGCTCCTTTTGATTTGTCATCGATAAAAATAGTGTAGTTTTCACGATGTTTAACGTGAATCTGTGCTACTTGATTTGGAACGATGTTGTAGTTTACAGAAACTTCAACCGTTACATCTGTACCATTCAGGTCCATCACTTTTTGAACATATTGTTTCGACTTGTTTACTACCTCATACTTAATCATTTCGTTCCAAGGAAGAATAAAATAAGTTCCTTCCATGTACACTTCGTTAGAATCAATACTCGGAGTGTTAAAAGGTTTAAAAACGAACCCTCTTTCACCAGGTTTAACATCTACCCACGAGTTTAAAAATATGACTACTCCAATAAGAAGAACTGCTCCTATTGCAACATACCTTACCATTTGTTTACTTTCCATATCTGTCTTTTTTACCTTTTTTTACTATGTAATCTATTGTTAAATATATGATCGCCACCAAAGCAATTAAAACTAGAATTTTAAAAAAGGGTGGAGATTTAAACAAATACCTAAATGAAACATAAAGTGAACCCCCAATTATGATTGATCCTAGTATGATTCTGAAGATTTGTCTATTTCGAATATTCATTAATTATTTAATTAAGAGGTGCAAAGGTAGTAATATAATATGTTTTGAACCAATGAATATTCTCAAAAGTGAAACCTGTTTACTTTCTTTTTACTTTTGAATATATTTTGTACATCCATTTAAACCAAAACGGAGAATTATCCCAAGAATAATTGAAATATTCGGTGTCTTGTCCATTAAAACGTTGGTTAAAAAATTGAATTCCTTTTACACGAGAACCACCAAAGTCTATCCCGCAATTTTCTTTAAAGCCATATTGTATAAAATGATTCATTAAAGCATACATTGCACCTTCTTGTTGAAGTTTTTCCATGGCTGTACCTTTTAGGTAAAGTAAGGTCTTGTTAAACTTTAATCCGATCAATCCACCTTTTAAGATATTGTTTTCAAAAACCCCAACTTTGTAGATATAACCTTCTTTTTCTGCTTTTTTTATGACATCAAATAAAAAATGAACATCCGAGGTAGCGTATATCGGTAGTTTTTTAGCGAGTTCTTTAGCTATTAACTTCGACAATTCATCAGTGTCAATATGCGCTTCACGAATTTCATAATTGGTTTTTGAAAAACGCTTAATCATTCGTTTGGCTTGTGTTTTCAATTTGAATTGATCTACGTCTACAACTTGATGAATATGTTTCGAGAGACGAATGGTTTTGTTCTTTTCAAGCGTAGGAATAGTAGTTTTAAAACTTAAGTCTCCCTTCGCGTAGCGTTCTAATAAAGATGCTTGAAATTTTTCCCAATCAATTTTTGAAACATCGCCAATGGGTTCAATGTATCTTTGGAATAGGGGAGGATAAACTCTAGAAATTCCTCCTTTACGGACCACACCTACAGGAATAGCAAATGAAAAATCCTCTGCAATGTATGCCTCCCAATCAATGGAAGTAGCGTCTAGGTAAAAAGAGAGGGTGTAAATGGTAGCATCAGGTGTTTGCCTAACCAACTTATCCCATTGTTGACGGTCAATGTCTTTTTTATTTATCCAATTTGCTTTCATATTGCTAGGCAGCTAAGTTAAAGAAATTCTTTTGAGCGTTTGATTAATGGAGAAAGAATAAGGGATTTGTCCAGATTAATAATTATTTAATACAGAAAAATGAAGTTAGATTATATTCTTTTATTTTTTTTCCACTAGATTCGTATTGGAATTTTAATGGAATGATTTCTTCAAATACACCCTTATGAAAAATAGAATATTTAGTTTGCTTCTCTTGTTTGTTTCTTTGCTAGTACAAATAAATTGGAATGCATTTCTTGCACAGACAACTATTTTTTCAGAAGCAGGAGGAGGTGCATTTCCTGCTGGATGGAGTGGAGTTAATAATGTTACGACAAATATAATTGATAAAGGGAGTTATTATTTGGTGGATGCTGGAAACCCTTCAGATGTAATTACCACAGCAAGCTATGATTTAAGCGCTTATGGATCGGCAGAATTTTCATTCAATATTAGATCATATGGTTCTGGTTCATACGGAAGTGCAATAGTAGAAGTTTCGTATGATGGTGGAACAACTTTTACCCAGACTTATACCTCACCTGTTACAACCGATGGTTATGTTACTCATTCCTTTTCTTTGTCAAGTGTTTCCAATCAAGTTGTCTTAAGAATTTCCCATAATGCAACATCAGGAAGAGGAATTCGGTTACAAAACTTAATATTAGAAGCAACTCCTCCTGTTGGGCCTACTTTAGTTGCTACACCAACGTCTTTAGCTGGATTAGATTACAATTTAGGCTCTGGCCCTTCTGCTGTGCAAACTTTTGAGTTGACAGGCTCAAATCTTAATGGAACAGATGCTATAGAATTACTGACAGGTACTGAGTTTGAAATTTCATCTGATAACATCTCATTTTCGGATTATATAGACTTAGGACTTTTAACTTCTGTTTCACAAACAATTTACGTGCGATTAAAGGCTGGTTTAATTGTGGGAAATTATAATGATATGATCTTAATTGCCGGTGGAGGTGTTCCTTCCGCAAATGAACCAGTCGTTAGTCTTTCAGGTGAGGTCTACGAAGCTTATGACATCATCTTTAATTCAAACGGAGGAACGGGTACAATGCCCAATCAAACCATTACTTCAGGGAATACTGAAAACATTAATCCAAATACCTTTACCAGAACAGGTTATGTTTTTGCTGGCTGGGCAACTACCGCAAGTGGAGCAGTAGTTTATGCAGATAACGACGCATATACTATGGGAAGTTCTGATGTTACTTTGTATGCGCAGTGGGATGTTTATGTTGGGCCTTGTTTTTCAATGAATGGACCTGATTTTCCTAATACGTCTGGATATACATCTTCAGGTGATACTGATTCCGGTGGTTCTCCTACAAATACAATCAGATTAGCTTCAAGTAGTACGGCAGGTTCAATTTCAACAACCGCAACAGGCGTGACTGCAGGTGATATTACAGTAAAGTTTAGAGCAAAAGGTTGGAGTGGCTCTGAAACGGAGGTGACTGTAACAGTAAATGGAGTTTCTCAAAATATATCAACGTTACCCACTTCTTTTGATGAAGTGGTGTTAACTTTTACATCAGTTCCAGCGGATCCGATTATTGAATTTAGTACTGCCTCAGGTAAAAGAGTCCATATAGGTAATGTTGAAATTATTTGTGAACCGATTGTTGTGTGCACCCCAACAGCATCCATCACTTCTTTCCTCCCTAATTCTGGTCCGGCGGGAACAATTATTACCATTACAGGTTCAGGTTTTACAGGAACAACAGAGGTGAAGTTTGGAACGGTGGATGCTACTAGTTTTACAATTGTTGATGATAACACGATTACTGCTGAAGTACCTGCAGGAATTGGAAACAGCGAAACGATCTCTGTCTTTGATGCAAGTGCTTGTGAAGAGGTGAGTGTTGACACCTATAGTTTGACAACTTCAAGTGGGACTTGCTCAGCATATCCTGGCTATACAGATTTATTTATGTCTGAAGTTTATGATCACTCACCTGGAAATGGTTGGTATTTAGAGTTATACAATCCAACGAGTTCTCCAGTTGTACTTACAGGGGTGTATCAAATTGAAAGATATGGAGAATTGAATTTAACAGGAAGTCATAATTTGATAGACTTAGTTGGAACCGTTCCACCTATGAGTGTTTTTGTTATTCAATTGCATTCATATGTGACTTGTTCTGGTCTTTCGGTTGATTTCCAGACACCGGGAGATTGGGGGATTAATGAAAATGACAGAATTCGTTTAGTGAAAAATGGAACAGTGGTAGATGATGTTTCTACTCCAAATTATACTGGTTATACGATTGTGAGAGATATTAGTCCTTCAGGAGTCGCTCCTTCTGATGTTTACCCTACCGTGGGTTGGACAACCTCTTCAGCTTTTGATTGCTCTGATTTAGGCTTTTTTACTTTACCCCCTTCAACAAATATTGATGTTACTTCACCAACTGATGTTAGCGGATGTTCATTAAATATGTCTGTTACTTCAACAACTCCTGGCGTGACTTATTCTTGGAAATTTAACGATCCAACAACAAATACGTGGTTAGCTGTTAACTCTACAAATTTACCAGGGGTAACGATTACGGGCGAAACAACTTCTAACTTATCTATCACTGGTGATCTTGCTTTTATGGAAGACTTTCAATTCTATTGTGAAGTTTCAGAATCAGGATGTTCTTCTGCTTCAGATGCTGCACAATTCAATACTGATTCCCGTCCAATTTATCGTTCTGTAGCAGGTTCAAATGGCGTTTGGTCAGATTACACTAATTGGGAAATGTCTTTCGATTATATTACTTATGTTCCAGCGTGTACCTATCCAAGAGACATAAACTCTTCAGAAGTAATTATTCAAGCAGGAACTTATATTCGTTTGGATTTGACAGGAACAGATGATGTAACAATTGATAAGGTAACTATTGAAAATACAGGGACTTTAGAAATTGAAGCCAATGCTCAGTTAACCGTAAATAATAGCGTTGCCGCTTCAGATTTTATAGTAAACGGAACATTATTCGATAGGACAAACGCAACGAATGTAATGGTTTTCGTTACTGGTGCTACTTGGGAACTGGGTGCTAACGGTACTGTAATAAAGAGTAACGAAAGTGATGTTGACTTCTATAGAGATGTATACGAAGGTGGAATGGCTAATATTCCAGCAACAGCAGATTGGATTTACCGATTTAATAATGACGGTGATCCAACTGTAGGGACAATTGACTTCTTTTATCCGAATCTATCATTTGAAAATACTACGGCTACTGCATATTCTTTTGGAGGAAACTTTAACTCTTTTAATGGAAGTACAGGGTTTGCAACAGTAAAAGGAGATTTCGACATTGGAGTAACAGGTAGTTCTACTTGTTTGGTAAGTAATGCGAATTTCAATGTGCAACCCATGTTGGTTTATGGAAATATGCATGTTGATTATGGCTCTGGTTTAGTCAATTACAATACAGCAACAACAGAGTTTGGAACTGGTTTTGAATTAAAAGGAGACCTGCTCGTTAATGGAACTTTAAGTGTTTTGTCAGGTACAACAGAAAGGGTCCTTCGATTTACTGGTACAACAGATCAAACTGTGTCAGGAGCGGGTGTAATTGACTTGTTTAAGGTGACTGTAAATAAAGCGACAGGAAATATTTTGCTCAATAGAGATTTGCAAGTGCAAAACGAATTGGTGATGGCGCAAGGTCATATTTTTACCAACACAAGTCTTTTAGAGTTAGGATTATCAACTACTCAAAAAGGAATATTAAATCATACCAATGATTATGTAGTGGGAAGAATGCGCCGTTGGTTCGATGGAACTAATTTAGGTGATCAAACGGGATTGTATCCGATGGGTTATGATGATGGTGGTTTGAAAAATAGAAATACAAAAATAGAGTTTACAACGGCGCCAACAGATGGTGGACATTTAACGGTGGAGTACATAGATGTTCCAATGGGTCCAGCAGGCTTGACTATTCCAGCTATTAATTCAGGCGGAGCTGGGTTTGATGTTACTACAACAGAAGATCAAGGATATTGGAAAATTGATAATGAAATTGGGAAGTTGGTAGATGGTTTATATACAATTTCTTGTATCGGCGAAGGCTATACTACTATTACTGATTTGTCTAAGTTGACTTTGTTGAAACGTGTAGTTGCAAATAGTCCAGATTGGTTTTGTCCAGGGGTTCACATTGCAACAGTTCCTTCAACTTTTGCTTTGCCAATGGTTGCTCGACTTGGTGTTACAGGATGGTCAAACTTTGGTTTTGGGAGTGTATATGATATCAATCCATTGCCGGTAACTTTAACTTCATTCGAAGTGGATTGCTCAGGAGATAATAAACAAATTAATATTCGTTGGAGTACTTCCAGTGAATCTAACTCTTCTCATTTTGTTGTCGAAAAAAGTCGTGATATGGCGCAATGGTCAACCGTTTCTCAAGTTCCTGCTGCGGGGAATTCTACACATCATATTGATTATAGTGAGCTAGATGAAAACCCATGGAGTGGTATTGTTTATTATCGATTAAGGCAATTTGACTTTAACGGAGATGCTGAAGTTTTTAATGCTATTAGCGCTTCATGTTCAATGGAAGGAAGTAAAACACTTATATACCCAAATCCATCGGATGGTGATTTCACGGTAGAGGTAACATGGAGTGGTGGAACTAAGGCAACCCAATTACAGATTGTCGATGTGACAGGAAGAATAGTAGGTCTGCAAGATGTTATTTTGAAAGAAGGCATAATGCAATTCTATTTTAATCAAATTGATTTGAAACCTGGAATTTATAGGGTTGTTTTCCCAAACACAGAATTGAAACCCCTTAGGGTATTGGTTGCTCATTAGTAATAATTGAAACAAAAAAGAGAGGGGAACCTCTCTTTTTTGTTTCAATTATTTATTATTCATCTTCCTTTTCTACTTCCTCCTTACACCCTCCATCCAATCCATAATTCATAGTTCATCATTCATAATTATATTACTTCTCTTCAGCCAAAACAGCATCTCCAAAGCGTTCGTAGTTGACCAGCCAAGCAGCTGCATTTTTGACATATCGACCAGTCCCAGCAGTGTCCCACTTGATGAAAAGTCGAGTAAATCCTCCATCAATGAGTAAGCGTTTCCCATCTTTTTCATAGGCTGCGGTTACCAAATTACCACTTGAACCGTAAATTATAGGAGTAAGATCTTTGTGGGCACTGATAGTTGCTATGGTAATTCCTTCGTAAATATTCTGAAGTCCGGTAGTGATTAAATGGTTAGGCATAATTCCAGATTTGCTACCGTCTCTTAGTAAACCTACTGTTTGATCCCCCATAACGTTTCCTTGCATATCGTTTCCGATTAAATAATCAGCAATATAGTTAGCATCTGCATAATAAGGCTGGTTATCACCCCAAATGTAAACTCCTTTTCCGCTGTCAAAATAATTCTTTATTACTTTCGCGTGCTCTTCACTGAGCTTTCTTTGGTTGGAAGAAATAATCCATAATTGACAAGATTTAGCCAATGCCGAGTCTAATGCCTTAGCAGTTGGAGGGTTGTTTAACCAACGGTAAACAGAAAAGCCTTTTTCTTTTAACGCTTCTGTGGGTAAACGAAAGTCAAATCCTTCTCCTGTGTAAAGGTGTAGAACAGCAATCGTTTGTCCTTCAAAAGCACCGTCCACTGCTAAGTCATATTGATTTCCTTCCGCATTTCCAAAGACATCCGAATCTACCTCACGGAGTTCTTTAACGACCTTGTAAGATTCTGTAGATTCGTCATACACTTCTACACTAACTTCCTCTTGAATAACATTTTGTCTTGCTGCCTTGTTGTATTGCGATTGAACACTACTAATAAAAAGTGAAACAAATAATCCGGATAATAAAATAGTCTTTTTCATAATGAATTGTTTTAGTTTTTATCCTTGTACAACACACTTTGAAATGGGTTCATATTTAATTAAAAATTACGAATAGGAGAATTATGAATAGATTAACTTTATTCAATAATTCGTAATTCGTAATTGATTAACTCGTAATTGATTAATTCGTAATTCCCCAATTCTACATTCGTAATTGATTAACTTTATTCAATAATTCGTAATTCGTAATTGATTAACTCGTAATTGATTAATTCGTAATTCCCCAATTGTACATTCGTAATTGATTATTTAGCCCAATCATCTCTGTCCAAACTCCTAAATTGTATGGCTTCAGAAATATGGGATGTATTTATTTCGGCATCTTGATTTAAGTCAGCAATCGTTCGGGCGACTTTTAAAATACGATCATAAGCTCTCGCAGATAAACCTAGTTTATCCATGGCTTGTTTGAGTATCGTATTACATGCCTCATCAATTTTACAGTATTTCCGAAGTTCTTTACTGCTCATTTGTGCATTACAATGTGTTTCATCTGTTGTTTTAAAACGTTCTTCTTGAATTAAGCGGGCTTCTACAACGCGCTGCCTAATGTCTTTACTTCCTTCATCTGGTTGGTGGTAGGCCAGTTCGTCGAAACTCACTGGAGTAACTTCTACGTGTAAATCGATACGATCGAGCAGTGGACCAGAAATTTTATTTAAGTAGTTTTGGACTATTCCTGGTGCGCAAACACAATCTTTATCTGGATGATTGTAATAACCGCATGGACATGGATTCATGGCGGCTACTAACATAAAGCCTGCTGGATATTCTACGGTGAATTTCGCCCTTGAAATGGTTACGAACCTGTCCTCGATTGGTTGTCTCATGACTTCTAGAACAGAACGTTTGTATTCGGGTAATTCGTCAAGAAAAAGCACTCCATTATGTGCTAATGAGATTTCCCCAGGTTGTGGATATCCACCGCCGCCAACTAGCGCAACATCTGAAATCGTGTGATGAGGTTTTCTAAAAGGACGTTCCGTTATTAGTCCTGCTCCGGCATTTACTTTTCCAGCAACCGAATGAATTTTTGTGGTCTCCAAAGATTCGTTGATGCTCATAGGTGGTAGAATGGTTGGCAGTCTTTTCGCCAGCATTGATTTTCCTGCTCCTGGTGGACCAATAAGAACAACATTGTGTCCGCCCGATGCTGCAATCTCAAAGGCTCTTTTAATGTTCTGTTGACCCTTCACATCTCTAAAGTCGACTGTAAACTCATCTAGTTTTTTGTAAAACTCTTGTCGAATATCAATTCTTGTAGGTTCGAGTCCAATGCCGTCATTTAAAAATGTGATTACTTCATTGATTGTGGAAGCGCCATAAACATCTAATCCGTCTACAATAGCAGCTTCTCTTACATTTTCTTTAGGAAGAATGATTCCTTTAAAACCTTCTTCTTTTGCTTTTAAGGCGATGGGAAGTACTCCTTTCATAGGCTGTAGGCTTCCATCGAGCGACAATTCTCCTAATAAAATGTAGTCGGCTAACGCATCTGTCTTTACTTGCTCACTTGCAGCCATTATTCCTATTCCAATAGGAAGGTCGAAGGTTGATCCTTCCTTGCGAATGTCTGCAGGAGCCATGTTGACTGTAATTTCTTTCATGGGGTATTTATACCCGTTGTTGGTAAGGGCGGCTTTAATTCTTTGTTGACTTTCTTTTACCGCGCTGTCGGGTAGTCCTACCAAAATAAAACTGATGCCCTTGTCGATGTTTACTTCGATTGTAATGGTGGTGGCTTCAATACCGAATACGGCACTGCCAAAGGATTTGACTAACATGTTGATTTAGGTTTTTAAGTTATTTCTTATTTAAGTTAGTGAAATTTATCAAATCAAAAAACTTTTATAGAAAAAATATCTTGTCTAAATATTTTTAACAATTCAGGTGTAAAAATCAAGAAATTTGTTAATTTTATAGAGAACTTAAATTAAAAGAAATGGGATATTACAAAACAATTGATGGTAACAAGTATGATGGCGAATTATTAGAATTGGCTGAAAAATTAACTTCTGGAGCAGGAGATGGTAGATTGTCAAAAGAAGATGCGTCACAACTATTGGATGCTGTTAAAGATGGAGATTCATATACAGACATTGAGAAAGCTACTGTTGCCTACATTCGTGAGAACTATAAGTGGACTGATGCTGCAGATGAGTGGTTCAGAACTGAAATTAGAAAATGGGCTGCGACTAAATAAGCAACTTTATTATCATTAAAAAGAGCTGCCTTTTTGGTAGCTCTTTTTTTATTTTAGGTGACGCTCCACGTAGTCTATTAGGCTGTGTATAACCTTAATATGAATCTCCTGAGCTCTATCGGCATATTTCGCATGAGGCGCACGTATTTCAACATCACAAAGACCAGCCATTTTACCACCGTCTTTCCCCGTTAAGCCAATCACCTTCATTTCTTTTCTTTTTGCTGCTTCAATGGCCTTAATCACATTTCCTGAATTGCCACTTGTGGAGATGGCCAATAAAACATCGCCTTTGCGTCCAACCCCTTCTACGTAGCGAGAAAATATATATTCATAACCATAATCATTCGCAACGCAAGAGATGTGTGAAGGATCTGAAATTGATATGGCACCAATGGAAGGTCGGTCGTTTCTATATCGACCGGTTAATTCTTCTGCGAAATGCATGGCATCACACATAGAGCCACCATTTCCACAGCTTATAACTTTACCTTCAGATTGAAAGCTTGAAACCAGAAGTTCTCCAGCTGCAACAATCTTTTCTAGATTAGCAGGAGTGTTGAATTTTTGCAATACATCTAAAGCTTCATTAAATTGGTCTGCTATTTGTTTCATGACTCAAGAATTAAAATATCAAAATTAAAAAATTAAACAGAAAGAAGCCCCGATTTGAACCATTTTATTATATTTGGAAACCCGGGATTATAACTGTGCTAAACTTAACATGATGAGAAAACTTTTACTATTAGCGATTACTAGCGTTTTAATTTTTGGAGCGAAGACAACTTTCGCTCAAAATGACAAAAAAGAATTGAACTGCTTTGAACGATATGAAGCCGCATTTAAAGAGCGTGGTTCTTACACTATTTCAGATAATATTTATAGAAATGTTATGATTTCCTTTTTTGAAGGTGACGAAGTATACTGTGTTAGAGGAAAGGTACGTGTCGAAAATGGATATGTAAGTGCAATTTTTTATTATTACGATGATAATACCGAAGAACTATATGATAAAAAGTTTCATAACTTAAATAATGAGCCGCCAACGGTAACAAATGGTATTTCTGAGATGATCATCAACGCCGACCGTGAAAGGTTTAGAGTGGTCTTCATCGATAAGTTAAAACCTAAAAGAAAAGCATTACAACAAATGAAGATTCCAGACGATCTTTAGAATGTTGACAAGTAAAAAAAATAAAAAAGCAACCTAAACAGGTTGCTTTTTTATTTTTTGTCACTTCTTTAAATGTTGCTTTGATACTTTTGAGTATAGTCTCGTGTTAGTATAACTGAACGTAGACAACTTTTTTTGTTTCAAAAAATGCTTCTGAGAAGTTGTCAGAGATTAAATGAGATTCATGAAAAGTCTGAACTGGTCTCATCTCCTCTGTTAAATCACCACCTTTTAAATATAAAATACCGTTCGGTAATGCATTTTTGTGTTGCTTGTTGATTTTTTTGCGAACCCAAGAAATAAAAACAGGCATTTTTGTTACAGCACGACTTACAATAAAATCATATTTATCTTTTAATTCTTCAGCTCTTTTGTGACTTGCGCGAACATTCTTTAAATCTAAAGCTTCAGCAACAGCTTCTACAACTTTAATTTTCTTTCCTATCGAATCCACCAAATGAAATTGACATTCTGGAAAAAGAATGGCCAATGGAATTCCAGGAAATCCTCCTCCAGTTCCAACGTCAAGAATACTTGTTCCTGGATTGAAACGTATGACTTTAGCGATGGCTAAAGAATGTAACACATGGCGCTCATAAAAATGGTCCATGTCTTTTCTACTGATGACATTGATTTGTTGATTCCACTCTTCATATAGTGGCCCCAGTTTTTCAAACTTGTCAATTTGATCCGCTGTTAGTTTGGGGAAATATTTTTTGATAATATCCATAAGGCAAAAATAGCATAATCTCACCACATGGGCAGGTCTTCTATTCAAAAATAAATTCTAGACTATATGGTGTCTTTTGTGTTGCTCATAAGGTTGGCAAGAAACTCTCTTGCACGAAAAAGCTGTGCTTTAACTGTACCTAATGGTAAATCCAAGTCATCAGCAATTTCATCGTAGGTTAATTCTTCGAAATACCTTTTGATAATCAGTTCTTTATAGCGTGGCTTGAGTCTTTCTACAACTTCTCGCATGGTTTTTATCTTTTGCTGTTGAATGTAAACCTCTTCAGGGTCCATATGTCCACCATCAATTTCCATTCCCACACTTTCTCCGTTTTCGTTGGTGTAAGCATGGTCCATTGAGGTGATAACCACCCTTTTCTTGCGTATGTAGTCTATACAGTTATTTGATGCAATTTTGAAAAGCCAAGTGCTGAATGCATAATTGGGAACGTATTGGTTAATGCGATTGAAAGCTTTTCCAAATGCTTCGATGGTTAAATCTTCAGCATCGTCCGTGTTTTTGATCATCTTCAGCAACATAAAATAAACTGGTTCTCTATATTTAGACAGTAATTCTGCATACGCAGATTGGTCGCCCTGTTTTGCGCGATTAACTATGTCTAAATCTTTTTTACCCTTCTCTGATAGGTTTTCTCCTATTTCCATTTTGTTGCTGTTGATTGCTCAGTAGTGTAATAAACAATAGGGGTGAATATCGCATAAAATAAATCCCAAAAAATAATGCTCCAAATAAAAGACTTTTGTTCTAGCTTTTTAAAGGCCATCCCTAATATTAACCATTTTGAAACAATAAGTAATGAAATTACACCTATTGATATCCAACTCATCCAATTATTAACAATCAAAGTAACTAAAGAAATGTATAGCAAAAGCAAGGAGAGAGGATATATTCCTAACAATAGTTTTTTGAAAAGTGAGTAGCGGCCAGAGGTAGTGTAGTGTCTAGACTTTTGAGAATACCAATCTTTCCACGTTTTCTCTCCATCTGAATAGCAAAAAGCTTCTGGGGAAAGCGAAATCGTATAGTTCTTTTTCTTTGCTACCTCTTGAATAAATAAATCATCATCACCAGACTGAATTGAGTAATGCGATTTGAAACCACTGTTTTTCATGAAAACTTCCTTGGTGTAGGCGAGGTTTCTACCAACTCCCATATAAGGAACGCCTGCTTTGGCAAAGGATAAATAGTTTAAGGCTATAAAGGTAGAATCAAAACGAATGACCTTGTTGAGAAAGCCCTTTGATTTACGATGTGGAGCATAGCCTAAAACGATTTCTTTTTTTGGGGTAAATTTATTGGTCATCTGCTTTATCCATTGGTCTGAAGAGGGTTTACAGTCAGCGTCTGTGAACAAAAGGTGTTCATATTTAGCGCCTTTTATTCCTATGGTTAAAGGGAGCTTTTTTCCATGTGCTAAATGATGATTGCGCTCAATATTGATGACTTTAAGGTGAGGGTACTTTCCTTGATAAGCTTTTAAAATAAATGCTGTGTTGTCAGCTGATTGATGATTGACAACGATTACTTCGAAGGTTTTGTAATCTTGCTCTAAAATGTTGGGTAAAAATTCATATAAATTGTCTTCCTCATTTCTCGCGGCAATAATTATACTCACTGGTAAATCTTTATTTTCTATCGTTTTTTCCTTGTGAGAAGCAATCCTTAAATAGAAGAAAAGTAGCCAAAACAGTTGGATGAAGGCCATTCCCCAAAATAGAATTGAGAGGGTCAATTGAGAAGTGTACGTAATGTCAGGAATAATTTCCATTGATATAGTTTTGTACAAATATGGCACACTTGTTTAAATACAATTATCTTTGTGTTTTTATTTTTCAACATATTTATGCACTTCGAATTATTACATCGCGATAAAAAGTCCCAAGCAAGAGCAGGGAAATTACAAACAGACCATGGAGAGATTGAGACACCGATCTTTATGCCGGTGGGAACAGCCGGAACTGTTAAAGGAGTAAATCAACTTGAAATTGAGAATGAGATCAATGCCCAAATTATTTTAGGGAATACATATCATCTTTTTTTACGACCAGGTACAGAAGTGCTTGAGGCTGCAGGAGGTTTGCATAAATTCATTAACTATAATCGTCCGATCTTGACCGATAGTGGAGGTTATCAGGTATATTCTCTTTCCGGTTCACGTAAAATTACCGAAGAAGGGGTGAAGTTCCAATCGCATATAGATGGTTCGTATCATTTCTTTACTCCAGAAAGAGCAATTGATATACAGCGCGTAATTGGTGCTGATATTATTATGGCTTTTGATGAGTGTACGCCTTACCCTTGTGACTATCAATATGCCAAGCGTTCAATGAAAATGACGCACCGCTGGTTGGACAGGTGTTTTAAACAGATGAATAGTACCAAGTCTAAATATGGATATGAACAGGCTTTGTTTCCAATAGTTCAAGGGAGTGTGTATAAGGATTTGCGTCAAGAGTCTGCAAAGTATATCGCTGATCAGGATTCTTTAGGAAATGCTATTGGAGGATTGTCTGTTGGAGAGCCTGATGATGATTTATATTCTATGACCGAAACAGTTTGTGAGATCTTGCCGATTGAAAAACCAAGGTATTTAATGGGGGTAGGTACTCCAACGAATTTATTAGAGTGTATTGCCCTTGGAATTGATATGTTTGATTGTGTAATGCCTACTCGTAATGCAAGGCATGGTTTGTTGTTCACTAGTGAAGGAACCATTAATATTAAAAATAAAAAGTGGGAAAAAGATTTTTCTCCTATAGATCCTAACGGAACATCCTCTGTAGACCACTTCTATTCTAAAGCTTATTTGCGTCATTTGATAAAAACTAAAGAAAATTTAGGGATTCAAATTGCGTCAATTCATAATTTAGCTTTTTATTTGGCGTTAGTTAAAGAGGCTAGAGTAAGAATTATTGATGGTACATTTACAGATTGGAAAAACACAATGGTTAAAAAGCTAGGACAAAGATTATAAGTTGCGCATGTTAAAAATCATAGATCGCTATATCATCAAAAAATACCTGATCACTTTCTTCTTTATGTTGGGGGTGATAATGATTCTTGCGATGGTGTTTGACTTGGCAGAAAGACTTGGAGAATTCATTGAAAAAGAAGCTCCCGTCCGTGCTATAATTTTCGACTACTACCTTAATTTTGTGGTGTATTTCGGAAATTTATTCTCTCCTCTAATCGTCTTTGTTGCTGTGATTTGGTTTACTGCTAAAATGGCCCAAAACACGGAGATTATCCCCATGCTTAACAGTGGTAGACCTTTTCGAAGAATTCTTCGCCCTTATATGATTGGTGCAACTATATTGATGCTTATTTCCTTAGCGTTAAATCATATTGTGTTACCAGAATCTAATAAGGTCAGACTGCAATTTGAAGAAGATTATTATCGTAATATTAGAACGGTTGCCGATTATTTTGCAGAGTTTCCAGGGAAAAAGGTGGTGTATTTTGATTCTTACCGCTCGGATAAAAGCAGGGCACTTGGGTTTGTGATGGAAAATCGAAATGAAAACAATGAATTGGTTTCTATTCTAAAAGCAAATCAAGCCATTAACCCTGATAGTACAGATAATTGGAGGTTGATTGATTACCATATTCGGTACATTGGAAATCCGCATGATAAAATTGTTTATCCGCCCAATAGTGGACAGCATTTAGATACGATATTGCCCTTTAAATTGAGTGAAATGGCGCAGCGTTCAACCGTTGTGCAAACAATGGGATATAACGAATTGAAAGAATTTATCGAATTGGAGAAGATCAAAGGTTCAGCTGATATTGCTTTTTATGAAATCGAGTTCTACCAACGAACTTCTTTTCCTTTCGCTACTTATGTATTGACTCTAATTGGGATGTCGGTTTCATCTAAAAAATCCAGAGGAGGAATTGGGGTAAATATTGCAGTAGGCTTGTTCTTGGCTTTTATTTATATTTTCGCTATGAAGGTGACTTCTGTTGCAGCAGAAAATGTTGGGTTTCCGAGCATGATTGCTGTGTGGATCCCCAACATTATATTTGCTGTGCTTGGACTCATCCTATATCGAATGGCCCCAAAGTAACTTAATTACGATTCTGCAACTACTTCCTTAACTTCAGGGATGTGTTGTTTGAGTATTTGTTCAATTCCGCCTTTTAAGGTGTTTGTAGATGAGGGACAACCAGAACATGCTCCTTTTAGTACGACAGTCACTACCCCTTCATTAAAGTTTCTGAATTCTATGGCTCCTCCATCTCCTTCAACTGCTGGTTTTACATATTGATCCAATAAGCCTTTGATGGCATCATCAAATTCTGATGGTGTATAATTGGAGGTGTCTATTGTTTTGTCTTCTGAAATTGGAGCAGCTTTCTCTTCAGGGATCTTGGTAACGACCTGGTTTCCTTCGGCAATATAATTTCTGATGTAATCACGCAGCTCTGTAGTAACGAAATCCCAAGCTAAAGTGTCGTCTTTTGTGATTGAAATAAAGTTATTGGCAATATAAACCTCTTTTACAAAGGGAAAGTTGAATAATTCATCTGCTAATGGAGAAAATCCTTTCGTTTCTTGCTGGGTCTTAAATTCTGCTGTTGCTGAAGGATCAATCAAATAATTGTTGGCAACGAATTTCATTGTGTTTGGATTCGGTGTCATTTCAGCATATATTGTTACGGGTATCTTTGACATAATCTTATTTTTTTACAAAGTTAAGAAGTAATAAGTGAATAAATGTCGATTTGAACTAAAGAATACAATACTGTCCTTCTTTCGTTAATATCAAGTTAAATTTTTAGTATCTCATCTTTATTTCTTATTTTCGTGCTGTGAAACAACATGTTCGAATATATTTGTTAGGACTTGTAGCGCTTTTCTTTATCAGCACTACTGGAGTAACCGTATATAAACACTATTGTAGCTTTGGTGGCGAGTTTTATGGTTTATTCATGGATGTTAATCATGATTGTGGGCCAGATACCGCTGGAGAAGTTCACGCTTGTTGTTCTGTAAAGGATGTCAATTACGATATTCAAATCAAAGAAGAGTGTTGTACAAGTGATGTTGACGTTTATCAAATTGATACCGATTTGATTTATCAAGATGAGGATGTAGAACTGGTTAAAACCTTTGTTTGCAGCATTCCTTACGCAGTAAAACTACCTTTTCCTAAGGTAAAGGAGTTGGCAACCTCAAATAAGGCTCCGCCTGCCTTGACTTTAAATAGGCGTCTTTCTTTGTTTCAAAGGTACCTATTGTAGAATATTTATTTGATGGTCTGTTGGTGATGTTTTGATCGAATAGACATGATGGATTGTGATTTTATCACAGTTGATTAACATTTAATAAATTTATTCTAAACAATACGGAAATGAAATACATTTTATTTATTACAATATTCATACTGGGCTTGTCTGCCTTTGGACAAAAGATAAGCATCCAAGGATCAGTTAATAGTTATATAGATGGCAAGTCAACCTCGCCAATTTTTGGGGCAGAGGTTTTTCTGAAAAATGCCAAATCCGGTGATATTACGGATGAGAAAGGAAACTTTAATATCAAAACAGACGCACAACTTCCGGATACTTTAATTATACGTGCGAGTAGCTATCATCCCGATACGGTGGTGATTAGTGAATTAGAAGGAAATAATTACAAGGTTACACTTTATCCAGAATTCGTTTCAGATGAAGTGGTGATTAGAGCGAAAAGAGAGAATTCTAGTATTTTACGTTTAGACCCTCGAAATGTGGAGAACCTCACCCAGGGAGAGTTGAGAAAAGCAGCTTGCTGTAACTTATCAGAATCTTTTGAAACTAACGCTACAGTTGATGTAGGTCTTGCTGATGGTGTGTCTGGATCGAAAAGGATTCAAATGATGGGGTTGAGTGGGCGTTATACGCAACTCCAGTTCGAAAATATACCCTTCATGCATAATCTTGATCAAGCTTTCGGTTTGTCTTCTGTTCCCGGTACTTGGATCCAGTCAATTCAGATTACAAAAGGAGCAGGAACTGTAACCAATGGTTATGAATCAATGGCTGGATTGATTAACCTTGAATATATGAAGCCAGATAATATTGAACGTCTTTTTGTAAATGGTTATGGAAGTATTCAGGGGAGGGTAGAGCTCAATATTCATGGAGGAAAGTCTGTTGGTGATAAATGGAGTACAGCTTGGTTTGTCCACGGAGCTTCTGTCATGCAAGAGAATGATAGGAATAAAGACGGATTTAGAGACCTTCCTCTAGGAGATGTACTGATTGCAATGAATCGTTGGAAGTACACAGCTGAACTTTTCAGGGCTCAAGTAGGTTTGAAGGTGAGCCATACTGATCAGCAAGGGGGGCAAATAGGATTCGATCGATATGCGCACCAATCTAATCAAGGCCTGTATGGTGTAGGTATACGAAACACGAATGCTGAGTTGTTCGGAAAGACAGGTTTCTTGTTTAAGGAAGATGTTTTTAGTTCAATTGGAATAGTGTATTACGCAAAGTATAATGAATTGAACACAGTTTTCGGAAACCGTGCATTAAATGCAGTCGAGAGAAGAGGTTATATGAATACGATGTATGAAACCATCCTTGGGAATACAAATCATAAATTGAAGTCAGGATTGAGCTTCGTTTATGATGATTTAGAACAAACAATGGATGATCGACTCCCTAATGATACGACATTACGTAATTTTGATCGGACAGAGATTGTTCCTGGTTTGTTTTCTGAATATACTTATACGGGCACACGATCAATTGTGGTGTTGGGAGCAAGGGTAGATTATCACAATCTGTACGAATGGCAGTTTACACCTCGTGCGAATTATAAAGTTGACCTAACTGAAAACATGGATATACGATTGACCGCAGGACGTGGGTTTAGGGTTTCAAATTATGTAACGGACAACTTGTCGTTAATGGCAACAAACCTTCCATGGTATGTAGATAATGATATTCAACCTGAAGTTTCTTGGAACTTTGGAGGGAGTTGGATGTGGGACTTTAAGTTGTTTGACCGAAAGGCGACATGGACAGCAGACTTTTACCACACACTTTTTGAAAATCAGTTGGTAGTAGACAGGGACGAATCAAGTGAATATATTCGTATGGGGAATTTGGATGGTTCATCATTTTCAAATGTGTTTCAAACAGATATTAAATTCGAACCCATTACGCGATTCGAAATTAAAGCAGCGTATAAATTCTTAGATGTAAAGTCGACAACAGGAGGAGAGTTAGAGACAGTTTTAATGGTTCCTAAGCACAGAGGGTTTGTGAATCTTGCTTACGAGTCTAGAAACCGTAGATGGTCCTATGATTTAACACTTTCTGTTTTTGGTGCACAACGTTTGGCAAAAGTTAAACGTCCTGATGGTACTTTTACTGAAGATAACATGAGTGAAGTAGTGCCAATGCTTTCCGGGCAAATAACGCATCGTTTCAAGCATTTTGAAGTATACTTAGGAGGTGAAAACATGTTAGATTACAGGTTGAAAGATCCGATTATTGATGCGGCAAACCCTTTTGGGGAAAGATTTGACGCAACGCGAGTTTACTCTTCTATTTATGGTGTAAACGTTTATGCAGGATTTAGATTTAGTTTAGATAAAAAATAAAATAGTAAATTATGAAAATGAGATTAATGATGATGGCTGTGATTGCATTGGTGCTAACAGCATGTGCAACAGCAAAAGATGGTGAGCCAGTGAAAAGAACGGCTTTTATTCAGACCAATGCCCAGTGTGGAGATTGTAAAGAAAGAATGGAGAGTGTGTTGAATTTTGAATCAGGAATTATTTATTCAGATTTGAATATGGAGGACAAAAAGATGGAGGTGAAATATAATTCTAAGAAAATTTCTTTGGCAGAGATAAAAACAATTATCTCAAATATAGGCTATGACGCAGATGAGGTACAGGCTAATAAGTCTGCCCAAAGTAGTCTTCCTGCATGTTGTCAACCAGGTGGTCATGATTAATAAGAAAAGCGCTAGGGTCTAGTGTAAAATAGTAAGTAATTAACAATCAAATTCAATTTGTGGAAAAAATTAGCTTTTTATAAGTAGTTTAAGAAATAAATAAGCTATCTTTGCGCCCAAATTGAACATTTAAAAGGACAGGATAATGTCGGAAATCAAAGGACAAGTTTTACAGGTTATTGGACCTGTTGTTGATGTAAGCTTCGAGAAAGGAGTCGAGCTGCCAAATATTTACGATGCATTATATGTGTTGAAATCAGACGGTTCTAGAGTAGTTCTAGAAGTTCAGTCTCACGTAGGTGAAAATGCGGTAAGGACAATTTCAATGGATACCACTGATGGGTTTACTCGTGGAATGGAAGTGATTTCTACTGGAGATTCAATTCAAATGCCAGTGGGTGACCAAGTGAAAGGACGTTTGTTTAACGTTGTTGGTGATGCAATTGATGGTATAAAAGAAACTGACCGTACGGTAGGTGCTTCTATTCATAGAGATGCTCCTAAGTTTGAAGACTTATCAACTTCTTCTGAGGTTCTCTTCACAGGGATTAAAGTGATTGACTTGGTTGAGCCTTATTCTAAAGGAGGTAAGATTGGTCTATTTGGTGGTGCCGGTGTAGGTAAAACTGTATTGATTCAAGAGTTGATTAACAACATTGCAAAAGCGTATGACGGATTGTCTGTATTCGCTGGGGTTGGTGAGAGAACTCGTGAAGGGAATGACTTACTTCGTGAAATGCTTGAATCTGGAATTATTTGCTACGGTGAAGATTTCATGAAGTCAATGGAAGAAGGAAAGTGGGACCTTTCAAAAGTAGATGAAAATGAATTGAAAGAGTCTAAGGCTGCTTTCGTATATGGTCAGATGAATGAACCTCCAGGAGCTCGTGCTCGTGTTGCTTTGTCTGGATTGACTTTAGCTGAGTATTTTAGAGATGGTGACGGTGAAGGAACAGGTAGAGATATCTTATTCTTCGTAGATAATATCTTTAGATTTACACAGGCTGGTTCTGAGGTGTCTGCACTTCTAGGTCGTATGCCATCTGCTGTAGGTTACCAACCAACATTGGCTACTGAGATGGGGGCGATGCAAGAGCGTATTACTTCAACTAAGAATGGTTCGATTACTTCTGTACAGGCTGTATATGTTCCTGCGGATGACTTGACTGACCCTGCTCCAGCAAATACATTTGCTCACTTGGATGCAACTACAGTATTGTCTAGAAAAATTGCAGAGCAAGGAATTTATCCAGCAGTAGATCCATTGGATTCTACCTCTAGAATTCTTTCTGCTTCTATCTTAGGTGACGAGCACTACAATTGTGCACGTAGAGTTCAGTCAACTTTACAACGTTATAAAGAATTACAAGATATTATCGCGATTCTTGGTATGGACGAGCTTTCTGAAGAAGATAAGCTAGTCGTTCACCGTGCACGTCGTGTTCAACGTTTCTTATCTCAACCTTTCCATGTAGCTGAACAGTTTACGGGATTAAAAGGAGTGTTGGTAGATATTAAAGACACAATCAAAGGATTTAACATGATTCTTGATGGTGAATTAGATCAATACCCAGAAGCTGCTTTTAACTTAAAAGGAGATATTAACGATGTGATTGAAGCAGGAGAGAAAATGCTTGCTGAAGTTTAAAAAAGTATAAAATGAAGTTAGAGATAATTACTCCAGAGAAAAAAATGTTTGAAGGTGAGGTAGATGCTGTTCGATTCCCTGGAATCGATGGGTCTTTCCAAGTCCTTAGAGGTCACGCCCCAATCATTTCTGCACTTTCTGAAGGCAAGATAAAGGTTGATTTGTCAAATGATGATACCGATTTTGACGACTTCTCAGGGTCTATTGAACCAGATTCTACCAACTCTAGAGTCGTTCGTTTGTCTATCAAAGGCGGAGTAATGGAGATGCAAAATGATAAAATTATCGTACTTGCAGACTAATGAAATAATAAATTGAGAAAAAGGGAGTTGTATAAAGCAATTCCCTTTTTCTGTTAAACTACGTTAAGGTTATTCATAATTATAGGGCAAAAGTCTTTTTGTTATTGTAAATTCGTCGACTGATAAATTATAATGAGCCTGTTAAGTCAAATAAACCGTGAGAAGTGCCCCAAGCATATTGCCATCATTATGGATGGGAATGGACGTTGGGCAAAGCAACAAGGAGAAATGAGGCTCTTTGGTCACGCTATTGGTGTGGAAGCTGTTCGTGAAGTACTAAAAGCTTGTGTTGAATTAGGTGTTAGACACCTAACATTATACGCTTTTTCTACGGAGAACTGGAATAGACCTAAAGAAGAAGTTGACGGGTTGATGAACTTAATGGTTGAAACTATCGCAAATGAAATCTCAGAACTGGATGAGAATAATATTCGCTTGAGAAGTATTGGAGATCGTTCTGGTTTACCTGATGCTTGTAGAAATGAGTTAACTACGGCGATGGAGGCTACTAAGACCAATGATTCATTAGATTTGATCTTGGCACTCAACTATAGTGCGCGATGGGAAATCGTTGATGCTACTAAAAAAATTGCCAATAAGGTGAAAGCTGGAGAGTTAAATCCTTCCGATATTGATGATGAAACTTTTTCAAAAGCACTTTGCCTTGGTGATGTTCCTGATCCAGAACTCTTGATTAGGACCTCAGGCGAATGTAGAATTAGTAACTTTATGCTCTGGCAAATCGCTTATTCTGAATTGTATTTTACAGATAAATTGTGGCCAGACTTCAAAAGAGAAGACCTATACGAAGCGGTGATCGACTATCAAAATAGAGAAAGACGATTTGGTCAAGTATCAGAACAATTGAATGATTAATATGAGACAACTAACAATCATACTTTTAACTATTGCTATTGCGCATTTTTCTTTTGGGCAATCAATCGATTATGCTAATCCTAAGCAGTATGAGGTAGGGCCAATTACTATAAATGGAGCTGATAACTTCGACCACCAAGCCATTAAATTAATTGCTGGTTTGCGTCAAGGAAGTAAAATTAAAATTCCAGGTGAAGAAATTACTAAAGCCATTAAGAATTTATGGGACGAAGGATTGTTTTCTGATGTTCAAATAAAACTTGAAAAAACACTTGGCGATGTAGCTTACCTTTCTATTAATTTAAAACCTCGTCCTAAACTTTCACGTTTTAGATTTGAAGGTGCCAAGAAAAAAGATGCTGATAAAATTCGAGAGGAAATCAATTTGTTCTCAGGAAAAAACATTACTGAAAATCTTATTTTTAATACCCGTGCGAAAGTTGTAGGATACTATAGAGAAAAAGGATTCTATAATGTTAGTGTTGACATTCAACGTGTCAATGATACATTAATGAATAATTCTGAAATCTTCGTTATTTTCATCGATAAAGGAAAGCCAGTAAGAATACAAGAAATTAATTTCTATGGAGCTGAATCGGTTAAGCCTGGAAAGTTGCGCCGTAAAATGAAAGATACAAAACAAAAAGCTTTTTGGAGATTCTTCAAACGTTCTAAATTTACTGAATCCGCCTATGCTAGGGATAAAAAGTTGATGATGCAAGAATTCAAAGAAATTGGACTGCGAGATGCAACGATTATTCGAGATTCAGTATACCGAAAAGACGATAGAAATCTAATTGTTGATATTCATATCGATGAAGGTCAAAAATATTATTTTGGAAATATCTCATGGGTTGGAAATGCAAAGTATACTTCTGGATATTTGGATACGGTTCTAGGAATTAAGTATGGAGATCTGTATAATCAAACTTTATTGGAAACAAGATTATTCCAGAGTATGGATGGAAGAGATATTACTTCTTTATATATGGATAGAGGACATCTGTTCTTCCAAGCAACTCCTGTCGAAGTAAATGTTGAAAATCATCACATCGACTATGAAATTCGAATTATAGAAGGGAAGGAAGCTAGAATTAAAGACATCATTATTAAAGGGAATTATAAAACGAACGATTATGTAATTAGACGTGAAATCCGTACAAAACCAGGTGACTTATTCAATAGAAATGATATTATCCGAACACAGCGTGAGTTGGCTCAGTTAGGATATTTTGATGAACAAGCTTTTGAAATTAATCCACTGCCTAACCCTGCAGATGGTACTGTTGATATCGAATACGTTGTAACTGAAAAGTCATCAGATCAAATAGAACTCTCTGGAGGATATGGAGCAGGTAGAATTATAGGAACCCTAGGCTTAACTTTCAATAATTTTTCAATACAAAATTTGTTTAATAAACAAGCTTGGCAACCACTTCCTACTGGAGACGGACAAACTTTCTCTATTCGAGCGCAAACGAATGGTAAGTTTTATCAATCTTATAATTTATCATTTACCGAGCCATGGCTTGGAGGTAAAAAACCAAATGCTTTTTCAGTTTGGTTGAATCACTCTCAATTTGGAAATAACTTGAACAGATCTAATCCAGATTACCAAGGGGTATCAATTACAGGAACAGGGGTTGGATTGCAAAGAAGAAAGAAAGTCCCGGATGATTACTTTAGTGCTTACTACGAATTTTCTTACAATTATTATGATGTAACAAATTACGGAGATGTCTTTGACTTTGATAATGGATTTTCAAATAATATTGCATTCCAATACGTATTGTCGAGAAACTCTATTGACGCACCGATTTATCCAAGAAGTGGTTCCAGAATATCATTCACAGCGAAAGGAACATTACCGTATTCCCAATTTGATGGTATTTCAGATTATAGTTTAGTGGATGAACAAACAAGAAATAAATATGCTGAATACTATAAATTGAAATTGACAGGTGAGTGGTATTTACCTTTAACGCCAGACAGAAAGTTAATTCTTATGCCGAAAATTGGTTTTGGATTTATGGGAAGCTATTCCGCAGCCAAAGGACTGACGCCTTTCGAAAGATTCTATTTGGGAGGAAATGCCTTGACGGGGGTCGCTCGTTTAGATGGACGTGAATTGATTTCTTTGAGAGGTTACGAAGAACAAGAAGTGTCTTCTACTCTGGGAGATCCAATCATTACTCGTTACTCCTTAGAGTTAAGGTACCCCATTTCTTTGAACCCTTCTGCTACTTTCTTCGTTCTTGCATTTGCCGAAGCTGGAAATACTTATCCAACATTTGCTAAGTTTAACCCATTCAATGTTAAACGAAGCCTAGGAGGTGGAGTTAGGGTGTTCTTGCCTATGTTTGGTATGCTAGGGTTTGACTACGGTTGGGGATTCGATACGCTTGATCCGCACAGTAAAGGTGCAGGTAGCGGAAACGATATTTCTAGAATGGGAGGTAAGCCAGTTGGAGCATTTCAATTCATTATTGGTGCGAATTTAGGAGATTTATAATATTTTTGTTTAAAACGAGTTATCTACCTTTGACAAAGGTAAATAGAACAGTTTTATAAATATAAACAGATATGAAAAACATAATTTTTTTAGTAATCATTTTTTTTGGTACGGCATTTGCTTCTATGGGCCAGAAATACGCTTACATTGATTCAGACTACATTCTAGAAAGCATGCCTGAATATAATGATGCGAAAGCTGAATTAGATAAATACGCAACAAGATGGCAGAAAGAAATAGACGAATTGTATAAACAGATTGAAAAAAGAAAATCAGAATTCCTTAGGGTGGAAGCAATACTGCCGGCTGAAGAAAGAGAAAAACGCCAAGAAGAAATCAGCACTATGGAGTCTGAAGCTCTAGAAATGCAACAATTGAGATTTGGAGTAAGTGGCGATTTGTTTGCCAAAAGAAGGGAGTTGATAGAACCCATTCAAGACAAAGTTTTTGAAGCGCTCGGAAAAGTAGCCAGCAATAGAAATTTTGCCTTTGTTTTTGACAAGGCCAATCAATCAAATCTTATATTTGCTGATCCAAAATATGACATCAGTAAAATGGTGCTTCGAGAAATGGGAATTAGTGCCCGATAATTTAAAATAGAAAACAAAAAGAAAACAGAATCATGAAAAAATTAATGTTAATACTATTAGTAGCAGTTACAACACTAGGAGGTACTGCTTACGGACAAACTCCAGTTGCTCACGTAAATACACAGAAAGTATTGGATACGATGCCTTCACGTAAAAGTGCAATGACAGAACTCGAGAACTTTGAAAGAAGAGCTGTGAAGGAGTTACAAGAAACACAACAGCAACTCCAAGCTGATTATGAAAAGTTGCAACGAGAAAAAGCAACGATGAGCCCAACTGCTTATAAGTTTGAAGAAGAACGTTTAATGAAAAAGTCACAAGAATTCCAAACGCGTCAGCAAGAACTTGATCAACAAATTCAAATTCTAAGTCAAGACTTAAATGCGCCAATTTTAGATATGGTACAAAAAGCAGTGGCGAAAGTTTGTAAAGCAGAGAAAATCAGCTATGTTATTGATGAGTCTTCTCTTTTGTACAGCGGAGGTAGAGATATTACTGACCTGGTAGTGAAAGAAGTTTTAGTACTAGAAAAAGAAAAAGAAGCTGCAGCAGTGAAAGAAAGTAATTAATAAGAATTATACCTATATTAAAGCCGTTATGATTTTCATAACGGCTTTTTTTTATTTTTGTATATGCACAAATTATCCCCAATTGGTTTTTTTGACTCTGGTTACGGAGGGCTTACTGTCTTAAAGGAAGTTCAGCAATTGATGCCTCAATATGACTATTTATACCTAGGGGATAACGCACGTGCGCCATACGGAACCAAGTCCGTTGAAACGGTCTACGAGTACACTTGGGAATGTGTGAAAACATTATTTGATAAAGGATGTGACTTGGTAGTGTTGGCTTGTAATACTGCCTCAGCTAAAGCATTACGCAAAATACAACAGTTTAATTTAGTAAATTATCCAGGGAAAAGGGTGCTAGGAGTTATTCGGCCAAGTGCTGAAATTGTTGGAGATTTTAGTCAGAGCAACAAAATTGTTGTCCTGGGTACAGAAGGGACGATTTCTTCCAATACCTACATAGAAGAGTTTTCTTTCTTAAGCCCACAAACACAAGTGTTTCAATATGCATGCCCCCAATGGGTACCTTTAATTGAATCCCGAGATTATGAAAATGAAAAAGGAAAGGCTTTAATTAGAAAAGATATAGACAATATCTTGAACTTATATGATGATATTGATGTAATGTTGCTAGGATGTACACATTACCCTATTTTACAAAGACTCATTGAAGAGTATGTTCCAAGTACTATTCAAGTAATCAGTCAAGGAGAGATTGTGGCGGGTTCATTAGCATCATACCTAAATCGACATACGTGGATGAGGGATAAACTATCAGAAGGGAAAACAAGTTTGTATCTAACAACAGGGGACCCCAAAGAGTTTGAGGATATGGCATCTAAATTATTAGAAATCGAAGTAAATGTAGAATCTATCAAAATATAATAATGGCATTAATAAAAGAGTGTAGGGGGAAAAACCCTGAGTTTGGTGACAACTGTTGGTTGGCTGAAAACGCTACAGTGGTTGGAGATGTAAAGATGGGGAAGGATTGCTCTGTTTGGTTTTCAGCAGTAATTCGAGGAGATGTTAATAGCATTGAATTTGGAGATAACTGTAATGTGCAAGACGGTGCAGTAGTTCATTGTACTTATGAAAAAACAAAAACAAAACTTGGAAACAATGTTTCTATTGGTCATAATGCAATTGTACATGGATGTACCATAGAAGATAATGTTTTGGTTGGAATGGGTGCAATTGTTATGGATGATGTATATGTCCATGCCAATGTGTTGATCGCTGCTGGAGCTGTTGTTTTAGAAGGAGCAGTTCTCGAATCCAATTGTATATACGCTGGGGTTCCTGCAAAAAAAGTAAAGACACTTTCGGCAGATACATTCAAAGGAGAAGTATTAAGAATAGCAAAAAACTATGGAATGTATGCAAGTTGGTTTTCAGATCCGCATAAATAGACTTGTATATTTACAAACTACTTTACCAATTAACATATTTTATTAAACGGAAAATCGATTTACATTTGTTTGTAACAATTGTGTAATTGTGCATTAATTTTTAATGTTTGTTAAATTTTCTAAATGAAATTTTTCTATATTTACACTTTTTGAATAAATAAGTAAGAATAAATAAATAAATCTTATGATACGAAAACTCTACTTTTTGTTTTTAAGCATCACATTGTCAGTAGGTACTGCATTTGGTCAGGCTGGTAATGGTACGATAAAGGGATCTGTCCTGGACAGTGAATCAAATGAACCCATACCTTTTGTTTCGGTTGTTTTATACCAGGGGGGTATTATTAAAGGAGGAACTGACTCTGACTTTGATGGGAAATTTGAATTCCCTTCAATCACTTCAGGTACTTATGATGTTGAATTCCGTTCTCAGGAATATCAAGCAATGAAAATCGAGAATGTTTCTGTTTCTGCAGAAAGAATTACATTCCTTGACAAAATCAAGTTAACCAAACCTGAAGATGTTCAGCAAATGGAAGAAGTCCAAATTGTTGCTTATAAGGTCCCTCTTATTAATAAGGATGGTGGTGCTCAAGGGCAGACAGTAACAAGAGAAGATATCTCAAAGTTGCCTGTACGATCTGCTTCTGGTGTTGCTGCTACTGTTGGTGGAGTTAACGAATCAGAAGGTTCAGGAGAAATTAGTGTGAGAGGATCTCGTGAGGGTGCGTCTTATTACTATATCGATGGTATTAAAGTAAGAGGGTCTTCAAACCTTCCTAAATCTGCACTTGAAGAAGTACAGGTAATTACTGGAGGGGTTCCTGCAAACTACGGTGATGCAACAGGAGGTATTATTTCTGTAACTACTCGTGGACCATCTTCACGTTACTTTGGATCTCTTGAAGGAGTAACTTCAGGATTTTATTTTCATGGTAAAGATGATCTTGGTTATGATAGTAAAGTTATTGGTTTGGATCAGTTTGGATACAACCTTGTAGAAGGTATGGTTTCTGGTCCCCTTTTAATGAAAAAAGATTCGGCTGGAAATAAAACTGAACCATTATTGGGATTCTTGATCTCAGCTTCATTTAATGATCAAGCAGATTACAGACCATTTGCTGATGGGTCTTGGAGAATTACAAAGGAAGCACGTCAAAATCTTATTGATAATCCTTTGCGTCTTTCTTCTGATGGTCAATCAACTTCACCAAACTCTAACTTTTTGAGAGAGAGCGATTTTGAAAAGACAAATTATAGAATGAATTCACGCAGAACAACGCTTTCTGCTGCTGGAAAAATTGACGTGAATACAGGACCAACTGTAAACCTTTCTTTTGGAGGATCTATGAACTATAGTGGAGGTAAATTGTACAACCGTTATAATTCATTGTATAATTTTGAGAACTTTGGAAATAGAAATACACTAGACTGGAGAGTGTATGGTCGTTTCAGACAAAGTTTCAGAAATGATACTGAAGGGTCTAGTTCTAAGGTGAAAAGTTTTTACTATAACTTAATGGTTGACTATTCGAAAAGAAATGATAAGTATTTTGACGAGAACCATGAGTACAATATCTTTAACTATGGTCACGTTGGATACTACAATACAACTTGGAGACCAACCTATGGCTTCAATGGAGCAAATGATAGTTTAATTCATAACGGTTTTGAATCTGTTATCGTTGACTTCACTCCTTCAGATATTAATCCGACACTTTCTGCAATTACATCTCAGTACTATGAGCTTTATCCAAATCCACAAGGGAAGTATCAAAACTTAGACCAAATAAATACCTATGGTGCATTAAGAAACGGAGACCGTCCAGATAACGTTTATGGAATTTGGGGAAGTTTAGGAACACCTTACGAACAGTATTTCAAATCAGAAGCTGAGCAATTACGTATCACAGGTTCTGCTTCTATTGTTATTGGAGGACACAATATCTCTTTAGGTGTTGAGTACGAACAAAGATGGGACCGTGGATGGGGTGCTGGAAGTTTCTTCTCTAATGCTGGTGAAGGACCTGTTGGAATTTGGAGAGTTGCACGTCAGTATATGAACAACCATATTAGTGAATTAGATTTTAATTCTCCTAGTTATGATTTCTACGGGACATATCCGCGTGTTACTTATGAGCGTTTAAATACAGGTTATGCTGCAAATGCGGGTAATGGTGAATATGGAGGAGCTGTTAATAATGATGAACAGTACTTCTTTGACTATAACTTCAGAAAAGCATTAGGATTGAACCCTGCTGGAAATGACTATGTTAACATCGATGAGTACGATCCAAACATGTTTAGTCTTGATATGTTCTCACCAGATGAATTATTCAATCAAGGTCAAAGCTTTATTTCTTACTATGGTTACGACCATACTGGAGAGAGAGTAACAGGAACAACTGATATTAATTCATACTTTAATGATACAGACGAAAATGGTAACTACAAAAGATTTGTAGGTGCTTACCAACCAACTTACGTTTCTGGATACATTATGGATAAATTCTCTTTTGATGATATTGTATTCAACGTGGGGGTTCGTGTAGATGTTTTTGATGCGAATCAACCAGTTTTAAAGGATCAACACTTATTCTTTAATGCGCGTTCAGTTTCTGAAGCTAGAGCATTGAAAAATCAAGACCCAAATACTTATAGCTGGGTGAATATTCCTGAAAGTATGGGGGATGACTATGTAGTTTATGTAAACAACATAGAAAGTCCTACTCAAATTAATGGATTTAGAAAAGGTGAAGAGTGGTTTGATGCATCTGGTACAACAGTTCAAGATCCATCAACGCTACAAGGTAGTGCAGGTATCGCACCATGGTTGTTAAATCCTGGTCAAACAACGCCTACTGCTGATGCTTTTGAAGATTATAAAGTAGCAATTAACGTTATGCCACGTATTGCGTTCTCTTTCCCTATTTCAGATGAAGCAAGTTTCTTTGCTAACTACGATATCTTAACAAGAAGACCATCGGACGGTGTAAGATTTGACCCAATCGATTATCAATTTGTTACTTCTCGTACGAACAACACCATTAATAACGCAAACTTGCGTCCAGAGAAAACAATTGATTACTCTTTCGGTTTCCAACAAGTATTGACTCGTACCTCTTCATTGAAGTTGAGTGCTTTCTACCGTGAACAAAGAGATCAAGTTCAAATTCGTAACGTATTTGAAGCGTATCCTGCAACTTACAAAACTTATGGAAACCGTGACTTTGGTACTGTAAAAGGGTTGACAGTTGAATATGATTTAAGAAGAACAGGAAACCTAAGAATGACAGCTAACTATACATTGCAGTTTGCTGAAGGAACAGGTTCGGATGCTAACTCATCGTTGTCATTTGTTAACTCAAATCAACCAGATATGAGAACTGTATATCCATTCTCATACGATCAAAGACATTCATTCGCATTCACAGTTGACTACCGTTATGGTTCAGGAAAAGATTACAATGGTCCTGTGATTAAGGACGTTAATATTCTTGAAAATACAGGGATCAACATTGTAACTTTAGTAAATTCTGGAACGCCTTACTCTAAGCAAAAGAACATTACTGCTGCAGCGATGGGAGCAGGAAGTCCACAATTGACAGGAGCTTTAAATGGTTCTCGTAAACCATGGACGTATAGCTTAGATTTCCAGGTAGATAGATCTTTCGATTTAGTATTTGGTAAAGAAGATGAAAAACAAAAACGCGCTTACTTAAATGTTTATGTAAGAGTTACCAACCTTTTGAATCAATTTAACGTAATTAATGTATACAGAGCTACAGGTGTTGCAGATGACGACGGTTACCTAGCAGCAGCAGGTTCTCAAAATACGATTCAAAGTAAATTGGATGAGCAATCGTTTAGAGACCTGTACAGTATGGCAATGAATAACCCATTTAACATTAGTCGTCCAAGAACAATTAGGTTAGGTGTTAAATTCGACTTTTAATACATTAAAAAAAAACAATTAATTATGAGAGCACTTTTAATAATATTAATCGTATTAGGTTCAGTTTTTGAAGCTAATGCCCTTAGACCGCCTTCGTCTTCAAACGAAGCTCCTAAAGATAAACCACTTGGTGGTGGATCAGATGTTTATACAAAAGCAAACTGTCCTCCTTCTGATGCAAAGTTGTTTTTAGAATTTAATGATGTACGAGCTTTAGTAGAAGCGGGTGGATCCTTATGGCAAAACCGTCAAAATGGTTCAGCTTCTTACGAAGTTCCATTAGGTGGAGGTAACCATGTTATTTACTCTGGTTCTATTTGGATGGGAGGAAATGATGTTAATGGTCAGCTGAAATTAGCCGCAATTACTTTTAGACAAGGTAATGACTTTTGGACTGGTCCTTTATCGCAAACTGTTGGTTCTGGTTCGTACGATCCTTCTCAACCTGTTGGTGATGATGCAACAAGAGATTTCGGTGCAGCAACCATCGATCCTGATGTTTGTATTCAGTATGATAGATTCTTTACCATTGCTAAAGCTGAAGTAATTAACTATACTTTAGCTTGGGAATGTGATCAAAATCCTGAGTGTAATGATGAATTTCCTATTACTAATGATGCTATTCAAAGAATTAATAACTGGCCTGCACACGGTGATGTGTCTAGAGGGCAAGATTATTACTTAGCACCTTTTTATGACTACCCTTCTCAAGGTGGTGCTGGTGATGGTGTTTATGATCCTTCGCAAGGTGACATTCCTTGGTTTGATGATATCTTAGGTCGTGACGACGTTGTTTGTGGTTTTGATAGAAGAGTCACACTTTTTGGTGATCTAACGAACTGGTGGGTATTTAACGATAAAGGAAATATTCATACAGAAACAGGTGCCGATCCTATTGGAATGGAAATTCGTGCCCAAGCTTTCTCTTTCGCAACGAATGATGAAGTGAACCGTATGACATTTTATAACTATGAAATGATTAACCGTAGTACGCAAACTTTATATGATACTTACTTTACGCAATTTGTTGATCCTGATATTGGGAACTCAGAAGATGATTACGTAGGATGTGATGTTTCACGTGGTTTAGGATATGCTTATAACGGTCCTAACAATGATGATGGTCAAAGTGGTTCTCCAGGATATGGGGATAACCCACCTGCAGTTGGAGTCGATTTTTTCGAAGGACCTTATCAAGATGCTGATAACATTGATAACGTTGGACCAAGACTAGTTCAACAACAAGATGGGACTTATGAATATGTAGTGCCTACCGTAAATGAAGCAATCCAAGGAGATGGTATCGTTTATGAAGGTATCGGTATTGGTTATTCTGATGGAATAATTGATAACGAACGTTTTGGAATGCGTATATTCAATTACTTCAGTAGACCAGATTTAGCGAGTGTACCTGGTGTGACTGATGACCCGCAAACTGGAGGAGATTACTATAATTACATGACTGGATTCTGGAAAAATAATTCACCATTTGTTTACGGTGGAGATGGTTTCCCTGGAAGTTCAGGAGCAACATCTGTTCCTGCTGCTTATAGTTACCCTGGTGATTCAGACCCATTACATTTTGGAACTAATGGTCAAGATATGGGCTGGAACTGGTCTGAAAGAGATATTGACGGTAGTGGAAACTCTAATACAGCAAACGATAGAAGATTCTTGCAATCTGCTGGTCCTTTTACATTGACTCCTGGAGCAATTAATAACTTAACGGTTGGAGTTGTTTACGGACGTGCTTTTGAAGGTGACGCAGCAGCTTCGATTGAGGCGTTACGTACAAACGATACTAAAGCACAAGCTTTGTTTGATAACTGTTTCGAAATCATGGATCCACCAACAGCACCAGTGTTGGAGATTGTTGAATTAGAAAACGAATTGGTTCTTTTGATTGATAACCCTTATGGTAACAACGTAGATGAATCATTTGCTGAAGAAGACAATATCAATATTGTTGATCCTATTGATGGTTCACCAATTGATAAAGTGTACTCTTTTGAAGGTTACCAAATCTATCAAATGAAAAATAATGAAGCTGGTGTGAGTGATATTGGTGATAATGACTTCGCACGTTTAGTAGCACAATGTGATATCAAAAATGACATCACGCGTATAGTTAACTTTGAATTTGATGAAGAAATTGGATTCTCTGTACCATCGATTAAAGTTGAAGGTGAAAATAGGGGGATACGTCACTCTTTCAGAATTACGGAAGATGCATTTAGTGAAGGTGCTTTAGTAAACCATAAGACTTACTATTATATTGCTATCGCTTATGCTCACAACGAATATAAAGAGTATGATCCAAATGATTCTCAAAAATTAGATGGACAAAAGATTCCATATATTAGCTCTCGTCTAGCTGCTGATGGTAGTGCGATTAAAGCTGTAGCTGGAATTCCACATTCTCCAAAACCAAAGCATGACGGAACAATTGTAAAGCTTCCTTACGGATCTTCACCTGAGATTACAACACTTGATGGTAGAGGAAACGGAAATAGAGTGGTTGACTTAACTAAAGCAACAGAAGACTTTATCGTAGCAAATGGCTCTATTGATACTCCTACATACCAAAAAGGGAGAGGACCAATTGATGTTAAAGTAATTGATCCATTAAATTTAGTTGACGGTTATTTTGTGTTAAACTTTGATAGTTATTCAAAAATAGATACAGCAAGTTGGACATTAAGTCGTTATACAGAAAAAGGTGGAACTTTATTGGAATCTGTGACTTCTGATCGCACGGTAGATTACAACAACGAGCAACTGCTTCCAGATTGGGGTATTTCAGTAACTATTTTTAGAGACTTGTACCCTTGTGCATTAGGATCTTCTAATTGTTCATTCAGAGATAGACATGCAGTTCCTATTGAAGCAACACTTGATTTTTCTGATAGTTCTAAAGTTTGGCTGGGAGGAATTCAAGACATAGATTCCTATGATCCTCGAAACTGGATTGCTTCAGGAACTTATTCGCCAACAGCAGAAGAAGATGATCCTAATGCTGGAATTTTTAACCCTTCATGTTATAAAGACTTCGCAGATATCGATCCTGAAAAAGTGTTCAGTAACATCATTGATGGAACTGTTTCTTTAGGACAACTAGCGAGAAGAAATACATGTGGGTTCACACCAATCGGAGTGCCTGGAACCGGCGGAATCATGTTGCCTGGTGCTTTCTCTTCAATAGAAAGGTTAAAAATGCCTTCTGTTTTCCAAACGAGTGTTGATATTGTATACACAAGCGATAAATCAAAATGGACACGTTGTCCAGTGATTGAATTAGGTAACGATCCAAACTTAAACGTTAATGGTGGTAAACCTGGATTATTACGTCAAAGCCCTTCTATTGATAAAGAAGGTAGACAAGTTGGAATGCCCGGGTATAATGCTTCAGAAGCTAACCCAGATGGTACAACCCCTTATGGTATGGGATGGTTTCCTGGATATGCTATTGACGTTGAAACGGGTCGTAGATTGAACATGGCATACGGTGAAAACTCTTTCTTAATCGGTGAAAACGGTGGAGATATGATGTGGAATCCATCTTCAAATGAGATGTCTCAAACTAACGATGCATTATTAGGTGGACAACATGTTGTCTATGTGTTTGGACATATTGATGGTGTTGTTCCAAATTATGATGAAGGTGTATATGTACATACTCAATTAGACGCTGAGAACCTAAGTGGATATAGAAATGTTTATGGAGCTTTATCATGGGTTGTTAATCCTTTGTTAGTACCAGGTAGAACACTTCTTGAGACTGATGCTAGAATGAGGATTAGAATAAACCAAGAATATACAGAGTATACAAAAACTGGAATGTTCGGCGGTTCTCCAACGTATGAGTGGTCAATGGATGACTTTAAAACAATCAAGAATGACGAAGAGACTCTTGCAGACGCTCTTGATATGATTAATGTTGTACCCAACCCATATTACGCATACTCTGAATACGAAAGAGATAAACTAGATACTCGTGTAAAGATTACTAACCTTCCGGAAAGATGTAAGATTAGAATCTACAATACTTCTGGTAAATTAATCAGAGCATTTGATAAGGATAGTCCAATTACATCTATTGATTGGGACCTTAAAAATGGGGAGAACATTCCGGTTGCTGGTGGAGTTTACTTAATTCACGTAGATGTAGAAGGAATTGGACAACGTGTTGTTAAGTTCTTCGGAGGACTTCGTCAACCAGATTTAGAAAACTTATAAGAACGGACACTAAACTTTTGTAACAATGAATATGTTAAAAACGATTATAAAAGGATCAATGTTTGTGGGAGCTCTAGCTATGAGCTTCCCAACATTGGCCGGAAACGAAGACCGTATCGGTTCTGCTGGTGCAAGTGAAATGTTAGTAAATCCATGGGCCCGATCAACAGCGTTTGGTTCCGCTGGTGTAGCGTCAACAAATGGATTAGAAGCTCAGTTTTCAAACATTGCTGGATTAGCATTTACAGATAAAACTCAAATCAAATTCAACTATACTAACTGGTTAGGTGATGCCAACATTTCTTTAAACTCAGCAGGTATTGCTCAAAGGGTAGGAGATCAAACCGTAGTTGCGCTTTCACTTCAGGCTTTTGGTTATGGTGATATTGATATTACTACTGTAAATTTACCTGAAGGTGGTATTGGTCAATTCACTCCAAGAAAAAACATCATCAATATTGGTGTAGCTCGTGAGTTTTCAAACTCAATTTATGCAGGAATTAATGTGAAGTTACTTAACGAGAATATTGCTAACTTAAAAGCGACTGGATTTGCTTTTGATGCTGGTGTTAGATATGTAACTGGTGAACAAGACCACATTAAGTTCGGTATTACATTGAGAAACGTAGGAACTCCTATGAAGTATCAAGGAGATGGACTTTCTCAGGAAATTTTCTATCAAGGTACTGGTGGAAATGCTACTTTGGTCCAAAGATCGGCTTCTTTTGAATTGCCTTCTTTGTTGGCGCTTGGGTTTGCCTATGACTTCATCTTTGATGAAAACAATAAGTTAACTGCAGCTGCTGCTTTTCACGCTAATTCATTTACAAACGATCAATTCAATATTGGTTTAGATTATGGAATGGCTTTCTCTAAAGCAGCGGTTAATATTAGAGCTGGATTTGTTGGTGAAAAAGCTATTTTCAATAGAGATGAATCTACAACAAGCTTAACTGGTTTAACAGCAGGACTTTCTGTTGATGCATTACTAGGAGATAAAAAAATTCCTTTAGGGTTCGAATACGCAATGCGTTTATCTAACCCATTTGGAGTAATTAATACTTTTGGTGTGACACTTAGTTTGAAATAAGCTAAAAATTATATAACTTTGTTTACAACGAGAGGGTCATTTTGGCTCTCTTGTTTTTTGTTTACTAAACTTTGAACATGTCAAAAATCAATTATTATACAGAAAGTGGACTTCAAAAGCTGAAGGACGAACTCCAAGATATGGAGAGGGTACAACGCCCGCTTATCTCTGCTCAAATAGGTGAAGCTATAGATAAGGGTGATTTATCTGAAAATGCGGAATACGATGCTGCAAAAGAAGCACAAGGTATTCTTGAAATGAAGATTGCTAAATTGAAAGAGATTATATCTAACGCTAGATTAATCGATGAATCTACATTAGATACTTCTAAAGCTTTAATTCTATCTACTGTGAAGATTAAAAACCTTAGCAATAACGCTGAAGTTACTTACACCCTAGTTGCAGAAAATGAAGCTGATTTAAAAGCCAAAAAGATTTCTGTAGATTCACCTATCGGAAAAGGATTGTTAGGGAAATCAGTCGGTGATATTGCTGATGTGGAAACTCCTAGAGGTATTCTCCAATTTGAAATTTTAGAAATTACAAGATCATGAGTACTATCTTTACAAAAATAATTGAAGGCGAAATACCAAGTTATAAAGTTGCCGAAAATGAAAAGTTTTTAGCCTTTCTAGATATACAACCAATTGTTAAAGGACACGTTTTAGTTATTCCCAAAAAAGAAATAGACTATATCTTCGATATTGAGGATGATTTACTTGGTGAGTTTATGAGTTTTGCTAAATCTGTTGCCAAACAAATGAATAAAGTTTTCGATTGTAAAAGAATTGGAGTTACTGTTGTAGGACTTGAGGTTCCACATGCACATATTCATCTAATGCCAATCAATGGTATTGCAGATATGGATTTCAATAAAAAGAAACTCAGCTTCTCTCCAGAAGAAATGGAAAAAATCGCAAATTCAATAAGAGAAGCTTAATTACTTTTTTTTGTTTTCGGGACGCTTATCTCGATCAGGATTTTGATTAATAAAGGCTTTCCAATTGGAGGCCTTTATTTTATTGTGCTCACCTCTTCCTTTGGAATAATAATGACAAATTGCCGCCGCTAATCCATCTGTTGCGTCGAGTTGCTTCGGTATTTCCTTTAAACCTAACAGATGTTGAATCATTGAGGCAACCTGCTCTTTACTGGCCGATCCTTTGCCTGTTATGGCTTGTTTTATTCTTCTAGGTGCATACTCTTCAAAAGGAACGTTACGACTCAAAGATGCCGCTATACAAACTCCCTGCGCCCTTCCGAGCTTTAGCATCGATTGAACATTTTTTCCAAAGAAAGGAGCTTCAATGGCCATTTCATCTGGTTTGTATTCTTTGATAAGCGCATCTACACGCTCAAAGATCCTTTTAAGCTTGTCTGGATGGGTAGCAAGCTTTTGTAAGTGTATTACACCAAAAGTCACTAGGCTCATCTTTCTATTTTTAATGTGAATAATTCCATACCCCATAATGGTAGTACCTGGGTCTATTCCGAGAATTATTTTATCTTCAACCATTATTTGATGTAAGCGTGAATAAAAACATAAAGGTACAAAAGACTTTCGTCTGGACATTAAAAGGCATACTCTTTATTGGTGTATCGTATTTCTTTATTCAACAACTTCTAAAGTTGAAACTAAGTCAACTCCACGATTTGAATATTGAAAGTTTCTACTTTTTTATTTTAGTATTTTTTTTATTTCCACTTAATTGGGGGATAGAATTATTGAAGTGGCAGAGAATATTAAAAGTAAATAAAATATATATCGTTTCTAATACCCTTATACAATCTCTTTTTTCAGGAGTAACAACAGGTATTATAACACCAAATCGTATTGGCAACTTTATTGGTCGAATGTTATTCTTTAAAGGGAAGATAAGGGGACAATTGATCCTTGGAACACTTTATAGTAATTTCGCACAGTTTTTAAGTACCATAACTTTTGGTGCAATTAGCATTATCTGGTTTCATGAAGTTCTTTTTTCCACTTATGGCGAGTTGGCCACATATATTTCGTGTATTATTCTCCTAATAGGTTTGACATTTTATTTTATAATCCCTTATGTCTCACTGCCCAGTTTAAAATTTTTAAATAAAAAAGAGAATTTGCTTAAGCATTTCCAAGTGAATGCTAGACAACTCGTTTTTCCTTTGTTTTATCTTAGTTCTTTGCGTTACTTGATTTTTTCTTTTCAATTTTTATTAATGTTAATGGCTTTTGGTGAACCTTTTTCATTATTGCTGTTGGCTGGGGTGTTTTTTACCTACCTTGTCAGTACTTTAATTCCAAGCTTTGTCTTTGGAAAGCTTTTAATACGGGAAACTTCCGGATTGGTAATTCTTAGTTTTGTGGTTGAAAATGAAATGGTAATTATTGTTTCTTCACTATTACTGTGGTTGATTAATTTAGGAATCCCTTCCTTGATCGGAATGTTTTTTATCTTTAGAAAAAAGTTCCTTTTAAATGCATGAGCTATATCTTTTATTTTTATTGCTGTCATTGCTCTTGTTTTCAGGATTGAAATTGTTGTCTGCTTTTCGTAAAAAACAACATTGTCCTGACTTAAATTTAACGGATCTTAGTGCTGTTATTCCATTCCGAAATGAAGCATTAACACTGACCAAATTTTTAGCATCCTTAAAGATTCAATCTGTTCTTCCTGCAAAAATCATTTTCGTAAACGACCATTCAGAAGATGATTCTGTACAGATAATTGAACAGTTTATTAATAAATATGGTTTAGGAACTTTAATTCATCTCCCTCAAGGTGAGGCAGGAAAAAAAGCAGCTTTAAATCTAGGCATTACTAATGTTGAGACACCATTTGTATTGACTCTCGACGCAGATATTAATTTTAATGAAGATTATTTTGACTCTCTTTCTTCACTTCCTGCTGTTGGTCTACATTCCTTACCTGTTACAATGCAAGGGAAAGGTTTCCTGCAAAAATTATTTAGCACTGAATACTCTTTTTTTAACGCTTTTAATTTTTTGCTTTCATCAATACGACCTATTTCAGTAAGTGGTGCAAATTTACTTTTTGACCGTAATGCAATAAATTATCAAAAACAACTCAAAAAACATAAACACCTTGCTTCAGGAGATGATTATTTCTTGTTAAAAGAATTTCGTCGTAAGCACTTACCTGTATACATTAGTAACGAAACGAAACTTTGCGTAACAAGCTCCGCACCCGATTCTATTGCCTCATACCTAGACCAAAGGGTGAGGTGGTTAAGTAAAAGCAACCACCAGTTGACTGGGGTTGATGTATTGATAGGAGTATTTATTACTGTTTACTTTTTAGGTGGACTTATAGTGCTAGCTTACTCTGTATTGACCTGTTCTTGGATAGCTCTTTTAAGTACTTTCATTATTCGATTTATGATTGATGCTGTAGTTTACTTTAATTATGCCCAAGGTTTAGGTAAAACAAAAGGTGTTTTTATGCTCCCTTTTTTTCAATTGATATATCCCCTGTTATTCTTGACAGTTGCTACCCTGTCTCTCTTTTATAAACCTCGTTGGAAGGGGAGAAGTTAGTGTTTAGATGTATCCTTTAACGAATTTCCTTTTATTTGGAATAGCGTAATAGATGTGATGCTAATAACGAGCAACAAACTAGCAATAAACAACATCCAATTATAATTCGGAAGGAAAGGAAAATTCAATATGACTTCAGCTGGTTTGTAGAAGATTATAAATTCTGTAAAGATAAATCCGAGTAAATACAATCGCATCCCCGTTTTGTTTAAATGTATAAGTTTTGCATTCTCAAGTAAGGCAAATAATGCGATGGTTACTACCCCAAGAAAAACAAGATGTAAGAATCCAATAGTTAGATAAGTGTTGTTGGTTACCAATTCTGCCGTATACTGAAAGGAACCTAAAAGCTGCATAAGCATTTTAATCAAAAGCAGAAAAAAGGACCAACGCATTAATTGCCATCCCATTTTCCCAAAAACTAATCCTATAATCAAATAGTTCTTTCTTATAAATTTGAAGAGGAGAAGAAATGAGAAGAGTTGGATTATTCCTCCGATTACTGATAAACGATAAACCCATTGATGTGGTTCAGTAAAAAGTACGGATAAGAAAAAAGTAAGGACCATTCCGAAATTAAAAGTCGTCATAAATTGCTTAAAAAGTCGAGGGTCTATTCTGATGTCATGGTTTTCTAAAACCTTTAGGAATATTCCGATGACACCGAGTACCATCCATGCATTGTATTGGAAGTGAAGGTAGAAGTATATAGAGGTTCTATACCAAACAGAACCAGGACCTAAAGTCGCCATAACACCACCAATTGCCCAGGGCCCAATACTAGAAATTAGCATGAAAATTATTGCATATTTAGTCACGGTATAGGCGGGCGTATTCTTATGATATTTAGGAATATACTTGAAAAAAGCCCATGCATATAAATAACTCGCAATCAGAAAAGCAGTCGAAAATATGATCGAGAAAAGGGCGTAACCTGTAAAAGGAAAAGTAAGCAGCATTCCAATCACTGTGATGAGTGTGAACCAGAATATTCGGGCATATACTTTTTGGGGAATTATATCTTTAAGAAAGAAATGACCAATTAAAGTTGTAAGACTAAAATAAACCCAACCCAATAAAGCGACATGGGAGTGTGCATGAACAACATATCTGTAATCTATACCTATAGAAGCAATAGCAAAGTAGCGAAGCAATAAACCTAGTAAAGCGGCAATAAGAAACAGACTTAACGCAGTCTGTGCATGTCTTCTTAGGTGAATCATATACTTCTGCTCATTTTAATTAATTTCCCGTGATTTAGTAGGGTGGGTAGTCTTAGGAAAATTGGATTGGAAAAAACAAATGGCAGAAGGCAACTCATCAATTAGCAAATGCTACTGCAGAGCACCTTCATTACCATTATGTTTAAGAATAATTAACGTCTCAAACTAGTGTTTTATTAGGACTAGAATGTTCTGATGTATTCTAAAATAGCACGTGCATCTTCCTCAGAAAGGTTGTAGTTTGTCATTGCAGCACCTTTGTATTCTTCAAATAATGCTTTTGCTAAAGGATCTTCTTTAACCATTACGTCAGGATTGATGATCATATTCAATACCCATTCTGGTGTTCTACGCTCAAGAATATCTTTTTGAGGTGGTCCAACAAAACGTTCATCTGGTTTATGACAAGCCGTACATTGTTGATCGTATAATGTTTTTCCTTTAGCGGCCATTTCTTCATCAATAGCCTCGTCAATGGTTACACTTTTAACAGGTCCAACTCCTTTATTTACGAGGTCAATGCGTTGAGAAGGAAGAACTTCATCAGTCGCTTCTTCTTCGGCAGGTTTATCTGCAGCAGAGTTGTTTGGATTGTTAGGGTTGTTTGGGTTAACAAGAGCAGACTCCTCTTCTTTAGTTTCTGTCTCTGCTTCTCCACCTCCACAACTGTATAATGATACAGCAAGTACAAGTAGCCCAAGTTTAAAATAATTCTTCATAACTGGTTTTTTAATTTAATTAATTAATACAAAAATAGACGTTCTTTATTCGTTTGACTGCAAAATAGTAAAAAAAAGAATGTAAATGTGATTAAAGTCATAAAAAGACAATCAGGTCTTCTATTTGCTGTCTAATGCTTACTAGAATTCCTTCTTGCTTAGCCATGAAAATCTAAGCTTTCGTTCAATTTCAAGCTAGGCAAAACAACTTGGTTTATACAATATCCTGTCTAAAGTTGTTCATGATTAGTCGCATAAAGTAATTGTGAATTACCTTCTTATTTTCACTTCGTTTAACGAAGGAAAGCACTAATTTTGCTTTATTAAAATTGCGTAATGAATAAACTGTTTCAATCTTATAAATCTTCCTTTCAGGGACTGTCTTCAGAATCTTGGATGTTGTCTTTAGTGATGTTATTGAATCGCGTAGGAGGAATGGTCATTCCTTTTCTTACCGTTTATTTAATTACTGAGTTAAACTTCGAAACTGATGAAGCAGGTATTGTTATGAGTTGTTTTGGAATTGGAGGTTTATTGGGGTCTATTGTTGGAGGCTGGTTAACGGATAAAATAGGATCATTCTATATTCAGTTTTTAAGCTTGTTATTGGCTTCACCAATTTTCATTGTACTTTCTACTCTAGAAACAGTTTTAGAAATGTCTCTATTTGTCCTTTTATTAAGTTTTATCAACGAATGCTTTCGTCCTGCCAATTCTGCTTCTATTGCTTTGTATGCCAAAAAAGAGAATTTGACCCGGTCTTTTTCCCTCAATAGACTAGCAGTTAATTTAGGATTTTCATTTGGTCCAGCACTGGGTGGTTTCTTAGCAGCAATTTCTTATGCTTGGCTTTTTTATGGAAATTCAATTGCAAGTCTCATCGCTGCTTTTGTTTTCTTTTGGTACTTTTTTAAAAGAGAAAAACGCAATAAAAAACGAGTAATAGAGCCTGAAGAGCTTACTGGACTTGAAAATACAAGTTCTCCTTACCGAGATAAATGGTTCATTTTCTTTAGTTTGTTTTGTTTCTTATATGCTTGTGTTTTCTTTCAATTATTCACAATAATGCCCATGTTCTATGAAGATAGTTTAGGGTTTAACAATGTGACTATAGGATTATTGCTTGCTTTTAATGGCTTCTTCGTTTTTGCTACTGAGATGCCTATGGTTCAGTTTGCTGACCGTAAATTCAATGTCTATATCAATATTGTTTTGGGCGCTGTTCTCCTTTTTATCGCTTTCGCATGGTTATTAGTTGATGATTCATTGTTCTCCTGCTTTATGTCAATGATGTTTCTTAGCTTATCTGAATTGTTGGTGCTCCCATTTATTGCAACCGTCGCTGCAAAGCGGTCAACAGAAAAGAACAGAGGTTCCTATATGGGATTACAAGGGTTAAGTATTTCAATGGCCTTTGTGGTGATGCCGATCTTGGCTACAAGGCTAGTTCAAGAATATTCCTTTAGTTATTTGTGGTGGGCCAACATCATTGTTTTAATCATTGTTATCTTCGGTTTTTACGGTGTTAAAAACAAAATGCCCGTCAGTATAAAATCATGAATTTCTCGTTATTCTACAGGCTAAGGAATGGCTCTGTTTTTCAATAAAAATATGAAGCCATACATAATAAGATAAAAAAGTCTTTTATATTTGAATTCGAAACTCCTATAATTACATTATGGATAATATATTAGACCAAAAAGTTAAAGATTTAGCAATTGAGAATGACGCATATATTGAGTTTTTCCATCACCATAATGTAGACTTTTACTGTAATGGCAAACTCACTTTAAAACAGGCTTTGCAGAATGCCAATGTTGAAACCGAAGTGTTTTTAGATTATGCCCAATCCATCCTTAACGAAAAACCAAGAAAATATGGAGTTAAAATAGAGGAGTGGCCACTCGATTTGTTAGCAGATTACATTCATAAAACACATCATCAGTATACTGAGCAGACTTTAGTTGAATTGAAATCAGAGGTCAAAACCTTTCTAAAAGATCATGAAAATCAAAAACTAACAGAATTTCAAACCCTGCTAGAACGATTGGCTAAGGAGTTAGGAGGACATATGAAAAAGGAAGAGCTCATTTTGTTTCCACACATCAGAAAACTCATGTTAGCCAAAGGTGAACTGTCGAGCTTTCAATTTAAAACGGTGGTAAATCCAATCAATTTAATGATTCATGAGCACACAAGCGCTTTTGAGTTATTGCAAAGTATTCGTTCAATTTTTGAAGGATATAAATATTCCGAGGAAAATTTTCTTGAAGTAAAAAAGATCATTCAAAAGATGGAGGAATTAGATAGAGATTTGACACTTCATTTGCACTTAGAAAACAATATCCTTTTTCCAAAAGTAGTGATGTTTGAGAAAAATAGATTAAATTTATAGCTTTTAACCTTCTAAATAATGACTAAATAATGTTTTCAAAAGCGTGTGAATACGGGATTAAAGCAACACTCTATATTGCCGAACAGGCACTAAATAGTGATAAAAAAACGGGAGTTAAGGATATTGCTAAAGAAATCGATTCACCCGAAGCTTTCACAGCTAAGATTATGCAGATTCTTTCCAGAAATAAAATCGTCCGTTCTTTAAAGGGTCCTTCAGGTGGTTTTTATATTCCAAAGGAAGATTTAGCTGAAATTAAATTAAGTCAGATTGTAGAGGCTATTGACGGTGATCAAATTTATCGCGGATGCGGATTGGGATTAGCACAGTGTAATGCAGAAAAACCTTGCCCTGTTCATGATAAATTCAAACTAATTCGTGACGAATTAGCCAAAATGCTAACTGAAACGTCTTTATTGGAATTGGCCAATGGCTTGGATTCGGGCTTAACTTTCTTGAAAAGATAATTCAAAATTTTTCTTGTCACATATTTTAAAATATATATATTAGCACTACAGAAGATAAAAAGGTCTTAATATATTCTAATTAAAATTTGAGATATGGGGTGGTTAACCAAACAAGAAGCGAAATTTGAAGAGAACAGATTTGGAGCAATGACTGTCATGCTTACTTTCCAAAGTTGTTTAGGATCGGTAGCAGCAATGCTGGCAATTCAAGATGGAATTTGGGCATTAGTGAGTGTCGTTGCAGTTTTAACAATGTCTTCTAATTCGATGTTTATCGCACAAGCGGAGGCTAAACCGTGTATTGTTACATTTTACTTAAGTGTAGTGGTAAATACTTTAATTATTTTATTCACTGCATTTTATTAGGCAACAATTATGGTTGAACTAGCAATCGTTTCGGTCTACATTTGGATAGGCTTTGTCGGAGCAATTAGTTTTATGGAAGCATGGTTGAAATTTAGAGCTCCAGGTGTTGATCTAAAAATAGGACTAAGTATAGGTCAATTGGTTTTTTCAGCTTTGAATCGTGTGGAATGGACACTTGCATTTTTATTATTAGGCGCATTGCTCTTAAATATTGAAAGTGTACCGAATTATTTTTGGGGAATAATTCTGCTTCCTATTTCTTTTTTATTCATTCAATCGATGGTGTTATTACCCAGGTTAAAAGTACAAGCGCAAGAGAAAATTCGAGGGAATTCCTCCCAAAAGTCATCAATTCACATTTATTACATTATTTTTGAATTGATTAAAGTTGTTACTTTAGCAGGTATAGGATACATGCTTTTTAAATTTTAAATACACTATGGGTCAGGAAGATAAAAACAAAGATTTGATCAGTAAAATCAATAAGAAATATGAAGATTTAGGCGAGAATCCGAACACCTATCTGGAAGGACTATTACAGGCAAAACCGATTACCTACTGGGACTATATAGAAGTGGATACTCTTTTTTCATTGCAGAAACCAAGAACAGATTTTAAAGATGAAAAAATCTTTATTATGTACCACCAGGTTACGGAATTAGTGCTGGGGATGATGATGCACGAATTAAAACAATTGGTCAATGAAGAGCTCTCTGAAGAAGTATGGATAGACAAAATCAATAGGTTGAATCGTTATACTTCCATGTTAATTACGTCCTTTAGTGTAATGAGTCACGGTATGAATTATGACGACTATAATGTTTTCCGTAAAACATTGGCTCCTGCAAGTGGATTCCAAAGTGTTTCCTTTAGGTACATCGAAATTTACTGTACGCCTTTAAAGAACCTTCTTAATGAAAAAGGAAAAGCCAGAATTCCTGAAAATCCAACAACTGAAGATTATTTCGAACATATTTATTGGAAAGATGCAGGAATGGATAGAAAAACAGGGAAGAAGACCCTTACCCTGCGAATGTTTGAAGATAAATACCAAGACAAATTAATTGATAAAGCAAATGAATTAAAAGGGAAGACCCTTGAAGAAAAATTTTTGAAAATGAAAAATCCATCCAAAGAACTGGTGGAAATCCTTCAAGAGTTTGACCAATTATATAATGTTAAATGGCCAATGGTTCACTTGGAGACAGCACAGCATTACCTCGATAAAAAAGGTGAAAATAAAGCCGCAACCGGAGGAAGTGAATGGAAGAAATACCTACATCCGAAACATCAACAACGTAAATTTTTCCCTGAGATATGGGAGGATAATTATGAAGACTAATTATGAATGATGAATGGGGTTGAATGATGCGAATAAATTGTAAGGTGTTTTACTGATTCGAGAAAATGGTGTTATTTTTCAATTAGAATAGTATCAATCCAATTCCAAAAATTAGCACACCAACTAGGAATAGCAAAAATGTATAGGGGAGCAATTGTTGTGGTTTTAGCTGAGTAATTCCCAATAGAGGCAGCGCCCAAAAAGGTTGTAGCATGTTGGTCAGTTGATCACCATAAGCCATGGCTAAAATTGTTTTGGGTAAGTCAGCGCCTAATTGTTGCGCCGTTTCAATAATTATTGGACCCTGAATCGCCCATTGACCACCACCACTCGGGACAAAAAAGTTGACTGCTCCAGCACTAAAAAAGGTGAATAAAGGCAGGGTGTACGCATTGGCAATTGATGTAATTGAATCTGAAAAAAGTACAATAAGCCCACTGCTTTTCATTAAAGCTAAAATTCCAAAATAGAAAGGGAATTGAATTAATATTCCTGAAATGTCACCAATTGCTTCTTGTAAAGCAAGCGTGAAATTGTTAATCGTTTTGTGAAGTGTTAAGGATAATCCTAAAAACATGAGGTTAATAAAATTTAGTTGAATAAAACCAAGGCTGCTTTGACCATCGTAAGCAATTGCTTTGTATATCCCAATAAGCAAAATGGAAAGTCCTAAGCCAATTCCAAGGATTTTACTGTGGTCTAGTCGTTCTGCGCCTTTGTATTGAACTTGTGTTGCTTCTATTTGCGCAGCATTTGTTTTTTTTAATTGTGGGACTGACTCAATTTTGGTTTTCTTGGCAAAGATGTACAAGAATGTAGGGACAATGATTACACAAGCGAGGGTTAAAACAATATTCATTGAAGATCCGATGGTTTGCTCAAAAGGAATACTCGTTGGAAATTCACCAGCAATATTCATTTGCTGCATTAATGCAGGAATATAGCCCTCTTCCATAGATTTAGTTGTTGCACTTCCAGACAAGCCACCATGCCATACCATCATGGTAACATAACCTGCTGCACCTATCAACCCATAATTAACAGCTTTGTTTTCTAGCGCAAATTTCTCACCGACTTTTCTAGCAATTATTGCCCCGAAAATCAAACCTAAACCCCAATTCAATAAGCCCATCGAAATTGCACCGATTGAAACAACGACTACACTAGATGCGGTAGTGGTACAATATTTTAGTAAGGCGTTTATAATTCTTTCAATGGCTGGAGAAAGGGCCAATATGTGACCCAATACCAAAATCAGCATCATTTGAAAGGCAAAATATAATCCACCTCCTGAATTGTCCCACAAACCTTCTTCCCAAGAACCGATTAAGGTTAAAAAGTATTGTCCATGCGAAGTCCCCGCAGGTTTGGTCAAAAATTGAGCGATGATTAATGTTAAAACGGTCAATAAAATAGCAATAGTAAACGGACTTGGTAGGACACGTTTAAAGATCTCAATTGCTTTTTTCGATTGTTTCTCTGATTTTTTCATGGGTATGATTTCGAAGTATAAGCGCCAGGTGAAAGTAATGAAAAAATTGGAAGTTTTTTAGATGATAGGGAAGAGAAAAAAGTGTGATTAGTATGGAGATAATTTACTTTGAGAGGTCGAAATGTTGTGTAAAATTGTTAAGTTAGCTGTGAAATAATTCCACCTAAAGGTGTACAAAATCAATAAATGATTGTAAGGCTTGTAGTCTGATGGTGGGGTTGTGGGTAAGTTGGCGGTAACTTTAGGGCAATTACACCCGTAGTCACAATAAATTAGGACGTGAAAAATTTCAATGATTGGTTTTCATACAGGGTCAACAAGGTTTCATTCTTGATAGCTTTAATATACTGGATATTTGCGAGTATGGCGTTATATGAACTAGCTTATGTAAGATTCAATGATTTGAAAGAACCATTTTTAAATTTCCCAGAATGGCTGTACGGATTTTTATCACCAGGCTATGTAATTGGAGTAATCAGTGTATTTTATGGTGGATATTTATTAGTGATTCCTTTACAATTAGTTACGTTAATTCTACTCGTATTATTTATACGAATTATTATGATATTCTTTTTTGCTTTATTTGGGTGGGATAAAGATTGACTGACTTTTTCAATACTCCTAACATCTAAAAAATACTACAATATACTTCCTTCGAATAATAACACATCTTCAGCTCATTTACTCTCATTTCAAATTATTGCTTAACTTTATGGATAGCAACGAAATTTTAGCTGTGGAACGTTAGCGATAACTATGAAGAAGATAATAATCGTACTAATAAGTTTATTTATTTTTTTGAGTTCTAACGCTCAAGAGGAAACGATTAAGGACAAACTGTATACTTGTATGGTAAATCATTATCATGGCAACAATATAGATTTAAACGCTTCTCTTGATACTTTAGAAAACTATCTAATTTTAAATGATATTTTAAAGTCTAACGATGGAAATGGTAAGGTTCAGTATTACCAAACTATAATTAAAACTGGTGTTATTCAAGGTGTCGAGAGAACTAGTTTAATGGACAGTTTGGCACTTTATTACCCTAGAACCGATTTTATTAATAATTGCATTTTTGTGGTTAATGATTTAGATTCTTCACAGTTTATAAAATCACAATTCTATCAGACAACTGAAAAGGTCAAAAATGATGCGGAAGGATTGATTGATCTTGTAAGTGTCTCAAAGTTAATACTGTCCAATCTATCAGCTAAGGACTTTGAACACCCTTATTATAGAGCAAATATGTTGCTTTCTTTTGTTATGACTTCGGATAGAGAGCAAGCATATATTCGGGCAATCCCAAGTGCAGATAAAGTCACTAGACCCAAAAAGAAGGATGGATTTATAATTGATATAACGAATAATAGCAAACTCCTGGTCAATGATGAAGACATAGATTTAAAAAAATTAGAATTAAGTTTACTAGAATATCTAAACTCAAATAATAAAAAAAGTCATATTCTTTTGATTATTAACACGAAAACAGAGTATGATTACTATTTAGAAATACATTCTTTCGTTGAAAATGTTTACACTAAATTTTGGGACCAAATATCGATAAAAAAGCATAATCTAGAATTCAGGCAACTTGTGGAGAAGGAACAAAATGAAATACAAAGTAGATATCCATTACGGATATTTGAAATATCAGACAAGTAATACCGCTAACACAGCCTTTGCCGTCAGTCTATAAAAACCTTCGATTTTTAAATTACTGAAAAGAGATTGAAAACATCGTTGTGAAATCAGAAGGTGAATTGAGTGAGGTTGGGGTTAAAGGATTGACCTCAATCTAAGAGCTAAGTTTATTTATTTTTACATTCTTGAGAAACTCCCAACCTCATTCCAGGAAAACTCCAATAATCAATTGCGAATTAACGATTATCAATTGCGAAATAGTTACTTTTGTGAAAAATCATTTACGTGGAGAATCAAGTATACGACATCGCAATTATAGGAGGAGGAATCGTTGGAGCAGCGACTTTTTATAAGTTACAAAAACGTAATCCTGAATTGAACATCATTTTGATTGAAAAGGAAAAGCGTTTTGCCGATCACCAAACAGGAAACAATTCCGGTGTGATTCACTCGGGACTATACTATCAACCGGGTTCCCTAAAAGCAGAAAACTGTGTCAAAGGACGTCATGAATTGGTGGCTTTTGCACAAGAGAATAAGGTGCCTCACGATGTTTGTGGAAAAGTGGTTGTGGCAACAAAAAAAGAAGAACTTCCATTTATGGATAAAATCTTCGAGAATGGAATCGCCAATAACACTGAAGGAATTGAAAAAATTAGTGCCGAACAAATTAAAGAGCATGAACCTTATGTTGAAGGAATCGCTGGAATTTGGGTCCCTTGTACTGGAATTATAGATTACCGTGATGCTACTGAAAAAATGATTGCGAATGCTGAAGGAATGAACTCCAATTCTAAAACGGTACTCGGTGAAGAGGTGATAGGTGTGGAAAAACACGACGATTATTCTACAGTTGTTGGAGCTACAAAAAAGTTTAAGGCGAAGCACTTGATTTTTTGTGCAGGATTACAAGCCGATCGATTAGCACGTAAAGATGGTGTTCAATTAAAAGAACAGGTGGTTGGTTTCAGAGGAGATTATTATGAATTAACAGACCAAGCGAAAGACAAAGTGAAAAACTTGATCTACCCTGTGCCGAATCCAGCATTTCCATTTTTAGGAGTACACTTTACACGAATGACAAATGGAGAAACTGAATGCGGACCTAATGCTGTTTTTACTTTTAAAAGAGAAGGGTATGGGAAGACAGACTTCAGTATGAAAGATACCTTTGATGCACTTGCTTATTCAGGAACATGGAAGTTATTCATGAACAATATGAAGTTTGGAATCAATGAATACCGTAGGGCCTTTTCAAAGAAGTTATTCTTAAAAACCTTACAAGGCTTGATTCCTTCACTTGAAATGGACGATCTCAAACCTGGACGATCAGGTGTTAGGGCATTGTTGTTGAATAAAGATGGTGACACCAAAGATGATTTTAGAATTGAATACCATGGACATTCTATTCATGTTTTGAATGCACCTTCTCCAGCAGCTACGGCATCATTAGCCATCGGTGGACAAATTGCAGAAAAAGCAGAAAAACATTTTGCCTTGAAGTAGCGAGGCTTTTTTTGAAAGCATTTTACGTGTGACTTCAACAGGTGTAGCGGTCGAAAAGGTATTACCGTTGACTGAGCTTGATTCGCGGTGAGCCAGTCGAATGGATCGAAGGCAACAATCCATCAACTACATTCGAGGAGTCTTCCTTCAAGTAACAAATGTTACATCCTACTTCTTCAAAATCTGATATATTGAGCGATTAATCGTAAACTTTGTATAGAGATGAAAAAAACAGTTCAAATTTTAAGTTTGGTAGGTGCCATGTTATTCACAGTGTCAGGATTTGCCCAAGATTCTCCTCAGAAAATTCATGAATCAGTTGTGAAGACCTTAAATAAAACACCTAATTTAGGGTTTGGAGTTTCTGCTGAAAGGCCTTTACGTTCTGCATTCATGATGTATGAACAACTAAAAGCGAGTGGAGTAGAATTCGAGAATTATGAAATCGTTATCTGGAGTAAAGTAGTCCAAGACATCAAAGAAAATAAATTGCTCTTTGATTTTATAACAGAACATATGGACGAAAACATTACCGTTTCTGTATGTGCAGTGGCCATGGATAGATTAGGTGTGAGCAAAGATGATTTACCCAAAGGAATTCAAGTTGTAGACAATGCTTATGTTAGAATTTTTGAACTTCAGGCTTTGGGTTATAACTTTTTGATTCCTTAAAATGAATAAAGTCGGGTGTGAGGTTTTATTCGATTTCATACCCGATTAGGCCTATTTATTTCTTTGCGTTCTCCAAACACTTTTTCACTTTCTTTTCATGAGCATACCTGTCTTCAGGAGTAGAGTTCGGTTGAATCAATAAACCTTTACATTTTTGATCTATAAAATCAGAACGCTCCATTACAAGGTCGAATTCATCGTCATCAGCCTCCATTAAAGCAGTGTTTACGGAGTCACTTTTGACAATACATGTACAGAAGTCCCATTGTACTCCATATTTTTTTACAATGGCAACATGAGCTTCCTGAACTTCAGGATTGTCATATACTTTCTCTAATGTATCAACAATTTCAATAGTTGATGAGGTATCCACTTCGACGGTAGTGGTGCTATCTATTGTAGAAATAGTATCTAATTCTGCGTCAGTTTCTTCTGGTAAATCACTTTTACATGAGAAAGCCAAGATTCCTAAAGCCAATATAGCAGTGATGTAGTAGTGTTTTGTATTCATGGCAAAATATTTGTAAATTACTATTCGTTATTAAATATACTTTAAATAATCTCTTATTTCCAAATGTCAAAGGCACTTATTTTAATCTTCCTTGTTTTTACCGGATTTCTTTTTTCCCAAGAAGAAGCTGAAGATACCCTCGTAGAGAGGCTTCAGGTCTATGATGGCTTCGATTTGCCGAGTAACTTTAAAGAGCAATATAGAGTCACTCTTCGTAAAGTGAGACGTGTATATCCATTGGCTTTAGAAGCCGCAAGAGTCATTGACTCACTAGACCGTGAATTGGAAAGCATTAATAAAAATAGACTTCAGAAAAAGTTGATGCGTAAAACCCACGCTTCTTTAAAAAGTGATTTTAAATTTTTGCTTAAGGATTTATATGTTTCTGAAGGTGTCATTCTAACCAAACTCATTCACCGAGAAACAGGAATGACTGTAAGGGAAATCATCTCTATGTATAAAAGTGGAATGCAAGCTTCTATTTATAATGGACTTGCTGGTGTTTTTGACCAAGATTTAGACGCGACCTACAAGCCAGATACAGAAGACTTTGTTATTGAATGTGTTGTCCAAGACATCAAGAAGGGAAAAGTAGCCTTTGATCCTACTTTTGAAATTTTAAACAAACAAGAGTATAAGGAAAGTAAAAAAGAATACAGGCAAAATAGAAGGAAAAGTAGAAAAAGAATCAAAGCACTAGAGAAAGAAGAAAGAAAAGCAAAAAAAGAAAAGCCTCAAAAATAGATTTCTGAGGCTTTTCTTTTGCTATAGCTTCCCACTTGTGGAAAACCAATGCGTTTTAATGTTTGTTATTTGTTTGACTGTGCAATTTGTTGCTCATCCATTCCTGTAGAAACTGCTGATTTCTCAACGCGGATTTTAGCACTTCCTTCACAGCTTAATAAAATATTCGTATCGTTGATTTCTAATACTTTCCCATGAATTCCACCAATAGTTACAACTTTGTCTCCTACAGCTAAACTCTCACGAAACTTCTTCAACTCTTTTTGTCTTTTCATCTGTGGACGGATCATAAAAAAATAAAACACCCCTAAGATGAGTAATAACATAACTAATTGCATTCCTCCTTCACCCATTACTTACTTTTTTTAATTATTAATATTTATTCGTAATTTACTTAATCAATTACATTTGCTTGAATAGTAACTGTTGTTGTTGACGGACGCGTATTGGCCGATATGGTAATCGGTTTATTCACTAATCCTTTTCCTGTTGCATCAGTGTCCAAGGTAGCTTTTACTATCGTGGTTTCACCTGGTGCAATCGGTTCTCTGTCATATTCTGAAACTGTACAGTTACATGCAGGTTTGATATCAGCAATAACTAGAGGATAGTCCCCTGTATTTTTAATTTCAATTTTTGCATTTACAATTTCTCCCTTTACTACAGATCCCGCGTTGTAAACCTTCTCAACTTCTATGGTTGTGTACTGTCCAATTTGGGCTTCTGTTTGTTGATTTCCTCCACACGAGAAAAGCAAAAAAGAAATAGTTGCTAAACTTAATATTCGTTTCATGTTTTTAAATTTACTTCATTAAACCGCGACCAATTTTATTGATCTTTCCTTCACTTTCTAATTTTGCGATGGCTTTATCCAACACTCCATTGATGAACTGATTACTTTTAGGAGTACTGTAGAATTTAGAAATCTCAATGTACTCGTTAAGCGTAACTTTTGTAGGAATATTACTAAATGTTACCAATTCTGTAATGGCTAACTCCATAAGAAGCACATCCATTTTGGCAATACGATCCAATTCCCAGTTATCTGTTAACACATCAATTAACTTTAAGTTCTCTGGACGAAGTTTGATGGCTTGCCTCAACAAATCAGCAAGGAATTCTTCCTCGTCATCGTTTGGCTTGTACAAAGGCAGAATACTGTTCTTAACCTCGCCAGCTTTCTCTTCGCTTTCCGTTTCAACTTCTGTGTCCTCAGACTTAAGTTCTACTTCTTTAAAGCTCTTAATGGTTTTAATTACCATAGAACAAGCTAAGTCTATATCGTCCATCCAGTATACGCTTCTTTCCTCAAGGTTGTCAAACAACAATGGGAAATTAGCAATCTCTGTTTTGAACAGCTGAACCATAAATTCTTTGTCCTCCTCAAATCCACTTTTTTCATTATTCATGAATTCAAAGTAAATTTCAGATTGACGAATGTGGTTATACATTTTACGTATCAACTCTTGTTTTTCATCTCCCATCCAATTCGCTTTTAAATCTTCAGATTGATGACGTAACTCAGCACTTTCCTCCAGTATTCTAATAATTTGATTGTCATAGAACTTCAGGTTCGGATTTAAGTCCTCCTCTGATGGAAGCATTTTCTTTTTATTCTCTTCTATTCGGTGTTCGGCTTTGTGTTTTAGCTCAGGGAATATCATCAGCAGTGAAATGTACAATTCATACATTTGATTCACTGACTTGAATAATTCCTTTTTCGCCCACAAAAACTCTTTGTCTTCATGCTGAGAAAAAGCATAAAGCGTTTGTAGCACCTTAATACGTAAGTGTCTTCTGTTTAACATCGATATTAATAAGATAATTTTACTTTACCAACAGCTGCAATTCTTTCTTCAGCTACTTTATTTGCAATAGCGTATGCAGGAATGTTTTCATTCGCTGAACGTGCTATAATTTCATAGATAGTATCGTAAATTCCTTCTGCTTTTTGTAATGCCCAAGCTGCTGAGTTGTCAGTCAATTCTGCATATACATTAATTACCCCTCCAGCATTCAATGCGAAGTCTGGTGCGTAAATAATTCCTTTGTCTAATACGACTTGACCATGTTTTACTTCATCTGCCAATTGGTTGTTTGCCGATCCTGCGATGATTGAACATTTCAAACGTTGTAATGTATCGTCGTTTACCGTTGCTCCTAAAGCACATGGTGCGTAAATGTCCATGTCGATGTCATAGATTTCATCTAATCCAACAACCTTAGCTCCGTAAGTCTCAGAAACATGCTTTAAAGTATCTTGGTCAATATCGGTAATATAAACCTCTGCATTTTCTTCACGTAAGTGCTTCACTAAATATTCTCCAACATGTCCAACTCCTTGAACAGCTACTTTTTTACCTGCTAAACTATCGTTTCCAAATTGCTTTTTAGCACATGCTTTCATTCCAACGTATGTTCCCAATGCTGTAATTGGAGATGGGTCACCACTTTTTCCAGGTAAACCTACTACGTGATCCGTTTCCATGTTCACATAGGTCATGTCGATTGGAGAAATCCCAACATCTTCAGCAGTAATGTACTTACCTCCTAAACTGTTGACAAACTTTCCAAATCTACGGAATAATGCTTCCGACTTCATTGTTTTAGAATCTCCAATGATGACCGCTTTACCTCCTCCAAGATTTAATCCTGAAATAGAGTTTTTGTAAGTCATTCCACGAGATAAACGCATAACATCGTTTAATGCTTCAACTTCGTTGTTGTACATCCACATTCTAGTTCCTCCTAAAGCAGGTCCTAAAGTTGTGTTGTGCATCGCAATAATGGCTTTTAATCCAGTTGCGTTATCATTACAAAATAAAATTTGTTCATGATCGTACTCGCCCATTGCGGCAATGACAGGATTGTCTTTCAAATCCTCAGCATTTAATTTTCTTGTTTCTATCATTGTATTAAGCTTTTTTACACTTTCATTAAAATCAAATGGCTACTTTTGTAGTATTATACAAAAGTAAGCACATTCTCGTGTGCAAAAATAGGAAATTAATAGATGAAGTCTCTAAGCTATCTCAACAAATATTTTCTTAAATACAAATGGAGGTTACTCCTCGGTATTCTCTTTATCGTAGGCTCAAACTTCCTTTATGTGAATATGCCCCTGATTGTAGGTGATGCAGTTGAACAATTTGAAACTGGATTTGATCCTGAAAATGGACTGAAAATGGCCTTGTATTTGGGTGGAGTGTACATCTTGTTGTCTCTAGGGAAAGGACTGTTCCTCTTTATGCAAAGGCAAACAATTATTATTGTTTCTAGGTACATTGAATTTGATTTGAAAAATGAAATCTATGCCCACTATCAAAAACTTTCGTACAACTTTTATAAAGGAAAGAATACTGGAGATTTAATGAATAGAATTTCTGAAGATGTGTCCTATGTGAGACAATATTTAGGGCCTGGAATCATGTACACCATCAGTACAACTATTCTTTTTGCATTCACTTTAACTTATATGTTGAATATTAGTGTCGAATTAACACTGTATACATTAGCGCCTTTGCCTTTGATGACCTTTATTATTTATAAAGTCTCAAGTATTGTCAATAAACAAAGTGTAAAAGTTCAAGAACAACAATCGAAAATATCAACAATCGTTCAGGAATCTTTTTCAGGAATTACCGTGTTGAAAGCCTATAGCGCTGAAGAAAAGTTCCAAAATGACTTTAATTCAGATGTTAAAGATTACCTAAAACGTCATATGGCACTCGTGAAAACAAATGCATTCTTTATGCCTACGATTACTTTTCTAATCGGTATAAGTACAATTCTAACTATTTACTATGGAGGAATTCTTTCTTTTGAAACGCAAAATGAATTATCATCCAGAAATATTGTTGAGTTTATTTTTTATGTAAATATGCTGACATGGCCGTTTGCAAGTGTAGGTTGGGTGACTTCTATGATTCAACGGGCAGCGGCAAGCCAAGAAAGAATTAATGAGTTTTTAAGTCAAGAGCCTGAAGTGAAGAACACCGAAGAAGCTCCTTTCGATTTTAAAGGTGATGTGGCCTTCAAAGATGTGAGCTATACTTTCCCAACTTCTGGAATTCAAGCGGTAAAAAACTTGAGTTTTACTATAAAAAAAGGCGAAACCTTGGCCATTATTGGAAGAACTGGCTCTGGAAAAACAACAGTTATTAATCTATTGATGCGTCAGTTCGATCCGACTTCCGGGAAGATTGAAATTGATCATCAAGACTTGCGTTCAATTAACGTAAATGATTTCCGTAAACAATCTGGTGTCGTGCCTCAAGGTGTCTTCCTGTTTTCTGATTCAATCAGGAATAATGTAATGTTTGGATTGGCAGAAGATCAAGAAGCTTCAGATGAAGAAATTATTGATGTGCTGAAAACAACGCATGTATGGCACAATATTAAAGATTTTAAAGAGGGACTAGATACTGTGTTGGGCGAACGTGGAGTGAACTTGAGTGGAGGACAAAAACAAAGAATTAGTATTGCTAGGGCTTTGATTAGAAAACCTAAATTGTTGATCCTAGATGATTGCTTGTCAGCAGTTGATACAGAAACTGAGGAGGTTATTTTAAATAATTTAAAAGAAACCATTGAAAATAATACGACCCTTATTGTGAGTCACAGGGTTTCTTCTATTCGAAATGCAGATAGAATTCTTGTTTTGGAAGATGGAGGAAAGATAGAAGAAGGAACACATGACGAACTTTTAGCACTTGGAGGTGTTTATTCCGAAATATTCAACAAGCAATTGCTAGAAGAACAGAAAGATTAAAGGATAATTTGAAGGGTTAAATCGTAATTGGCATTGCGTATTTTAGAAAAAAAATGAAGAACGAGTTTATTCATATTAAAGGGGCAAAAGAGCATAACCTGAAAGATGTTGAGGTTAAAATTCCACATGGGAAAATGACCGTAATTACCGGTTTGTCTGGTTCAGGAAAATCTTCTTTAGCTTTCGATACACTTTACGCTGAAGGACAAAGAAGGTATATTGAAAGTCTGTCGGCTTATGCACGACAATTCCTTGGTAAACTCGATAAACCGAAGGTCGATTTCATAAAAGGTGTAGCCCCTGCAATTGCCATTCAACAGAAAGTGACTTCTACAAATCCCCGTTCTACTGTGGGTACAGTTACCGAAATATACGATTATTTAAAGGTGCTTTTTGCTCGTGTTGGTAAAACCTATTCTCCCATTAGTGGAAATGAAGTGAAAAAACACGATGTCACCGATGTGGTTGATTTAATCAATTCAAGGAAGGAAGGAGAAAAGTTTATGGTGCTTGCTCCAGTGAAGAATTATCAGCGGTATGGAATTGAACGCCAATTAACGATTTTTAAAGAGCAAGGTTTTGCGCGTGTTAGAATTGATGAAAAAGTATTGAGGGTAGATGAACTTATTGAAAATCCACCTCAAAAAATAAAATCTTTAGAGTTGGTGATTGATCGTTTAGGCGTTAGACACAATGACGAAGACCATCAATCGAGAATTGCAGACTCTATTCAATTGTGTTTTGCAGAAGGTGATGGAGAATGCTGGATTTATTTCCCGAAAGGAGAAGAAATAATTCCCTTTTCAAATAGATTTGAGCTGGATGGAATGCAGTTTTCTGAACCCAACCTACATTTCTTTACTTTTAATAATCCATACGGAGCGTGCGGAACTTGTGAAGGTTTCGGTTCTGTGATTGGTGTAGACGAAGACTTGGTGATTCCAGATCGTTCTCGTTCTCTTTACGATGAAGCGGTGGTGCCATGGAAAGGTGAAAAGATGAGTCGCTATTTGGACCAGTTTATTGTAGATTCAGCTTCTATTCAATTTCCAATTCACCGACCAATTAAGGATTTGACCGATGAGGAATACGATATTCTTTGGAATGGAAAAGGGAAGATCAAAGGGATTAATGATTTCTTTGATTACCTGAATACCAAAAAATATAAAATTCATGTTCGCGTGATGTTGGCACGTTACCGTGGTAAAACAAAATGTCCTGATTGTAAAGGTACGCACTTAAGAAAAGATGCAAACTACGTAAAAGTGGGAGGGAGGTCAGTTTCTGAAATTATTTTGACATCAGTTGAAGATAACCTTACTTTTTTTAAAAATATAGAACTCGATCAGCAGCAATTGGAAATAGGAAAACGTATTCTTGTTGAAATTCAAAACCGATTAGAGTGGCTGAATGAAGTGGGATTAGGTTACCTGACATTGAATCGACAAGCCAATACTTTGTCTGGAGGTGAATCTCAGCGCATCAACCTAGCAACTTCTTTAGGGAGTAGTCTGGTGGGTTCTATGTATATTCTTGATGAACCAAGTATTGGATTGCACCCAAAAGATACCGAACGATTGGTTGGGGTTTTGAAAGCGCTGAAGGACATTGGAAATACAGTGGTGATTGTTGAGCATGAGGAAGCTGTTATGCAAGCTGCTGACGAAATCCTAGATATTGGTCCACGTGCAGGTGTGAATGGTGGAGAACTTGTTTTTCAAGGTACGCATAAGGAGTTGATTGATGCACAAGGAAGTCTTACTGCTGATTATTTAACGGGAAGGAAAGAAATTCCTGTTCCAGCAAAAAGAAGAAAGTTAAAAGATGCTATTCACATAATTGAGGCCGCAGAAAATAACCTGAAAAAGATCAGTGTGAAAATCCCTTTGCATGGAATGGTTTGCGTAACAGGAGTGAGTGGTTCTGGTAAATCAACTTTGATTAAGGATATACTGTATCCTGCACTGGCGAAACAGTTAGGGATTCATGGGAATCCAATCGGTAAACATTCAGAGTTAACAGGAGACTTCTCACAAATAGAAGCTGTAGAATTTGTAGATCAAAACCCGATAGGGCGTTCTTCCCGAAGTAATCCTGTTACTTACGTGAAGGCATTTGACGAGATAAGAACGCTGTTTTCCCGATTGAAACTGGCTAAAATGAGAAACCTCAAGCCAGGTTATTTTAGTTTTAATGTTCCTGGGGGAAGGTGCGAAGTTTGTGAAGGAGAAGGGTTAATTACAGTTTCTATGCAGTTCATGGCAGATATTCAATTGACCTGTGAAGCGTGTAATGGTTCTCGTTATAAGAGTGATGCTTTGGAGATAAAGTATGAAGACCGATCTATCGCAGACCTTTTAGCAATGGATATTGATGAAGCGCTAAACTTCTTTAAATCCAAAGAAGGAGCATTGGAAAAGAAAATTGCAGATAAAATTCAACCTTTGGTGGATGTTGGATTAGGATATTTGACAATGGGGCAGTCTTCCTCAACTTTATCAGGTGGAGAAGCGCAACGCATTAAACTGGCTTCATTTCTTGTGAAGGCCAAGAATCCGACAAAAACAATGTTTATATTTGATGAGCCAACGACAGGATTGCATTTCGATGATGTCAATAAGCTGTTGGTCTCTTTAAACCGATTGATTGAAATAGGTCATTCTGTTGTAATCATAGAACATGATATGGATGTTATAAAAAATGCAGACTGGGTAATTGATTTAGGTCCAGAGGGTGGAGTCCATGGCGGAACTCTTGTGGCGCAAGGAACTCCAGAGGAGATTTCTAAAGTGAAAGAAAGTTATACAGGTAGATTTCTAAAAGAAAAATTACTTTAAAATGGTGCGCTCCCAATAATAAATGCCTGTTTTTTTGCGGAATAGAAAAGAATATACCCTAATTTTGGGGTGAAATAATAATCAATTAATCAAGTATTATGAAAAACAACATTAAACTATTGTTCTCAGTATTGAGTCTAGTCTTTATTTTTACAGCTTGTAATAAGTATGAAGAAGGACCTAAGTTCAGTTTGTTGACTAAAAAAGCAAGAATTTCAGGGACTTGGAAACTGGAAAAAACAATTGATGCAGATGGAACTGTGGAGTATCACAACGATACAGAGAGAATGACCATTGAAAAAGATGGAACTGTGAAATTCACAGAAGATGGCTTTTCAATTAATGGAAGATGGGAATTTATCAGTGATAAAGAAGCGATTTCTTTTATTATTAGTGTTTTCGGTGAGTCTGTTGTAGAAAACTTTACAATACTTCGCTTGAAGAATAAAGAACTTTGGCTTAAAGATTCTGACGGTACACAGAGCCATTTCGCAGCAGTTTAAAAGTAGCGACTTAAGAAATACTAGAAATCACCCTGCAATTTGTAGGGTGATTTTTTTATTGAGTAAATTGTTTATTATTGCTCAAGCATCTCGTCTATTCTGTCTTGAAAACTCTGACTAAACCAATCGTGAGCGCCAACTTCTTCCATGATTATTTTTCCTTCTTGGTTCAAAACATAAGTGGTCGGCAAGCTATTTGAGTCAAATTCCTTAGGGTAGTTACTGGCCGGTAAATAAACAGGAAAACTATAGTTCTTAGCTTTTAAAAAGCGATCTAAAGTCTCTGGTTTCTCATTGCTAACGAAATAAAATGCCAATTGGTCACCGTATTGATCATAGAGCTTTTGAAAAGAGGGCATTTCTGCAACACAAGGAGGACACCAGGTTGCCCATAGATTAACGATTGTGATTTTGCCATGCGAAGCTGAAAAGTTAACCTGATTTCCTTCTAAGTCAAATAAAACCCAATCCAACGAACTGATTGTTTTTTGTTCTTCAACCGCAATCTCAGAGGGTGACCCAGCAAATATTCTTTGTACAAATGACATGACTGGCATTCTTACACTAGGGATAAACATCAACCCAATAAATAAGGTGAATAACAAATCCCATTTTCTCTTTTTAATCCAAGCTTTGATGTCCATATTAATATACTCCTGTGCTAAGTAAGACCAAGGTGCAAGCAACTTCGGGCTTGATTCCGTTTTCTTGTAATCGAGCTTCAAATGCTGGATTCTCAGTTCCTGGGTTGAAGATTACTCGTTTTGGTTTTAATTCAATAATAGAATCGTAATATTCATTTTGATTCTTTGCCGAAAGATAAAGGCTGATAGAATGTATGTCTTGGTCTGAAGGAAATTCTGTAGATATTTTGGTGTCGTTGATTTGACCTGCTTTATTTCCAAAAGCCAGTACAGGAACGTCGTGGTCTTGTAACATTCGAACCGCTTTGTTGGCATATCGTTCTGTTTTTTCACTCGCTCCTATAACTAATGTTTTCTTTGTTTTCATAATAACAAATATACGGAAAGTCTATGAAGGATTGAAGACCAAATCCATTGAAAAAGTTGAGCGTAACAAATGTTACAACTTAAATGTGTACAGATTTAAGCAATCTTTAAAGAAAGGAAAGGAAAAGCCTAAAAAAGTTTTAAATTTGTCGGTAAATAAAAATAGAACTCAGATGCTAAAGTTTTCAGATCGTGTATTGTCAATGGAGGAATCAGCAACCTTGGCCATGTCACGAAAAAGCCGTGAATTAAAAAGTCAAGGACTTGACATTATCTCTTTAAGTTTAGGAGAACCAGACTTTCATACCCCTGACTTCATCAAAGAAGCAGCAGTTGAAGCAATGGAACAGAATTTTACGACCTATACTCCTGTTCCAGGTTATGATGATTTACGTCAAGCGATCGTAGACAAGTTCAAAAGAGACAATGGGTTGGATTATGAAAAAGACCAAATCGTAGTTTCGACTGGTGCTAAACAATCTATTGCCAATTTAATGATGAGTTTAGTAAATCCTGGAGATGAGGTTTTAATTCCTGCTCCATACTGGGTTTCTTATATTGAAATTGTAAAAGTTGCAGGAGGGATTCCTGTCATTATTGAGTCGTCTATTGACACAGATTTCAAAGTGAATGGCGCAGCGATAAAAGCAAAAATCACAGATAAAACGAAAGCCATTATTTTTTCTTCTCCATGTAACCCAACAGGATCCGTTTATTCAGAAGAAGAACTGAAAGATATAGCTAAAGCATTTGCCGACCGTAAAGACATTGTCATTATTTCAGATGAAATTTATGAGCACATTAATTTTGTGGGAGGACATACGAGTATTGGAACCATCAAAGAAGTTTATGACCAAACAGTAACCATCAACGGATTGTCTAAAGCTTGGGCTATGACAGGATGGAGAATTGGTTACATTGGAGCTCCAAAAGCAATTGCGGCAGCTTGCAACAAAGTTCAAGGTCAATTCACGAGTGGTGCAAATTCGATTGCTCAACGTGCTTCGATCGCGGCATTGAAAAAAGACCCTTCTTACTTAAGTGAAATGTTAGGTGCTTTTAAAAATCGTCGAACATTGGTTTTGAATGCTTTAAGAGGGATGGAAGGTGTTGAGGTGAACGAACCAGAAGGAGCGTTCTACTTTTTTCCCGATGTTTCAAGTTTCTTTGGTAAGTCCCACGATGGAAAAGTAATCAAAGATGCCAATGATTTATCCTTATATTTGTTGGAAGAAGCATTAGTTGCAGTAGTTACAGGAGACGCGTTTGGAGATCCGAATTGCATTAGAATTTCTTACGCTACAGATGAAGCAACGTTAACGAAAGCTATGAACCGTATTGAGACGGCTTTACAAAAATTAAAATAATGACACTTGAAACGCTCTTTGAGGAGTTTAAGAAAAAGAAAATTATTGTTTTAGGAGACGTCATGATTGACGCTTATCTATCGGGTAAGGTTGATCGTGTAAGCCCAGAAGCCCCGGTGCCTATCGTGAACTTCTCGAAAAGAGAAGAGCGTTTGGGTGGCGCTGCGAATGTAGCCTTGAATCTAATTAGTTTAGGTGCTCAGGTAGCTATGGCAAGTGTAATTGGTGAAGATCAAGATGCCCAAACAATGGTGCGCCTTTTTGATGAAAAATCCATTTCAACTTCGGGGTTGATTCGCTCAAAAGATCGTCAAACAACGGTTAAAACTCGCGTAATTGGAAATCATCAGCAGTTGTTGCGTGTTGACCAAGAGCAAACCAATGATATTTCAAAGGCGGAAGAAGAACTGCTCATTGAAAAAGTAGAAGCATTGTTGAAAGAAGGTTATGATGCTTTAATTTTTCAAGATTATAACAAAGGAGTGCTAACTGAGAAAATCATTGAGCGTGTTATTGAAATAACTAAAAAGTATGATGTTTTAACAACGGTAGACCCGAAACTTAAAAACTTTTTAGCCTACAAAGGAGTAACTCTTTTCAAGCCCAACCTTAAAGAATTAAGCGAAGGGGTTCAAGTAAAAATTGATTTTGCAAATGACCGCTCTCAATTTGATCAAGCGGTTAAGACCTTAAATAATACCCTTCAGCCGAAGATTGTTTTTGTAACGCTTAGCGAGCATGGTGTGTTCATTCAAAATGAAAACGAAAGCTATCATATTGAGGCACACGAAAGAACTATTTCTGATGTCTCTGGCGCTGGAGATACTGTGATTAGTGTTGCCACCCTGTGTTTGGCTGCGGGTATTCGTATTGAAGCACTCGCTGCGATGGCCAATTTAGCCGGAGGAATAGTGTGTGAATACAGAGGGGTGGTTGCCATAAAAGCAAATGAATTGTTTGACGAAGCTAAAAAACTTGACATTAAATGTGGTTAGGCGATTTTAGAGAAAGGGTTAACCTTAGCCTGTATAATTCTAAAAATGCTGTTCTAGGACTTTTCAGGTGGAGTCATATCGTTGTGGCACTCTCCATGATTGGGGTGTTGATCTATTATTATGGCTTTCCACAAACTCCAGAATCTAAGGATTTCCTTATTCGCCTCATTGAGTTTAGCTTCCTGTTCTACATTATTCGTTACTTCGTAAAAATTGTATACGATTATAATCCACTGCAATACATGCGGAAAAACTGGGTGGAAACCATCATTGTTTTTCTGCTGATAATTGAAGGAGTCACATACAATATTTTTGGTGTCATTCTTGCCTCAAAGTTTTTTGAATCGATTGGTATAGAGGGGTTTTCAGATTTTTCTAACCTGACCATTCAACTCTTCTTTGTGGCCTATGTCTTTATGGAAATGTTTAAAAAGCGTGACTTTAGACAGTATGTTAAAATTCATCCAGGCCTCTTGTTTACCATTTCTATTTTTGGAATTATCATTGTAGGTACAGGACTCTTGATGTTACCAGAAATGACCCAACCCGAATATACTTTGTCATTTATAGACAGTTTATTCGTGGCGACATCTTCAACAAGTGTTACGGGCTTGACCACTTTGGATATTAGCAGTGTCCTCACCACAAAAGGTCAGATTGTAGTGTTGGTATTAATTCAAATTGGAGCGTTAAATACAATTGCTTTTGCGGCTTTATATTTACTTATAGCTAAGTTTGGTATAGGTTTAAAACAACATGATGTTATTGAAGATTTCGTTAATGATTCTTCATTCCTAGATACTGAGAAAATGTTCTATCGCATTGTAAAATGGACCTTGTTTATAGAAGTCGTAGGGTTTATTCTGATTTTCCTTTTAATTGAACCCAAAGGAATGTTTGAAGATACTACAGATCGTTTGTATCATTCTTTGTTCCATTCTATTTCAAGCTTTTGTAATGCAGGACTCTCAACTATACCTAATGGATTGATGAATGCCCTAGTGGTCGATAACTACCTTTTGCACTTGGTCACTTTAGGGATGTTCTTCCTCGGTGGTTTTGGAATGGTTTATTTGTTCGATATTTTTGGGGTAAGAAGTTTGCGAAACCGCATGAAGTATCCTTGGAAAACTTTGCGTTTTGATACTAAAATAACTTTGTACACCACCTTGTTCTTGTTGGTGTTAGGGGCTATAATTTTCTATATATTTGAATACGATAAAAGCCTTGATGATAAATCTGGTTTTGGTGCATTAATTACGACCTTATTTAATTCAATGACCACAAGGAATGCCGGATTTAGTACGGTAGACATTCCCGGTCTGAGTTTGCCAGTTTTGGTTTTCTTCCTCTTTTTAATGTTTGTAGGAGCAAGTTCAGGTTCTTCTGGAGGGGGGATTCGTGTTTCTACCTTTGCAATCATGATGAGTTCTGTAATTTCTACGATAAAAAGAAAGCCTCATGTTGAGCTATTTAAGCGCACAATTGACAATGAATTGGTTTTAAAAGCATATTCTATCTTCGTATTTTTTATAGTCGGAAACTTAATTGGTATTTTTGCACTTTTAGTGACCGAAATTGAAGCAATTGAAGCTGGGCAATTTCAATTGTTGGACATTATTTTTGAACATGTATCGGCAATGAGTACTGTGGGACTTTCGACAGGAATTACAGCTGAATTGTCTGAAGGGGGTAAAATAGTGTTAATAATTGCAATGTTTATTGGTCGTGTTGGAACATTAACAGTAGCTTATTTGTTTGGTAAGCAAGTAATGAGTAGAAGATATAAATACCCGAAAGGGCATACAATGATTGGTTAGTTATGACAGAAGATAAAGTTGTTAAACCGTATAATAAAGGAGATAAATCCAAAAAAGAAGAAGTCGCAGAGATGTTTGATAATATTTCAGGAAGATACGACTTCTTAAATCACTTTCTATCTTTAGGAATTGACCATTTATGGCGAAAAAGAGCCATTAAGATGTTGAAAGAGCATCAGCCGAAAAAAATCATCGACTTGGCAACTGGTACAGGAGACTTTGCGATTGCAGCCTTGAAGTTGAATCCGGAAAAGGTTGTGGGGGTAGATATTTCCAAAGGAATGCTCGAAAAAGGACGAGAAAAAATCAAGAAAAAAGGGAAGGAGAATATCATTTCCATGGTATATGGAGATTCTGAAGATTTGCCTTTTGAAGACAATGAATTTGACGCCTTAACTGTGGGATTCGGAGTGAGAAACTACGAGAACCTCGAAAAAGGACTTGCTGAAATGTTACGGGTTATCGCTCCTGGTGGAAAAGCCGTTATTCTTGAATTCTCGAAACCAAAGAAATTCCCCGTTAAGCAATCTTTCGGATTTTATTCAAAGTACATTATTCCAATGCTTGGGAAATCTATTTCTAAAGACAGTTCAGCATACGAATATTTACCAGAATCTGTAGCTGCTTTTCCTGAAGGACAAGATTTTTTAGATATCCTCGAAAAAGTAGGTTATAAAAACACTTCTGCACGATTGGTTTCAGGTGGTATCGCAACGATTTATACTGGAGTAAAATAAAAGGTGTTTAATTAGCGTTTGTATAAGTCAGAGTGAGAAAACTTGTTCCTATATTCGTTTTTATGGTCCTAATGTCAAGCATTGGGTATGCGCAACGTTCTCCAGTAACTCAGAACTATAGAAAGTTTGACCGTAAGCTTGTGCATTTTGGATTCATGTTGGGCGTAAATACTTCTGACTTTTCAGTACAGTATAAACCCAATATGCTAAATGATTACAATGTTTATTCAATTAGCAATAAAAGTCAACCTGGTTTTCAATTGGGAATCATTAGTTCACTAAAATTAGGTACCCCATTACTGCGTTTACGTTTTATTCCTTCCTTGTCCTTTCAAGAACGTGTGCTGAATTACACGTTTCTTTCTGAAGATCAAGACAAGGATTTTGACACCTATGAGGAACGTGTGGGGTCAACAAACCTCGACTTCCCTTTGTTGTTGAAGTTTAGAACTGCACGTTACAATAACTTTGCTGCATATATCATCGGTGGAGCGCAATATACACTCGACTTACAGTCTAAAGAGAAGTCTGCACAAAAGTATGGCGACCCTTTTATTAAAATTTATAGAGACGATTTCCAAGCCCAAATTGGGGCAGGAGCAGATTTCTTTTTACCTTTCTTTAAATTCGGAATTGAAATAAAGCTTTCACACGGAATAAAGAATGCATTAATCCAAGATAACACGCGACTTTCAAACCCAGTGAATGCACTGTATAATCGTGTGTGGTGGATTTCCTTAACTTTTGAAGGATAATGGAAAATATGGTTCAGATTCAGGTTTTGCCTGAACAATTGCACGATGAGGAATTCATCCTGAAAACGGCAAACAAGAAAAATAGAGGAAACAAAGAGGATTTTCCTTACTTCTATATTAGGAAACGTTCAATTGATGCCCGAAAAAAACCTGTAAAATATAACCTTCAAGTTGTATTGTCTCTTGAAAAACCAGAGTTGTCCGTCCCTTTTATTGCGTATGGAAATGTAGCTGATAAACCGTCGATTCATATTATTGGAGCGGGTCCAGCTGGATTATATGCTGCGCTTGAAGCCATTGAGTTAGGTTACAAGCCAGTGGTCTATGAACGGGGTAAAGATGTACGTGAACGCAGAAGAGATTTGGCTGCAATCAACAAAGAACATATTGTTAATCCTGAATCTAACTATTGCTATGGTGAAGGAGGGGCAGGAACTTATTCTGACGGTAAACTATATACCCGTTCGAAAAAGAGGGGGAATGTGTTGAAAGTCCTTGAACTTTTTGTGCAATTCGGATCTCCGTATGATATTTTGGTGGATGCCCATCCGCACATTGGAACCAATAAGTTGCCGAAAATTATCACAGCAATGCGAGAGCAAATCATTGCTTCTGGTGGTGAAGTTCATTTCAATACAAAGGTTACTGATTTCTTTATCGAAAATAAAAAGATTGTTGGGCTAGAACTAGATCATGAAAACAAAGTTGATGTTGAACATGTTGTGCTTGCCACAGGACATTCTGCCCGTGATATATTTGATTTGCTAAAATCGAAAAATGTCAAGATGGAGGCCAAAGGTTTTGCCTTGGGGGTGCGCATAGAGCATCCTCAAGAGTTGATTGATAAAATCCAATACCACGGTCGTGTGAATGATGAGTTTTTGCCGCCTGCAACTTATAGCTTGGTGACGCAGGTCAAAGATACTGGAGTTTACTCGTTTTGTATGTGTCCAGGAGGAATTGTAGCCCCTTGCGCAACTTCTCCAGGAGAAGTAGTAACCAATGGTTGGTCTCCCTCAAAAAGAAATAACCCTTATTCAAACTCAGGAATAGTCGTAGAAGTGGACCCAAAACTTTTACCGAACTATAGTCCAGATAATCCTTTTGTAGGTTTAGAGTTTCAAGCATCTGTTGAAAAAGCATGTTGGATAGCAGGAGGAAAGACTCAAGCTGTTCCAGCTCAGCGAATGTTGGATTTTGTGAACCGAAGAGTTTCAAAGGACCTTCCAAAAAGTAGTCATCAACCAGGTATGGTGAGTGTCGATTTGAATAAAGTTTTACCACCATTTATTGCGAATGCCTTGCGTAAAGCGTTTAAAGATTTCGGGAAGAAAATGGAAGGTTACTTGACCAATGATGCTGTTTTAATGGCGCCAGAATCCAGAACTTCTTCACCTGTTTCTATTCCAAGAGATCCTGAAACCTTGCAGCATGTTGAAATTGCAGGACTATATCCATGTGGAGAGGGAGCAGGGTATGCAGGAGGTATTGCTTCCGCTGCGGTAGATGGTGTAAATTGTGTTCAAGCCATTGTAAAGTCAATCGAGAAAGCTTAAACTTCCTTCTTACGTGATCTATTAAAACTTCAATTTAAGTTGTACATAACTTATGTTACATTTTATTCGTTCTTTAGCCAGTATCTTTGGAGGTGAATTAAAGAGAGAAAGCAATGAAGAATTTTTGGAATGAAAGGTATTCATCGATTGAATTTGCATACGGTGAAGAACCGAATGAATATTTTAAAGAACAACTGTCCAAATTAGAACCCGGACGAATTTTACTTCCAGGAGATGGAGAAGGACGTAATGGAATTTGTGCCGCAAAACAAGGTTGGGACGTAGAAGCTTTTGACATCAGTAGTGAAGGCAAGAAAAAAGCAGATCAACTTGCAGAAAAGTACAATCTGAATATTAATTATCAAGTGGGTGGGTTAGAAGATTTAGAATACGAAGCGAATTCTTTTGATGCAATAGCATTGATATTTACTCATTTTGACACCGAAGTTCGTGCACAGTACAGAAAGAAATTTATAGAACTATTGAAGCCAGGTGGAGTCATTATCACAGAGTTATTCAGTACAAAACACCTTGAATACAATACGAAAAATCCAAAAGTAGGAGGACCTAAAAAACTGGATTTACTTGCTTCAATGAAACAAATTAGGGCAGAATATCCGGGAATTGAAATTGTTGAACTTTATCAAATTGAAGCAATATTCAATGAAGGAACTTTTCATGTTGGTAAAGGAGATGTGGTACGTTTTCTGGGTAGAAAACCATTATAAACTACCTTGGTCTAGAAAATTCCGAAAGAAAAACAGAAGTCGCCATAGCTACATTTAGCGATTCTCCTTTTCCAAACTTTGGGATGGTAATTGGGTCTGTTATGAGGGGCAATAAGTCACTACTGATTCCATTGCCCTCATTACCCATGACCAAGATGCCTTTCTTTTGAATGTTTTTTGTGTAAATGTTCTCTCCTTCAAGTAATGAACCAAATAAGGGAAGGTTGGTGTTTTCAAATTCTTCCTTGAGATCAACATATTCAATATTCACATTGAAAATAGCCCCCATAGATGCTTGAACAACTTTTGGATTGTAGCAGTCCACGGTCTCCTTTGAAGCAATGATGTGCTCCACACCAAACCACGAAGCAAGTCGTAAAATTGTCCCCAAATTTCCAGGGTCTTGAATGGTGTCTAGTGCAATATAAAAATCAGGACGAGTAGTGTGCTGCGGGAGGTAAGTACATACAGCTACTTGTTTTTGCGGGTGCTTTAAGGTTGAAATTTGTCCCAAGGCTTTTGTATCAATCTCTTCAAATTCAACATGCTCAGGGAGCTGTTCTTGAACGGATTCTGTTCCGTAAATCTTCTGTAAACAATCAGGAGCGTATTGAATAGCTTCGGTAATCATTTTCGGGCCTTCAATAATGAATTGCTGGTGGAGATCGCGAAATTTCTTTCTGTGAAGGGAACGGATATATTTGATTTGTTCTTTTGAAATCATGTGATTTGTCTTGGCTTGTAAAAATAGAAAATGTTTGTGGATTTTGCGATTTTAATTCGCCAAGCAGCTTATTTATTTAAAGCACAATTACTTTAAATATTTCGACTTCAATAGTGATTAGAAAAAGCAGCGAGAAAGTTTGAAATCTGATCAAAACAATTGCAACATTTAAACTTGTGGCGTAGAATTGAAAAATATATGTAACTTAGTGCTTTATTGGGGCTGGAGCTCAGTTGGCAGAGCGCTTGCATGGCATGCAAGAGGTCCGCGGTTCGATTCCGCGTAGCTCCACTTAGACTATTGCAAGGAAGAGCAGCGGATATAGTCTTTTACACCTCAATCAAGTTTGCTGCATATAACCTATTGCTGGCAGCTTTCTGCCTACCGATCCAAAATTCCTAAAAGATGTTACATAAAGACAATTTATATTCTCTTGATTCGTATTTTTGTTAGTTGTGAAGCAAATATACCGCTATATCATTTTTTTATTATTCACCTGTTTCATTGCAGCGTGTAATATCAAACGTCATGTACCAGATGGTCGTCACCTTTTGGTAGACAATACTGTGCATTTACCCAAAGACACAAGGGTGGATAAGAGTGCCGTTGAAAATGTAATACGTCAGCGTCCAAACCATAGGACTTTAGGATTTAGATTGAAGTTAAGGGCCTTTAACGCTATTGATTCAACAAAAACAGAACAAGACAGAATTGATCGATTAAATCGTTTTAAGAAAAAGAATAATAAACGTTTGGCCCGCCAAAAGAAAATTAATGAAAGACGTATTGAAAAAGCTTTAAAGAAAGGGAAGACCACTTACAGACCTAAAAGAATTGAACTGAAAGACACCTTGGATCCAAGGCATACCTTGCGAGAACGTATTAAATATGACTATGGTGAAGCACCTGTGATTTACGATTCCTCATTGATGGAAACCTCAAAAGACCAGATTAAACTTTTTATGCAAAGAAAAGGGTACTTCAATGCTACGGTAGAAACTAAAACAAAATTCAAAGACAAGAAAAAAACGGTCAAAGTGGATTACACTATTGCTCCAGGTGAACTTTATTTTGTTGATTCTATGTACCTGAGAACGAGTAATAGTTCTGTTAGAGCAAGCTATGAAAAGTATTTAAAAAATGGAGAAAATGTCTTGAAACCTCCGTTTCGTTTTGATTCTGATGCCTTGGCGAAAATGAGGAAATCTATGTCCGACTTCATGAAAAATAACGCACTGTATGGATTCAAAGAAAGTTATGTGAGCTATGAAGTAGATACTTTGTCACCAGGGAAAAACATCCAAATTGCTGTTGATGTATCTAAACGAGTGATTGAAAAAGATGGAAAAGAAATCGTTAAACCTTTTGCTTCAACTAAAGTGAGAAATGTAACCTTCCATTTGCTAGATACCATTACTTATCAAGGAAACTTTAAGCGAGAACAATTGGATCAACGTGGAATCGTTTTGGGACCGTATGAGCAAATCCCAACCTTTGATACCCTGCGTTATGATTGGTATGACGGACGAAATGCTCAATTTCGTACAGCAACTTTCCTCTACAATGGAGAATTAACCACTAAAGCAGAGTTGGTTGAATTTCAGAATTACTTAGAAGAAACAAACTATTACAAAGGAGACTTTCTACCGCAGTCCTATAATCGATTGATGAACCTCAGCATTTTTAAAACGGTGAAACCCGAAATTATAGAAAATGAAGACAACAGTATTGATGTTCATTATTACCTTACCCCATTAGAGCAAAGGACTTTTAGTTTTGAACCTAAAGGAACCCATGCCAACAGTTACTTGGGGGTTTCTACTTCTTTGAATTATACGAATCGTAACCTTTTTAGAAAAGGACAAAAGTTGAAAATTAGTTTTAGTGGTGGTTTTGAATCTCAGCCTGAAATATTTGCCACCAATGATGAATCTACAGTACTTCAAGATGGAACACGTAGTTTTAATACCTTGGAGTTTGGTCCTTCTATTCAATTAGATGTTCCTGGATTATTCCCGATCTCAACCGACCGTCTGTCTAAAAATCAAAACCCAATCACCACTTTTTCGGCAGCCTATAATTTTCAGCAACGACCTGACTTCAAACGGCAGATTATTCAATTAAATTACTTGTGGAAGTTTTATGACATCTTCCGTACTCAAGTATTTACTGTAGGTATTCCTGTAATCGGTGGAATTCAATTTGTACGAATAGGTAAAACAGAAGAGTTTGCACAACGATTAGAAGAACAAAACGATTTGTTTCTAATTAATGCCTACAGTAATCAAGCAGTATACAAAGATGCAGCGGTCACCTACACTTTTACAAATCCAGACCTGAAAGATGGGTTGATCACCTTTAGCTATGGATTTAATTTTGACATGGCGGGAATGATTATTGGGTTAATTACAGACAAGAAAACACCAAACGCTGATGGGTATAAAGAGTTTCTTGGACAAAGGTATTCTCAATTTATTCGATTAGACAATCAGTTTATTTTAAACCACCAATTAAAGAAGCAGTCTTTGCATTATCGTTTGCAAATTGGAGCAGGAGTTCCATTGAAGAACAATGGGCCTAGTTTACCTTTCGATTATAGTTTTTTTGGTGGTGGTTCAAACGATAACAGAGGGTTTAGAGCAAGATCATTAGGACCAGGTGTGTATAAATATTACTTAGATTCTAATCGAACAGTTACCCAAATGGGGGACATGAGGTTGGGCGCTTCTTTTGAATACCGTTTTAGAATCACCAGTCTTTTTGAAGGTGCCTTTTTCGCGGATGCTGGAAATGTTTGGGCTTATAATGAAGACCCGAATCGTCCAGGAGGTCAAATCACTAAAGATTTTTACAAGCAATTAAGCCTTTCTAGTGGAATTGGGTTACGATTAGACTTCTCTTTTTTAATTGTGCGTTTGGATTTGGGTATTCCTTTAAGAAACCCAGCTCTGCCCGATAATGCCAAATGGATTTTCCAAGATCGAAGTCCGTTTATACAAGAAGCAAAAGACGAATGGGGAATTAATCCAGATACTGGAGATTATTACTATAAAGAAAACAATATGTTGCCCAACCCTTTCCAACCGCAATTCCATATTGCCATCGGTTATCCTTTTTAATCAAATCATTTTTTATGCTTTTTCTTGGTCTAGAAAATAGCAATAACCCTCTAAAGTTCTCCATAAACAAGTCTGATTAGCGTCTTGAAAAAAGGACCTTAATAATTAGGTTCAGCTTTCTTAAAAATACCAAAGACTTTATTCGATAAACACTCTAATTTCTGCTAACTTTGTCTGTCTTAAAAATAGACAATAACTCATTAAAATAGAATTATGAATAATTGGTTTACAGTAAAGGTTAAATACACAAAGCAGTTGGAAGACGGAAGGCTTAAGCGTGTTACTGAGCCTTATTTAGTAGATTCTGTTTCTTTTACAGATGCAGAAGCTCGAATTTATGAAGAAGTAGGACAAAGTGTACAAGGTGAGTTTTTGATCACTGGAATCTCTAAAACAGAATACGCTGATATTTTTTATTATGATGATTCGGACGTTTGGTACAAATGTAAATTGACCTATGTTTCTATTGATGGAGATGAAGGAAAAGAAAAGAAAATATCAAATAACTTCTTGGTTACAGCAAGTAACGTAAAAGAAGCATACGATCGTATTCAGGAAAGTTTAAGTGACATGACGGTTACTTTTGAAGTACCTTCGATCATGATTACTCCGATTGTAGAGGTATTGCCTTACAATCCAGATTTGGATGTTGAACTTGGTAGAAGACCTCTTGAAGAAGGGGAAGAACTTGTAAATACTTCTGCTGAGGAGGAATATGAAGAAGACGAAGCACTAGCCGAATCAGAAGATTTAGAAGAAGAAGTTGAATCGAATGAAGATGAAGACAATGTATCTTTTAAAGACGAAACAAACTAAATGAAATGAAAGAGTTTCTTGATATTTTACGCAATGACCATACAGATTTCGATAAGGGAACTTTGGATGATCGTTTAAAAAACATCTCACCCATGGAGCTGTTTAAAAGGTGGTATCAAGAAGCTTTTGAACAGCAGTGCATTTCTCCAAATGCGATGACCGTTAGCACTGTTGGGAAAAACCTTATGCCTTCCTCAAGGGTTGTATACATGAAAGAGCTTTTAGAGGAAGGTTTGGTTTTTTATACCAATTACGAGAGTAAAAAAGGAAAAGACATTGCTGAAAATCCACAAATTTCTGCCATTTTTTATTGGGAATGCTTATCGCGTCAGATTCGTGTGCAAGGAAAGGTGGAAAAAGCACCAGATTTCATGGCCGATGATTATTTTGCATCTCGACCAAGAGGAAGTCAGCTGGGAGCCTGGGCATCCAAACAAAGTGATGTCATTGCAGACCGTGCAGAACTTGAACAAGAGTTAAAGAAAATTGAAAAGCGCTTTGAAAAACAAGAAGTGCCTAGACCTCCTTTTTGGGGAGGATACCTAATACGTCCAACGTATTTAGAGTTTTGGCAAGGACGTCCGAGTCGTTTACATGACCGAATTTGTTTTGAACGAGAAGATGTAAAAAAGGATTCTTGGAAGGTTTCTCGTCGTAATCCTTAATGTTTTTTTCATGAATGTAGAGCCAACAATATATCATTTAGATAACGGAATGCGTGTGGTTTATTTGCACGACCCATCCATTGTTGCCCATCTTGGGGTGATCATACGCGCAGGTTCAAGATTCGAAAATGAAGGAGAGGAAGGATTAGCTCATTTTTTAGAACACTGTATTTTTAAAGGAACAAAAAAGAGAAGGGCTTTTCATGTCTTGTCACGTCTTGATTCTGTTGGTGGAGAACTGAATGCTTATACCACAAAAGAGGAAATTTGTGTGTACAGTTCTTTTACCATTGAACATTTGAAAAGAGCCTCTGATTTATTGGCTGATATCCTTTTTAATTCGACTTTTCCAGAAAAAGAAATCGAAAAAGAAAAGGAAGTCGTTTTGGATGAAATCAACTCCTATTTAGATAGTCCTTCCGACAGGATTTTTGATGATTTTGAATCTTATTTGTTCCCGAACAATCCTTTAGGAAATAATATCTTAGGTACAGTAGCTTCAGTGCAATCTTTTAGCAGAGAAGATTTAGAAAGGTATGTAAAAAGATTCTTCTATCCTGAAAACATGGTGATTTCCTTTGTAGGGAACCTAAAAGCAGAAGCTGTATTAAAGAAACTCAATAAAGATTTTGGTCATTTTTCAAATCAACAAGAATTGATTGCACCGATTCCCCCAGCTCCCCTTCAACCATTTGATGTGGTAAGGGCAGAAGCCAATTATCAATCTCATATTATGATAGGAGGTAGGGCGCCAGGGTATAATCATCCGAATCGTCGGGTATTTACTTTATTGATTAATATTTTAGGCGGTCCAGCTTTGAACTCTCGTTTGGGCTTATCAATCCGTGAAAAATATGGATATACTTATAATATTGATGCGAGCTACACCCCGTTTGAAGAGGTCGGCTATTGGAATGTGTATGCAGGGACAGATCCAAAATATCAAAAAAAGACCATTCGACTGATTAAAAAGGAGATTCAGCGATTTATTGATGAACCACTAACTGAAAATCAATTGAAAAAGGCCAAACAGCAGATGAAAGGTCACTTTGCTTTAGGGATGGACAGTAATTCAGGTGTAATGCTAAATTTTGGAAAAAGTCTGTTGGTGTTTAATGAAATTGATACACTTGCCGAGATTTACGAGGTAATTGAAGGGATAACTCCTGAGGAAATTCAAAGCATAGCAAAAGAGTTTTTACACGAGACTAATATCTCTAGTTTGGTATTTAGTGTGAAAAAAACAGAAACAACAGCGTAATGTTTTTTTATTTTTTTTGTAAATTTATAAAAAACAAAAATTGTATTGTTTTGGGAATCAGTGTTCAATGATAGACGAACGAGAGAAGTTAAATTTAGAAATTCAAGAAACTAGAGCTAAACTGCTGAAGTTAAAAAAAAGAGCGCTTGAGCTCGATCCGAACAACACACCATTTGAGGACAGTTTTTCTAACGTGTTAAGAAATGAAAATTTAGAAAACTATAAGTCTAAATTCATAAAAGGTGATGATCAAATTCAAAGGGCGGAAACATTTTTTAAAGTTGGAAGATGGGCTTATTATTTTGAAACAGAGAGTCTAGTTTGGTCGGAGGAAACCTATAAAATTTTCGAGTTTCCAGAAGATTTCAAAGGAACTGTTCAAGAATATTACTTTACTTGTGTTGATGATAGGAGTATTGCTCGATTGCCAGAGCATATTAACTTTCTAATGAACAGTAAGGAAGATTCTATAATGAATCAAACCATTATTACAGCTGCAGGGAATAAAAAACTGCTGTCTTTTTCTTCTACACCAATTTTGAATGATGAAGGGGAAATCATTGGAGCAAAAGGGTTCGTAAAAGATATATCGGATAAAATTATTGGTAAGAATGGTTTGGATAATTTTTTTAATTTATCACTTGACCTTCATAGTATCATTCACTTAGACCGATACTTTGTTAAACTTAGTCCTGCGTGGACAAAATTGCTAGGGTATTCAGAAAAAGAATTGCTGTCTTCTTCTTTTCTCGAATTTATTCACCCTGATGATATTGAAAGTACTATTGAAGTCATTGAGAAAATAGCCAAAGAAGGATCTGCTGTTCAATTTGAAAACCGCTATCTTAAAAAGTCCGGAGAAATCGTTTACTTGAGTTGGAATTCTCAATTGGATGAAGAAACCCAATTGGCTTATTGTAATGCTACAGATATTACAAAGTCAAAATTAGATAAAGAAGCATTGATTGATGATTTGAATGTGAAGGATTTAATGCTCAGAGAAATTCACCATAGAATTAAAAATAACCTTCAGATTATCTCTAGCTTGTTGTCATTGCAGTCTGGAATGAATAGTGAGGAGGAGCGACTTACAAAGCTGTATTCGGACATGAAACATAGAATTCAATCAATGACAGCTATCCATGAAATGTTTTATCAATCAGAAGAGCTAGATAAAATTGAATTGAGTAAATACTTGAATAGAGTAACTGCAGATTTAGCCATATCTTTTGATTCGGCCGATAATACTTTTGATTATAAAATTGATGTCGATAATGTTTTTGTAAACCTAGATACTTCTATTCCATTAGGCTTATTAATTAATGAAATCATCACGAATTCAATGAAGCATGGAGCAAGTAAAGACGGTGATGTGCATGTTTTTATACGAATGAAAACGCTTGAAGACGGTCGGTTTGAAATTATAATTGGTGATAAAGGAGCCAATAGTTTTGCAAATATCCTACATCAAAAAACTGAAAGTTTAGGGGTTTTACTAATCAATAGTTTAGTTGAACAAATTGACGGTGATATTACTCAATTAGAAAATGTTGAAGGTACAGTTTACCGTTTGACCTTTATTAATAGATTAGGAAGACGATTGTAATTGATTTTTTAGTGAGTTATTGAACTGAGGGCTGTTGTCTGAGTCCTACCTATAAAGAAGTAAAGGGAATATAAAGTTAAATAAAACACTGTTTGGCTAAATAAAATAGTCGAATGATATCACTGTATAATATTGATTATTACTAATTTTAGTATTAATTTAGTTGACATAAATCAAGATACTACTTAATGAAACGCGACCTAGAATCATTACTTCAAGAAATCAAAAATACCAAAGAGCGATTGGCCTTCCTTAAAAGTAAGGCAAGCGAGTTAACTGCTCATATATATGATTCGACAATTACTGGGGTTTACGATAAAGAAAATGGAAGTGATATCGATCAATATACTGTTAGTTTATTAGAGTCAGAAATAAGGGATAGAAACATTGAAGATGAATCTCAAATTGGTATTTGGTCTTATGATTTTGAATCGTTGGATTTATATTGGTCGGAAGAAGTTTATGATATTTATGAGTATGAAGGAGGGTTTGATGGAACGTTAGCTGATTTCTTCATGTCATGTATGGATCCTATTTCTGTTTCTAGATTTAGGGAAAGAGGTGTTCTTTTAAGAACTTCAAAGGACAAACAAATACTAAATCAATTCATTATAACGCCTAAAGGAAATACTAAGTATTTGTCTTTTACCTCTATTCCTATACTCAATAAAAAAGGGGAAATTACTGGTGCGGAAGGCATTGTTACTGATTTGACTGATCGAATTATTGGGAAAAAAGGTTTGGACAATTTTTTTAACTTATCAAGTGATTTACATTGTATTGTACATACCGATCGGTACTTTGTAAAGGTGAGTCCTGCATGGTCTAAACTTCTTGGATATACTGAAAAGGAAATATTATCGAGCTCTTTTTTAGATTTTATACATCCAGATGATGTAGAGAAGTCTACTTTTGATGCCAATGATTTAGATCCTTATGGTATTATGACTTTTGAAAATAGGTATGTAACTAAGTCAGGGGAAATCGTTTATTTAAGTTGGAATTCTCGATTAGACAAAAGCTCTCAACTGGCTTATTGTACAGCACGAGATATAACAGCATCTAAAAAGGTGCAAGAAGATTTATTGAGTGACTTAAGCGAAAAAGAATTACTATTAAAAGAAATTCATCATCGTGTGAAAAACAATTTGCAGATTATTTCAAGTTTACTTTCTTTACAAGCTGGTGCAAATAGACATCAAAAAGAACTCAATAAGTTGTATGAAGACAGTCGCAATAGAATTAAGTCAATGGCGGCTATTCATGAAATGTTTTATCAATCCAAAGAATTAGATAAAATTGAATTTGGAAAATACCTCGATAAATTAATAGGGGATTTATCAAAATCCATTAGTTCTAGTCATAAATCTATTGACTTGTCCCTTAATGTCGAATCTGTTTTTGTTACACTTGATGTAGCTATTCCCCTGGGGCTTATCATTAATGAAATTGTAACTAACGCAATTAAACATGGAGCAGATGAAAACAATGAAGTAAAAATATTTGTTCACTTAGAAGTTGTTGAAGAAGGTCACTTTGAATTGATTATTGGAGACAAAGGATGTCAGGGTCTACAAGATATTCTAAATGAAAAAAGTGAAAGTCTTGGTGTGATGCTAATCAATAGTTTAGTAGAACAAATCAATGGAGAAATAATCCAACTGACGGATTATCCAGGTACTGTTTATAAACTGATCTTCTTTGGACGTATTTAATTAAAACTTGTAATCAATGACAAGATTAAGGTTGATCATATCCACTTTATTGAGTTTCTGTTGGGCTGTCATAACTCCTTGTCCAATCTCTTTTTTATAAGTTGCAATAAAACGTAAGCTTAATCCTTTCATGTATTTTTCAAAATGATATTTGTGTTCAATCAGAAAATGATAATAATTGTCTAGTCCGTATTTATTTAAACGCAAATTATCTATACTCGGCTGATCGATTACTCCTCCACTAATTATTGAAGTATGTTGTTTGTTTTTAGAAAAGTATTCATACCTCAAAACATAAGCATTGAGACCTCCGTATCCTTCAAATAATTCAGTGGTTTGACTGGCGTAAAACTGTTCACGTCCCCATTCTCGAGGGAATAAATACCGTCCTTGATCAGAAATACCTAAATAGTTAAAACTGATTTTATGTTGTTGGATAAATTCCAAGGCAAACTGACCACCAATAGCGAAGGTTGATTCATTTTTCAGCATATAAGCATGAGTTGGGTCATTGTTTCCACCATTGTTTAAAGCAGTTTGATATAAACCTTGAATTCCGAATAATAGTTTTGTAGAGTTGAGTTTTAGCGTGTAATCTGATTGAAGAAAACTGAGGTTAAAGACATTCTCACTCCAGAAGTTCCAAGCTTGGGTTTTCCAATTCTTTTCTTCGTATTGAAATCCTAAAATTCCCGTTCCATGTGTGTTGATGTATCCATGATAATCATTGTTCAGTCCACTAGGATGACGTCCTTGCCCATACACTCCAAAAGAGTTGGACATAGCGTATGTCTCCATTGTTCCACGGACAGCTTCGGAGGCAAACCAAGCGGCAGATATACTTACTTTTTGCAATTGATATTTTGCAGATAAACCATGAAATAAATTGGGACGTAAACGGTTGAAGTTTTTATTTAGGAGTGGTGTTTTATAGGCTTGCCGACCGAGTTTGAAACTAATTCCTTGATGCAGGTAGGAAAGGTAAACTTCATCGAGCCCTCCTAAATTGTATTTGCTTTGTGGGTGCTTAGTGTCGTAAAGTGCTTTTTCATATCGATTTTTGGTCCATTGACCTGTCTCAGAATCGATGAGGTTATATTCTGCTAATCGAAAAGAAAGGAATCCGCCTGTTTTAATTTGAAATCCGTGAAAAATCGGTGTTTCGTATGAAAAAATATTTCCATTGGCTAAAGTAAAAAAGTCATTCCCTTTTCCTTCATTGAGTGTCGACATCAGGTAGGTTCGCGAATGAAAACTTAATTTTCCTTTTTTAATGAAACCAACAAGGGATTTCGAAGTGTCTCTTTGATTCTGTTGTCCATAACCCAAAAAGGTAAAAGTGAACAACAGACTTAATCCAAGGATTAAATTTTGAGGCTTAAAACTTTTCATATTCATCGTATTGTTCACTTTTAAGTAATTAATGAGGAAGTTTGTCTCTAAATGCTCCGTACAAATATGTTCCAAGTAGTGCAAATACGAAGACTACTCCAAATGACATAAATCCATATCCTATATTTACCACCATTGGTCCAGGGCAAGCACCACTAAGTGCCCAGCCAAGTCCGAAAATTGTTCCGCCAATTAAATAACGTGCAATTGATTTATTTTTAGGGTAAAACAGAATAGGGTTTCCTGCCATGTCACGTAACTTAAACTTTTTGATCAGGGCAACGCCTATGATTGAAGTCACTACAGCAACTCCAATAATACCAAACATGTGAAAGGCTTGGAACCTGAACATTTCTTGGATTCTATACCATGAGATGGCTTCAGATTTAGCCATTACAATTCCGAATAGTGTCCCCACTATTAAATACTTTATAAATTTCATCTCTCTCTATATAATTTTTAAAAAATAAGTGGAAATATTCCGAAAGTCATGATGAGTCCACCGATAAAGAACCCTATCACTGCTATTAAGGAAGGCAGCTGAAGGTCAGCTAATCCACTGATGGCATGTCCAGATGTACATCCTCCTGCATAACGTGCACCAAATCCTACCATTAATCCACCAATTGCAAGAATTAAAAATCCTTTAAGTGTAAATAGCGCTTCACTATCAAAAAGTTCTGAAGGCTGAATGGATGTGGGTGCTGCAAAACCTAATGCCTGAAGGTCTTGAATAGTGTTTTCTGAAATGTCTACCACTTGATCAGGCAAGGTAAGGTATTGATTGGTGATGAATCCTCCTAGGATTGCACCTAAAAGAAATACAAGGTTCCAAGTTTGTTTCTTCCAATCAAAATCGAAGAATTTGACTTTTTTTCCTGCCCCACCAATAGAGCATATTGTACGTAGGTTTGCCGAGAATCCAAATGAATTTCCGAAGAACAATAGGCTGAACATAATGCCAGCAAGGATGAGCCCTGAGAACCACCATGGCCAAGGTTGTAATATAAAATCTAACATTTTTTTCTATTTAATTTTGTATGAAATAATGGGTTTGTAAAGGTGGTTGATCAGTGTTTCTGTTGCACTTTTGTGAAAGATTCCACCCTTTCCGTGCGTACCAATACAAATGATGTCCATATCATGAGATTCCATGAAATGATTGATTCCATCTTCAATATTGTGGTCGTGAATGACATGCGTTTCATAACTGACTAAGTCGTTCTTTTGTGCAAACACAGCCATGTTTTCTTTGATTTGATTTTCATCATCGCTTTTTGAAGCAATTTGTAAGAAATGAAGCTTTGTATCAAAAATATCTATGATGCGCTTCATTAGTTTTAAATTTTGAAGTTCATTTTCTTCAAAATTATGAACCAGGAGTATATCTTTTAATTCTAATCCTGAACGGTCGCACATTAAAGTCAATACTGGAATATCTGATTTACGTGCTATTAATTGTGCGTTACTTCCAATAAAGCGTTCTGCCAATCCAGAAGTACCTTTGGTACCTAGTGCAATAAGGTCGAAGTTATTTTCTTCAGCATAGCGAATAATTCCTGTTGTGGTGTGACCAAAAATGAGGTCTGTTTTGACACTCGGATTTTTCTCCTTTAGTTCGGCTAATTTTGATAAAGCCATGCTGCGTTGAACTTCTACGAAATTCACGTCTATTTCTCCACAAGTACTGATGGTATTATCCAAACCTAAAGTCACTGTATCGGGTACATTTAAAATATGTAAGAACGTAACTTCCATATTTGCCTTTTTTGATAGATTGTTGACCATCAGAAAAGCATATTCCGCCTCGATTGAGAAATCAGTAGGAATCAATACCTTGATTTTATTGTTATTTTCCATCTTGTTCCTTTTTTAACTTGTTCAAATGAGATAGGTTGATTGCATTAATGATATTGGTGTAACCGTTGCGTTCTAGAATTTTTTTCGCATTCCCAGATCGCGCACCACTTCTACAGTAAACTACAATTTGTTCTTCCCCATCAAACTTGCTTAGATTTTGTTCTACTTCATTTACAGGAATGTTAACCGCTCCTTCAAACTGACCTGAAGCAAATTCACCGGGTGTACGAACATCAACTATAAAAGCATTTTCAAAATTAATTGTTTCTTTTTGTGAATTGCTTTGCGTTGAGTTTTTAGCAATCGGTGTATCTGTTGTTTGAGAGTTTGAACAACTTGTAAAAACAATAGTTCCTAACATTATTGTTCCTAATCCTAATTGTTTTAAAAAGCTCATTTGATTTTGTTTTGAATCGGGTGTAAATCCGATGGGTTTGTAAAATACAGCGGTTCAAAAGTAGGAACCGCTGTAAATGCTATTTTACTTGTATTATGACATTGTTTTTGAAGCACAAACGAAGTCCGTTTTAGGTACGTTTGTTTTAGCAATTGCTCCCATTCCTCCTTCAATCTCGGTGAAGTTACGGTAACCTCTCGATTGTAAGATACTTGCAGCAATCATACTTCTGTATCCTCCAGCACAGTGCAAGAAGAAATGCTCTTTTGGATTGATTTCTCTGATCCAGTCGTTAAGATTCGATAAAGGACGTGAGAAAGCCTCGTCTACATGCTCTGCTTCGTATTCAGATTCTTTACGCACATCAAATACAACACTTTCTTCAGGCTTAAATCGACTTTCGAATTCTTGGGGTGTAATTCTGTCTACCTTGTCAATCTCACGATCTTCTTTTGTCCAAGACTCAAAGCCTCCTTTCAAGTATCCAACTACGTTGTCAAATCCAACTCGGCTTAGACGAATTACAACTTCCTCTTCCATTCCTGGTTCAGCAACCAAAAGTAATGGTTGTTGTACATCTCCGATCATTGCACCAACCCATGGGGCAAAATCACCACCGATTCCAATACTAATTGAGTTAGGAATAAATCCTTTTGCGAAATCTCCATTTGCTCGTGTGTCAAGAATCAAAGCGCCAGTTCCTTCTGCTGCAGCTTCAAACTCTTTTGGAGATAATGCAGTTAACCCAGTTTTGATTACTTCATCAACATTTTGGTATCCTTTTTTATTCATCGCCACGTTCGCCCCAAAGTAAGCTGGAGGCGGTAGTAGTCCATCTGTAACAGCCTCAATGAATGCTTCCTTGTTGGGCTGATTTAATGCGTAGTTTACTTTCTTTTGATTTCCTAAAGTATCTACTGTTTCTTTCATCATGTTTTTACCACATGCTGAACCTGCACCATGCGCTGGATAAACGATTACGTCATCTGCTAAAGGCATAATCTTCGTCATTAACGAATCGTATAAGTGACCTGCTAACTGCTCTTGGGTCATGTTTGCAGCTTTCTGTGCCAAATCTGGACGTCCCACATCTCCTAAGAATAAAGTATCTCCTGAGAAAATAGCATGGTCTTTTCCATCTTTATCAATCAATAGATAAGTTGAACTTTCCATGGTGTGACCTGGAGTGTGCATTAATTTAATTTTAATGTCTCCAATTTCAAAGATTTGCTCATCTTTTGCAATGATGCTATTAAACTCTGTCTCTGCGGTTGGACCAAAAACGATATCTGCTCCTGTAGCTTTCGCTAAATCAACGTGACCTGAAACGAAATCTGCGTGGAAATGTGTTTCGAAAATGTATTTCAATTTCACACCGTCTTTTTCTAATCGCTCTAAATAGGGTTGAATTTCACGCAATGGGTCAATAATCGCCGCTTCACCATTACTTGTTATGTAGTACGCACCTTGCGCTAAACATCCTGTGTAAATTTGCTCTATGTTCATATTTTCTTTTTTTTTAGTTTTTTTCTTTTGACTGGTACAAAGGTCGGGATTCATTAATGATATCTCGGTTACAATTGTTACAGTCTTTGCAAAAGTTTTCCAAATCCTGCGTTATGCTTGGTTTTAATTATCAGTTCCATTGTCAAAGTATCGTTTTTCGAACAGGCTCAATTACCTAAAAAACGATAGCGTTGACTAAACCTTTCTAAGGCAACATATAATCTAATTTCAAATTTAATGCTTTTGAAGGTTAATCCATAACTCTGTGTTTTTTCTTGCAGGGTGTGAGTTATAACAAACTTCCATTGTATTTACTTTTAATCTTCCTTCTATTAAGTTTAAATACTCTTCTTTGCTTCCTCCAAATGGAGGTCCGCCTATAAATTCTCTATTGAATAAAACGCCACATAGCTTTCCGTCCTTGGAAAGTAGGGATTTCATTTTTTGAATGTAATCCAGACGAAGTGAGGGATGAATTGCACAGAAAAAAGTTTGCTCTAAGATTAGGTCATACTTTCCATTGTGCTCAAAGAAATCTCCATGGATTAACTGAATAGCATTATTTCCTTTAAAATCTTGTTTTAACTTATCTATTAGCCTTGGGGCAATATCGATTACGGTTACATTGCTAAATCCTTTATCGATGAGATACTTGGCTTCGTAAGCATTTCCAGCGCCTGGAATTAAAATCTTTAATTTTTTAATTTGTAATTGATCAATATATTCTTTAATCGGTGGAGAGACTTCTCCCAAATCCCAACCTGCTAAATTATTCTCGTATTTGGAGTTCCAGAATTCTTGGTCTAGACTTTCTATAGTTTGTTTTTCTTTCAAGGTTTTGTAAATTTTAATTCAATAAGGAAAGATACAAAAAAATCCCTTCCGACTATTTGTCAAAAGGGATTTGTAAGAGGGGAGTGTAGGATTTAATTCACATTACTCTGTAACGCATACTTCTTGTTTTCAATCAAGTTCGCTTCTTCAGTCTTATTTAGATATTGTACAGCATCGTGCATGTTGATGAAGATGTAATCTTCTCCAAGTTTTTCGATCAGGTTCCACTTTACTAGAATGTCTCTAACGGGACCACGTGCTCCAGCAATAGCAACGCTTATTCCTTTCTTGTGCCAATTGTTGATCCAGTCTTCGATTTCATGTGCCCCAGTACTATCGATAGATATTACACTTTCAAAGTTGAGCACTACTTTTTTAAGGGCATTCGCTTTTTCTTTTTCCCATGCTTCAACCTGTTTTTGAATAAAACTGATGTTTGCAAAGTAAATTTGACCATCAATACGGATAAAAAGTTCGTCATTGTTTTCTTTTAATTCCTTGAATCGACGTGTGTTCCTGTAGAAATTTGTATTCGGTACGTGTGCTAGTTTTGCCATATGTGGACGAGAAACTTTGTATAAAACCGCAACTAAAGAAAGAATCATTCCTATGATAATTCCTGTTACAATACCTAAAGTAAGCGTAGAAACAAAAGTAATCATCAAGAGAGTAAAATCGGTTTTGTCTGTTTTCCATAACTTTTTCGGTGTTTTTGCGTCAATTAATCCATAAACAGCTACCATAACTACTGCTGCAAGAATTGATTTCGGCAAGTAGAAAAACAACTCAGTTAAAAACAATAATGTGATGATGATTAATGCAACACTGATGATTGAGGCTAAGGCTGTTTTTGCACCTGCTTGGTCATTCACAGCTGTTCTTGAGAATCCACCTGTAACGGGATATCCCATAAAGAATGCTGCTCCAAAGTTTGCCATTCCCAAGCCAATAAGCTCTTGGTTGGCGTCCAACTTATAATCTTTATGTTTGCCTTGAATAATCTTGGCAACCGCAAAGCTTTCAGCAAAACTCACCAATGAAATAGTGATGGCAATTGGGAGTAAAACACTCCACGTTTCCATAGAGAATGAAGGCGATGATAAGCCTGGGAGTCCCGAAGGAACTTCACCTAGAACTGAAACGCCATTTGCGGTAAGTCCAAATCCCCAAACCAATAAAATACCAAAGACTACCGCTAAAAGTGGTGTGGGCAGACTTTTGTGAATTTTCTTTCCGAATTTAATAATGATGATTCCACCCAGTCCTATTGCAAAGGCCGTCCAATTTATTCCACCGATGTTATGGTAAATGTTTACCATGATGTCCTGAAAGTATTCACTTCTTGGTAGCTCAATTCCAAAAAGATGCTTGGCTTGACTCAATCCGATGATAATTGCTGCTGCAGAAGTAAATCCGTTAATTACAGGATGTGATAGGAAGTTGACAAAGAACCCGAAGCGCAAAACTCCCATTCCAAATTGAATCAATCCAATCATGAAGGCAAGGGTTAAGGCATACAATAAATATTGTTCGGGGGAACTAGGATTTAATGCACCGATTCCCGCAGCGGTAAGTAAAGAAACCATAGCTACCGGACCAACCGCCAATTGTCTGGATGTTCCGAAAATAGCATACAATAGAATAGGAACCGTTACTGCGTATAAACCATGAATAGGATCTAGTCCAGCCAACATTGCGTAAGCCATTCCTTGAGGAATAAGCATGATTCCAACCGTTAATCCAGCAGATAAATCGCCTTGTAGGTTTTTCTTTTTGTAATTCGGAAGCCAGTCTAAAATAGGCAGGTACTTTTTTAGTAAATGCATTTTGTATATTTTTCTCTCGTGATTAATATTTTTTACAAAAGTCTAGAATTCTAGTTGAAATTTAGGTGACTTATGTAACGTAGACATCTTTCATTAGGAATTGAATTAAATCATGTGATTCCTTGCGACTATACCAGTAACATTTTTATAAGATTTCTCCATCCCAAAAATCAAAGATTTTGGAATGATCGAAATGACAGTCGTGTGGGGTAAGTTAGGAAAAAAGAAGAAAAGCTGAGCTTTTCTTCTTTTTTCCATTTGACCTAGCCTGAAACCTGTCTTTTCGACAGAATCCCAATTTATTGGGATGACGAGAAATCTTTATATATATCTTTTGAATTTCAATTTTTACAATAAAAGTCTTACAGATTGAGGGTTTTAACTTAAAGGTTGACTATCAAGCAAGATATCCATTAAAATTCTTAGTGGTAAGAAGACGGAGAATCAATACATCATTTCCCTTTTTGAAAGTTAATCATTTCTCGATTTCAACACGATTTATAGAAGTGTTCAACATGAAATGAAGGAAGCGTCAGGGACTGAGGATGTTAAAAGAAAATGAAATCAATTTTAGTAGGTTAAATATTTGGTTTTATTATAAATAGACTATAAGTTTGAGTATCAATCAATACATTACTATTATGAAGGAAATAACTATTTTCAGTAACAAGCAACAAAAAAAGATTGATTCTACTTTTTGCAACTTTATTTTTATCTACATTGTTAAGTGCTCAAAACCAACACCCATGAAAACAATAAAATATATACTCACTGCACTTTTACTAACATGCTTCCTGTTTGCTTGTGATAAAAGCAATGAAATCAAATATACAGTTAAAGGCCGTTTAATGCATGATTGTGGTGTTCCAGCTGCGAATGTAACGGATGTATCATTTAAGCAACACGGTCAACCATTGTTTGGACAAAAAGGAATGGTCTTATCTTTTAATACAGATGCTGAGGGTTATTTCGAGGTAGTTTATAACCGTAAAGACGCCAATTCTTTAGATATGGAAATATTGAAAAATGGTCCTATTTTAGAAGGAATACCCGCTATGAAAAACTTGGATTTAGGGGAAGTGTTTTGGGGGGTGCCACCATTCAACTTTATTTTAAGTTTAAATGTTTCAAACGCATATACAAACCTCGACACTTTGCATTATTATGATTGGAATTATCCTCAAAATGGAGCAGAACATTGGATGAAAAAGATTCCAGGTCCATTTGAAAGCGGAGTTTTAGATACTGTTTGGAATTGTATTTATATGAACAGTCCCACTTATGGAAAGGATCCATTAATGAATGTAAGTTACTTTATTAATGATTATCAGACCAATAAAAAAGAAATAACTTTTCCTTTGGTTGACCTTTGTTCAGACGAACTTTACGAAGCAGTCATAAAAATAGATTGATAAAAGTCATGAAAAATTTCCGTCCATTATAACAGTAAAATATATCTTTAGAAATCTACTTATTCAATTCTAATTCACTATTTTTGCGCCACAATTAGAAAAACACATTAAAATGGCAACGAATAGAACTTTTACAATGATTAAACCAGACGCAGTTAAGGCTGGTAACATCGGAAACATTATCCAAATGATTACTGATGGAGGATTTGAAATTAAAGCGATGAAATATACGCAATTGACAGAAGAACAAGCAAAAGAATTTTATGCTGTTCACAGTGAGCGTCCTTTCTATGGAGAGTTGGTTGAGTTTATGACATCAGGACCTATCGTTGCTGCAATTTTAGAGAAAGATAACGCTGTAGCAGATTTCCGTGCTTTAATTGGTGCAACTAATCCAGCAGAAGCAGCAGAAGGAACAATCCGTAAGAAATATGCAACTTCAATGGGAGAAAATGCAGTTCACGGTTCAGATTCTGATGAGAATGCAAAAATCGAAGGAGAATTTCACTTTACAGCTGATGAGGTTGTAGCGTAATTTGAACTTTATATAATATTTGAAAAGCTGTACTGAGAGGTATGGCTTTTTTATTTTCACCTCAATTTTTTACCGCAGAGATCCCGGAGGTTTTTCGCAGAGGAGCAGAGGTTCGCAGAGCTGTTGGGGTATAGAGAGTGCCGGTGGCACTCGAGTTTTTACACAGAGATAAAGGGGAGGGTTTTTACAGAGATTCACTGAGGAAGAATTACTCAGAGATTCGGAGGAGCGGAGGAACGTAAAGTTTTTGAGATGTAGGGAGCTCCTTCGGTTCTTGAAGATTTTACAGAGATTTGTAGAGTTTTTTCGTAGAATATAGAGGTAGAGCACTTTCGATGATTTAGAAACCTTGCAGAAGTATGCAAAAGAAAAGTTTTGTGCAATGAACTTCTATAAATAAAAAAAGTCCAAACGAAAAAGTCTGGACTCTCAAAAAGATTTTATGGAATTAGAAATCCAAAATTTTGAATTAGAAAGTTTGTTAGCAAGGCGCAAGTAGTTTTAAAAATCAAGGAGTTGACATTTGTCAATGACTGTTTTTAAAACTTCTTGCAACGCCGATAACGGACTTTCTAAACAAAATTAAACCAGCATCATCATTGGGTTTTCCATGTAAGACTTAAACGTGTTTAGGAATTCAGACCCTGTCACACCATCAACCACTCTGTGGTCACAAGAAAGTGTTACACGCATAACGTTACCTGGAACAACTTGTCCATCTTTAACAACTGGTACTTGTTTAATTGCTCCAATCGCTAAAATACAACTGTCTGGTGGATTAATAATGGCAGTAAATTCTTCAATGTTGAACATTCCTAAGTTAGAAATTGTAAAGGTATTCCCTTCCCAATCTTGTGGTTGAAGCTTTTTGTCTTTTGCTTTCTTTGCAAATTCTCTTACTTCCGAACCAATTGTCATCAGTCCTTTTGTATCTGCAAAACGTACAACTGGAACCAATAATCCATCTTCAACAGCAACTGCTACACCAATATTGATGTGATTGTATTTACGAATCTTATCGCCCAACCAAGCACTATTTACAGCAGGATGTTTTCTTAATGCAACAGCACAAGCTTTAATGACCATGTCGTTGAATGAAATGCGGACGTCTTCATTTGCGTTTACTGCTTTACGCGCAGCAATTGCATTGTCCATGTCAATATCCAAAGTCAAATAGAAGTGAGGGGCAGTGAATTTACTTTCTGCTAAACGCTTCGCAATGGTTTTACGCATTTGAGAAATATTTTCATCTGTGTAAGATTCTGTTAAAGCAGGACCGCTAGCTGCAACTTGTGCACTACCTTGAGGTCTTTCGTAAGGAACGTAATTTTCAATATCGCGTTTAACGATACGTCCGTTTTCTCCTGATCCTTTTACTGTATTCAGATCGATGTTTTTTTCTTCAGCTAATTTTTTCGCTAGAGGAGAAACAAAGATTCTTCCACCATCTCCGCTTGTAACTGGAGCTGCAGGTGTTTCTTTGGCAGCAGGTTTGCTTTCTGTTTGCGTTTTCTCTTCAACAACCTCTTTTTTCTCTACAGTTTCTGAACTGTCGTCCTCTGAGGCATCTGCGCTACTAGATTGTTTTGCTTCTTCGATTAACTTCTCAATGTCTTCGCCTTCTTCACCAATGATAGCTAGAATGTCGTTGACCGGTGCAGTTTGACCTTTTTCAATCCCTATATATAAAAGTTTTCCATCATAAAATGATTCAAACTCCATTGTTGCTTTGTCTGTCTCGATTTCTGCGAGTAATTCACCAGATTCTACGTCATCTCCAACCTTTTTGTGCCATTCTGCAACGACACCTTCAGTCATCGTATCTGATAATTTTGGCATTAAAATAACCTCAGCCATAATTCTTTAATTTTTTAGTATTCAATAATAAATGGATAACCCTCTGTCTTGTACACATCTTTGTACAATTCATCTTTTGTTGGGTATTCAGATTGCTCAGCAAACTCAATTGCCTCTGTAATTTCATTTGTTACCCACGATTGGATATCTTTAATCTCTTCTTCTGTAAGATATTTATTGTCTCTGATTACCTTCAAACAGTGTTCTATTGGATCCTTTGATTGGTATTCTTTTACTTCGTCCTTTGTTCTGTATTTTTGAGGATCAGACATTGAGTGCCCTTTGTATCGGTAGGTTTTAATGTCTAACAATGTTGGTCCATCTCCTTTTCGTGCACGCTCTGCAGCCATTGCAACAGCCTCGTGTACATCTTCTGGAGACATACCGTTTACAGAAAAAGAAGGCATTTCGTAAGAAGAACCTAATTTTGATAAATCCATTACGTTAGTTGTACGTTCAACAGAAGTTCCCATGGCGTAATTGTTATTTTCAACGATGAAAATTACAGGTAACTTCCAAAGCATCGCCATATTAAATGTCTCATGAAGCGCACCTTGACGAGCTGCTCCATCACCAAAAGAAACCATTGTTACGTTATCTGTTCCTTTGTATTTCTCAGCGAAAGCAACACCAGCACCCATTGGAATTTGTGCCCCAACAATACCATGTCCACCTAAAAAGTTTTTTTCCTTATCAAAAAAGTGCATTGAGCCTCCTTTTCCTTTAGAAACACCTGTTTGACGACCATATAATTCAGCCATCAAGCGACGAACATCTGTTCCTAGTCCGATTGGATGCGCATGGTCACGGTAGGCTGTCATGTGCAAATCTGTTGGTCTAGTAGCACTTACTGTTCCAGCTACGATAGCTTCTTGACCAATATATAAGTGACAGAAACCACCAAATTTTTGTTGGATATATAATTGTCCAGCCTTCTCTTCAAATTTTCTCATTAAAAGCATATCCTTATACCATTTGATATAAGTTTCTTTCGAGAACTTTATTTTTTTTGAAGCCGCTTCCTTCTTCGTGGTTTTCTTAGGCGTTTGTGATGATTTTGCTGCCATAATTTAATACAGTTTAATTCGAATAGACAAATATAGAATTTATATAATTTTAAAGAGTCAATTTTAAAACAGAATTAACAATTTAGCTGATTTTACTTTGGTTTTTGTAGGCGTTGAATCCATTGAATACAGTTAAACAACTGTTTTGCATTCCTTTATTTTGTGCCGAATGTAAATGGGAGTAAGTTGTAAATACTCTCAAAAATCAAAAAGCTGCCATCCTCATTTTTAATTAAAATTTCATAAGGAGCTTCTTGCATAGAGGCGTATTCTGCCATGACTTGACGACATCCACCGCAAGGGGAAAAGAATTGATCGTTTTTTAACATAGAACCATTGCTGGTGATGGCTAATATTTTTATGCCTTGTGTATTGTGTTGTGCACCATACGAAAATAAAGCCACGCGTTCTGCACAGAGTCCAGCAGGATAAGCCTTGTTTTCTTGATTACTACCTAGAACTAAGGTATCATCATTAAGTAAAAGTGCTGCCCCAACTTTAAATTTAGAATAAGGCGCATAAGCTTTTTTACATGCTTTTTCAGCAGCGGCAAAAACTTTCTTTTGATCGTCAGTTAATTCATCAATAGACTTTAAATGACGGTAAGAAAATGTAAATTCTTTTTTCATACTGAGTTTTAATTAACCAATTTTACCTTGTTAATCTTCTTTTATTTCACCTTAAGAGAAAAATATAAGCTCATCCTTTTAAAAGAGAGTTGCTTAAAGAAGTAACATTGGCATTCACCCATACGAAAACTCATCGCCTTGTATGGGGCACTAAAGTAATAGGATTATCTTAAGGGATAAAGTTTTAGAGGATGTTTTTCTTCAAAAAAGGTCATATTCATTACACAATGCTTATTTTTATTCAAATAAATGAAAAACCTTACACAAATACTCCATCAGTTTGAAAGCATTAGTTTAGAAAAGCTTTTAGATGCTGACCTTATGAATAGGGTGGATTCCAAATTTTTGGTAAACTTTTCTTTGTTGCCCAAATTGCTTGAAGAATTAAAAGACCATTATCATGTCTTGGAAATCGAAAACCAAAGGATTTCAAAGTATGAAAATTTTTATTTTGACTCCGATGATAGAAGGTTTTATCTGGATCATCACAACCACAAAAATCACCGTTTTAAAGTGAGATACCGCAAATATTCATCTACAAAAACCACCTATTTTGAAATAAAAGAGAGGTGTAAAAACAGAACGATTAAACAACGTTTTTTAGTAGAGCAATTTGTCGACGACCTGGGAAAAAAGGAAATGGATTTAGTTCAAAGTGTAATCGGTACAAAAGTAAAACTTTATCCTGTATTGGTTAATGAGTATCACCGTATAACTTTGGCTAGCACCGCCTTGAAGGAGCGTTTAACGATTGATGTTGGAGTAACCTACACTAAAGGAGAAGTAAAGAAACCTGTTGGTGATGTTGTTATTGTAGAATTGAAACAAGAAGAATTAAATAGGATGTCTCCTGCTTTTCAAGTGATGAATCAAAATAAAATACGACCTTTCCGATTCAGTAAATATTGTGTGGGTTCGGTTCTACTTTTTCCAAAAGAGGAAATCAAATACAATAATTTTAAATATATTATTCAAAAATTAAACACTTATAAAAATGCTATTTGATACAACTAGTAGCCTTCAAGATATTTTTAATATACAATTCTATAATAAGGATATTTATAGTTTGCTCTTTAGGCTGCTATTGAATTTCTTTTTTCTGACTTTGATCATCAGGTTTGTTTATTATCCAAAAACCAAAAGGAAGGATTATGTATTCACATATTTGTTGATCGGTTTGGTGACTTTCTTTCTCACTTTCGCATTGAAAAAGCTAGACATCGGAGTAGGGATGGGGCTGGGATTATTTGCCATCTTTGGAATCATTCGCTACCGAACTCAAACAATCGAGATCAAAGAAATGACTTATTTGTTTGTGGTGATTGGACTTTCGGTAATCAATTCATTGGCTACACAAGAAATCAGTTTATTGGAAGTTTTGTTGCTGAATGGTACTGCATTGTTGATTACAGCTGGGTTAGAATTCTTTTGGTGGAAAAATAATGAGCAAATGCGCACAGTAATTTATGAGAAAATTGATTTAATTACCCCGGAGAAGTACGATGAAATGAAACTTGATTTAGAACTTAGAACAGGTTTAGAAATTATTCGTTTTGAAATTGGTAAGACTAACTTTTTGAATGATACAGCAGAGGTGAGGGTTTATTTTGTCGAATAAAAAGGAGGTGCTAAATAATAGGTTGCTTTTTTAATTCGTTGTATTAAAGTAGTTTGGCACTTTGTTTGTCTTATTGCAATTAACTAATAAAATTATAAGTCATGAAAAAAATTAAAATCGTTTTACTTGGAATAGGAATTTTAGCTGGTTCTTCAGTATTTGCACAAGAACAAAAAGCTGTTGAAAAACCAAAAATGAAAAAGGAGCAACGCATGGAAAAGCTTGCTGAAGAATTAGATTTATCGGAGGAACAAAGAGAACAAGTGGATAAAATTCATAAAAACCATGTTTTAGAATCCCGAAAAATTAAAAATAATTCTGAAATGCCAGAAGATGCTAAAAAAGAAGCCCTTAAAAAACTTCGTTTAGATAAGAAAGCACAAATGGCAGAGGTTCTAACCGAAGAACAACGTCAGAAACTTGAAGAAATGAAAAAGGAAAGAAAAGAGAAACGTGTTGAACAAAAGAAAGTTGAACGCCATTCTATTAAAAAAGAGAAAAGAAATATACAGCCTGTAGAAAAATAGATTGTATTGTTGATTTCTAAACTGCTTATTTTCTGAAATAAGCAGTTTTTTTTTATGGATAAAATTGAATCAAAAAAAGGAGTCTCATTGCTGAAACTCCTTCTCAAAATATATTCTTAAAACGTTTCTTGAGTCTCAAACCATTTCCTGTCATTCAAAAAAAAACCTTTCGTTCATGTACTATTCAGGTGTTCTCTCTGGACTTTGTCGATTAGAAAAGAATGAAATAATTTCGATTTGATTTTTGTTCACTTTGTAATACATAGTATTGTACTTTTTGATTACAACTTTTCTGATTTCAAGCGATTCGGAAATAGGAAATAGTTTAGGTTTTTTTGATATTAGTTGAAGTACCTGATCTATTTCTAATGAAAGATTTTTCATTTCTCTCGGTGTAAAGTTTAGCTCTAAATACTCATAAGTGTCAGCTAATTCAGATAAAGCGTGATCAGTCCAAAAAATGTTATAACCACTTTCCATATATCTTTTTTGCTTCTGAATTTGGTTTTAATTTCCCATTATCAGCATCAGATAATCCTAATTCAATTGATTTTTTCTCAGGATCAGACAATTCATCTGACCAATCTTTAGTTTCACTGCGTCTCAATTCAATTATTTTTTGAATCAAATCACCATCCTCCAAAGTCGTTAACCATTGAATCAGTTCAATTTTGGCATTTTGAATATTCATTTCCATAAATCAAAGATATAGGATTTAATTTAAGATAACAAAAGGGCTAATGCAAATCTGATTCTTGATTATCTGTGAATATTGGAAATCCTGCCATGATATGCCAATTGGTTGTTTCAATTATTTACAACCAATGTCGCTAAAACCACAAAAAAAAAAGGAGTCTCATTGCTGAAACTCCTTCTCAAAATATTTATGCAAAATGCTTACTTCTCTTCAATCCACTTTCTAGCATTCACAAATGCCTCCAACCAAGGAGTCACTTCGTCTTTTCTGCCATCTGGATAGTTCGCCCAGTTCCATTGGAAAGTAGAACGTTCGATGTGTGGCATCGTTACCAAGTGTCTTCCTGAAGCGTCGCACATCATCGCGGTGTTGAAATCTGAACCATTTGGGTTCGCTGGATAGTGTTCGTATCCGTATTTCGCTACGATGTTGTATTTGTCTTCGCTGTAAGGTAAATCAAATTTTCCTTCACCGTGTGAAATCCAAACTCCTAATGTTGTTCCAGCTAATGAAGAAAGCATTACAGAGTTGTTTTCTTGGATTTTCACAGAAGTGAACCCACTTTCGTGTTTTTTAGAATCGTTGTAGGTCATTTTTCCGTGCTTGTCGTGGTCTGGGTTGACTAAATCTAGTTCCATCCATAATTGACAACCATTACAAATTCCCACTGAAAGTGTGTCTTCACGTTTGAAGAAATTTTCCAAAGCTGCTTTTGCTTTTTCATTGTGTAAGAAAGCACCGGCCCAACCTTTTGCAGAACCCAAAACATCAGAGTTAGAGAATCCTCCAACTGCTCCGATAAATTGAATGTCTTCTAAGTTTTCACGTCCCTCAATCAAGTCCGTCATGTGTATGTCTTTCACATCAAACCCAGCCAAATACATTGCATTGGCCATTTCTCGCTCACTGTTACTTCCTTTTTCACGTAAAATAGCCGCTTTAGGACGTGCTTTTGTCGTGTCTAATTCTGGAAGCTTCCCTGTGAAATGCTCTGGGAAAGTATAATTTAACGCTTGATTTTTATAGTTTTCGTAACGGTCTTTTGCTAATCCGTTTGCCGTTTGTTTTTGGTCTAGTAAATAAGAAGTTTTAAACCAAGTATCACGCAATTCGGAAACGGTCATTGTGAAGGCATCTGTTCCGTTGATGATGCTCACAAAATCGTTTTCTACTACTTTTCCAATTTCGTGGAAGGTGATGTTGTTTGCCTCTAATTCTTTCGCTACACTCGCATCTTTCGCTTGGAAAACAATTCCTGAATTCTCAGCAAACAAGATTTTAAATGAATCTTCTTCTTTTAATGATGTTAAATCATATTCTGCTCCGATGTTGTTATCGGCAAAACACATTTCCAATAGGGTAGTGATTAACCCTCCTGAAGCCACGTCATGGCCAGCAATGATGTGTTCTTTTTGAATTAAATCTTGAATGGTGTTGAAAACCGTTTTTACATATCCAGCGTCTTTTACATCTGGTGCTTCATTTCCGAGTTTTCCAATAATTTGAGAGAATGAACTTCCGCCCAATTTGAAATCATCCTGTGAAATGTTAATGTAGTAAATTGGACCGCCTTCTTTTTTGAAAACAGGCTCAACTACTTTTGAGATCGCATTACAATGTCCAGCTGCTGAGATGATTACTGTTCCTGGAGATATTACTTCATCATCAGGGTATTTTTGTTTCATCGATAAAGAATCCTTTCCTGTAGGAACATTGATTCCCAAAGCGATTGAAAAATCGGAAACCGCTTCGACTGCTTTGTACAAACGTGCATCTTCACCTGGGTTTTTACACGGCCACATCCAGTTAGCAGATAATGATACGCTTTTTAAACCTTCTTCTAAAGGTGCCCAAATGATGTTGGTTAAAGATTCTGTAATTGCATTTCTACTTCCAGCAGCAGGATCAATTAGTGCAGCAATAGGAGCATGTCCGATTGTAGTGGCAACTCCTTCTTTCCCTTTGTAGTCCAAGGCCATCACCCCAACGTTATTCAAAGGCAATTGTAAAGGACCAGCGCATTGTTGTTTGGCTACTTTACCACCCACACAGCGGTCTACTTTATTCGTTAACCAATCTTTTGAAGCCACTGCTTCTAGTTGCAATAACTGGTCTAAGTAGTCGTAAAATTTTTCTTTTTTGTAATCCAGATCAGAATAAACACGTTTTACTGTGCTGTCTGTCATGATTGTTTTTGGTGAACTTCCAAACATATCAATCAGTGCCAAGTCCATTGGCTTTTCACCTGTGGTTTTTGATTCGAAAGTAAAACGATTGTTGTTTTTTACGTCTCCAACGGTGTACATTGGCGAACGTTCACGATCTGCAATTTTTTGAAGTGTCTCTATATGCTTTTCAGCAATCACAAGCCCCATACGTTCTTGAGATTCGTTTCCGATAATTTCTTTTGCAGAAAGCGTTGGGTCTCCAACTGGAAGTTTATCCAAATCGATTAATCCTCCAGTATCTTCAACCAATTCACTTAGGCAGTTCAGGTGACCACCTGCACCATGGTCATGAATTGAAACGATGAGGTTTTCATCACTTTCAACCATTCCACGAACAGCATTAGCTGCACGTTTTTGCATTTCTGGGTTAGAGCGTTGTACCGCGTTCAATTCGATTCCTGAAGAAAATTCTCCAGTATCAGCACTAGAAACTGCTGCCCCCCCCATTCCAATACGGTAGTTTTCACCCCCTAAAATGACGATTTTATCACCGTCTTTTGGCGTGTCTTTTATTGCTTGATCTGCTTTTCCGTATCCAATTCCACCGGCTTGCATGATGACTTTATCGAAACCTAATTTTCTAAGATCGGCATCTGCATCTTTATTGTCTTTGTCGTGGTGTTCGAAGGTTAAAACAGAACCTGAAATTAAAGGTTGACCAAATTTATTTCCGAAATCTGAAGCACCATTCGACGCTTTGATTAAAATATCCATTGGCGTTTGGTACAACCATTTTCTTTCTTCGAAAGCTTGCTCCCATGGACGTTCTTTCTCTAGTCTAGAATAAGAAGTCATGTAAACCGCTGTTCCTGCTAAAGGCAAAGCACCTTTTCCGCCGGCTAATCGGTCTCTAATTTCTCCTCCAGAGCCTGTTGCAGCACCGTTGAATGGCTCCACAGTTGTTGGGAAATTATGTGTTTCAGCTTTTAATGAAATAACTGATTCGAAATCTTTGATGTTGTAATATTCAGGAATATCAGCACGTAAAGGTGCGAATTGCTCCACTTTTGGTCCTTTTACAAAAGCAACATTATCCTTATAAGCAGAAACAATTCCGTTTGGATTTTTATTTGACGTGTCACGAATCATTCTAAACAATGATTTGTCTTTTTCTTCTCCATCAATAACAAAAGTCCCATTAAAAATCTTGTGGCGACAGTGCTCTGAATTCACTTGTGAAAATCCAAAAACTTCTGAATCTGTTAAAGGACGACCGATTTTCTCGGACATATTTTCCAAATATTCAATTTCTTCGTCGTTCAATGCCAAACCTTCTTTTTCGTTATAGGCTGCAATGTCTTCGATTTCCAAAATGGGTTCTGGTTCGATTTGAATGTCAAATGAATCTTGGTGAAGTCCATTGTATTTTTCAGAAATCATAGGGTCGAAATCTTTGGTGTCTTTATCTACCGCTTGAAATTCTTCAATACGAATGATGTCAGAGATCCCCATGTTCTGTGTAATCTCAACTGCATTGGTGCTCCAAGGACTAATCATAGCCGCACGTGGTCCAACAAAAAAAGCATCGAGAGATGCTTGTTCTATTTTTGGCGCGTCGCCAAATAACCACACCAATTTAGCAGTGGTCTCAGTTGATAATTCTTTTGTTGTTTGAACAGCAAATACTTTACCGTTTGTGTTTCCAAAGAAATGAATCATTATATGTGTTGTTAGAATGTTATTTTATAGTTGCAAATTTAATCTTTTTAAATGATGTTTTAGTTATAAAATTGGATTTAAAAGAGGTGTAGTTGCAAGGTATGGTTAATTCATGCGGAACGCGTTACATTTTGTCGAGTTGAACAGAGTTCTGAGCCCGTTTAGATTGTCTTAAATCTGAAAGATTACTCTTTTAAATAGATATATCTAATATTTTTAATTGTTGTTTCCAATCAGCTTTGTGTAATCAAACGCCCTGAAGGGGCAGTTTTTTCCAACCCAATGGCATCGCCTTGGGTTGGAAAACTACTCAATGCGCTATCGCCCTGAAGGGGCAGCTCAACTTTTTCATGAACCAACTCTACCCAAAACTTTCTTGGTATTTCTCTATGGATTTTTTTAGGTTATGCGATAAAGAAACTAGCCAAATGAGTTGATTACTGACAAGGTGTGCTTCTTGAAGTTCATGTAAATCTTCTTTGTCTATTTTTAAAACGCCTTCTTTTATACTCTCATCTCGCTCTTGAGATAAAATTTGATAGCTTTCCAATAACTTTTCTTTAGCCGCTTTAATGTTTCCATGAGGGTGAACCTTGAATTGATAAGAGTCATCTAATAGACTGATTGTTTTTGATAAAGTATTGGCAGTTTTAGCAAATAGTGCTTTGGTTTCTTGAGAAATCGGAGTTGTTTTATGACTTTGAATAAAGCTTCCCAAAGAAGCAATTCCTGATAGAATGGTTTGATTCAAAGTAACAATTCCATAGATTAATCGAAATTCAATTTGTTTTGATTTGGGATCTTGCGTAATTCTTTGAAAAGCAGCACTAAGTTCACTTAATGCTAAAAATGCCTCTTTCCGGGCGACCTTATACGGAATTTGGTTGTTGTCTTTGTCTGCATAAAAGGCTTGAGTCGCTTTTAAATAAGCTTTGTTTTTTGCAATTGCGTTCACCAATATTGTTTTGATGTTCAGCACTTCCCAGGTGGGGAATAAGGTGTAAATTGCCGCGTAAGAAATGAAACCTCCTAAAATGGTATCGAAAATACGGTATTGAATGACTGCAAAGGCGTTGGGAGTAATGAAAGAATAAACAAAGACCACATTTAAGGTGATGAATGCCGCAGCCCATCTGTAATTTTGTTGAATCAGAGCAAATCCTAAAATTAATGAAGACACTGCTAGTACTCCATAAACAATTGGGTTTTGGGTAAGTATAACAATACCAAATGCAATGGCACCTCCGATGACGGTTCCTATGATTCTGTCTTTTGCGCGTTCTTTTGTTAACCCATAGTTTGGGCGTAAGATAACCAGCACGGTTAACATGATCCAATACGCATTTTGTATTTCAAAAAGATTACCCAATACATACGCAAAAACCATGGCGATGGTTAGCCTAAGCGCATGTCTGAAAATCACCGAATGAATGGAAAGGTGCTGGAGTAAAATTTTTGGTCTGTACTCTTGTAAGGTTAAGAATTGTTTTGCCTCGCTTCTCTTTAATGTCACTTTTGAGGTTCCACTAATGTTTACCAAAGCATAACGGATGGCCTCAACTTCTTGCAGGATTTGCTTTTGGAAATCATGAAGATTACGCATCATTAAAGCACCCTCACGAGCTTGTGGAAGTTTATAAATAGAAATATAATTGGCTATTGCATGATGTGCTTCGAGTAAACATTGTTCGATTTGCTTTTTATCAGGAACCTCTCCCTTGGTAATGAGTACATGCGATAATTGTATCAATTGCTCTCCCATAGAGACATTGAGTTGACTAAATTTCTTAAGGTGAACACTGTCCTTTCCAAATAATTCGTCAAATTTCTCATAGTCCCAGCTATTTGCAATCACCAATTCATAGATATCAATAATTGAAATAAAAATCAACAAGCGTTTTTCATCAAAATGAGAACGGCCAGATCGTTTTCTGCTGGCCAATAATAACTCTCTTAGCGTTTCATGTTTTTCATTGATTTGAGCTTGTAAAACGAAAGTGACTTTTGTGTTATCATGTCTGTTGGGCGCATCGATTAATAATTTAGCACGAAGTTTCAAATACTCACCTGTCAATTTTAAAGTTTCAGAAAGCAACTGGTCATCGTCCTTGTTGGGAATGATTTTATGAAAAATAATCGAAGCTAAAAGATACCAAAGTCCACCAAGTAAAATCAATATTCCGTGCATCCATATTTCGTATGGAGCAGAATCGTCAACAGCGAGGGCCAAAACCATTGCCAGTAATCCTGAGAATCCAACCAAAGAACCTCTAAAACCGTATGCAGAAAGAAAAGAAATTCCAAAAGTTAGGGCGCTGATGAGGACGAGCACCAAAGCAAAATTAGGTTTGGTAAAGAGGATGACTATGGTTACAAATACAGTAAGGGCTATACTAATCAGTGTTCCAATTACTTTTCTACGTAGGCTTCCAGGAACATCACTTGGAGCATTCAAAAAGGCTCCAAAAACAAATGCTGGAGCAAGACTGAAATATCCTAAGGCATTAAAAGTAAGAAGAGGAATGATTAAAGACGCTGTAATTACTACACCTCTAAAGAAGTGTGAACTTTTGACGAATAGTTCAAGTTGAGAACGTCTATTTTTTGTCATTTAATTATTTCTAGTTGACAAAGATAAGGGAAGATTTGTATTTGATCTTAACTTAAATATAGAAACTAACATGTTTAGTGATATCATAGCTGCAAAAGCATTTTTTAATGGACGTATGATGCTTGCTTATCGTATTTCTTTGTCAGGAAAGTAAGTCTAATTTCATTTTGTTTATTGGTGCTGACGTTCTTGCTTTACAGGTTGAGGTGCTGTAAATACACTAGTTTTACGATTAATTGAAAGAGGGGGTAGTCAACAGCACTATAATTGTTCTAAATAGCGACTGCTCATCCATCCAGAGACTTTATAAGGATATTCATTGTTGTTTCCTGAATGGAAAATAGAAAAGGAAGGGCTTGCATCGCGCTCAATAATAACAAACCACCAGACTCTGCCTGTACTGTCAATGTGCTCGGCTATTGCAACTCCTTTGGTTCCGGCGGGAAATTCAGCAATTACATTTCCTATGGATTCAAATTGTCGATCATTTTCTTCATGAATGGTATTGTCAATTTTTGGTTCAGACCTTAATCTGTACTTATCATTTGTTGTTATGAATTGTAGATTGATTTTGGGTTGATTGGGTAAATGGGTAAAGTAGTTGCAGGCGATTTTATCAATATGTCCAAATCTATTTTTTGAAGGATAAAAACGATATGTTTCATAATGATGTGTATATCCTGCACAGCAAGGGTAGTCATTAATCAGAAAGCTATTTAAACCATTTTTATCAAAGTATAGGCTTTGTAGTGCTCCGAAATAGTGAGCTTTCAGTTCGTAAACACCATTGTTGTTGATGTAGAAAAGAATCCTATCGCTTTCATATCCTGCATAACCACTGTAAATCAAATCAATTTTAGCATCATTGTTTAAATCGATGAAGTGAAATGAAGAATCATTAATATAATTAGTTTCTAAATGTCTGAAGGTTGTACTTGTTAGAATACTATCTACACGTTTTCTCTTTTCGATTTTTGAAATTTGATCAGGGTATTCACTCCATTTTACTTCTTTAGAAAAAATCCAATCATTGCTTTGTGAGGACACTTGACTAGAAAACACTAGAATGGTTGCTATTAAGAATTGTTTCATATTTCAAAGTTAAGTTTTTTAATCATTTTATGGAGTTGTAAGTATTTTAACCCATTAAGTATTTTTTTATAGGCAATGAATTTACCTACAGTGAATTATGAATTTAGTCTTGGTAGACCTAACGAAATATACTTTTTACTCCTATGAAATGAATTTTATATCACTACTTTTGCGCCACATTTTGGTTTCACTTTGTGAATGAAAAGGGAATGCTGTGAAAATCAGCAACTGTTCCCGCAACTGTAAAAGTTCGTATTTAATTGAGAATACCACTGATTGTCACCCGACAGTTGGGAAGGTTTGATTAAAGAACTAAGTCAGGAGACCTGCCAGGATGTAAATAATTCGCTTTCGGAGAAAAAGTAGAATGAGAGACAGTCTGGCCAGATGTCTGTACACTCTATCGTTTTTCCATTTTATTAATTTTTAATCATTTATAAAATGAGAACACAATTTACATTTTTATTTTTCGTCCTATTTTCGGCGCTAACATTCGGGCAAACCTTTTATAATTTAGAGCTTGCTGCAGAAGGAAACTTTGGAACTCCCAATGCAGATGTTTTTAATGTCACCAATACAACAAACCCAACTACTACTTCATCAGGATTGTATCAAACTGCAAACTCAACCACAGGGTTTGATGTTTTGCAAGATTATGGTGTTTATGGAAATAAAGCCTTATTGATTGAAAAGCCATCAGGACCTGGTAGAATTGTAATTGTTGATTACCCTGCTTTTACAGAAGTGCATACCTTTGCTACTTCAGAAGCACCACAAACTTTGGTCATGGCAAGTCAAACAAAAGGTTATGTCGCAACAGGAAACCCCAGTGGAATTCAATTTGTTGATTTGGCAAACAATACCATTGCCCCAGTAGCAGATCCAAATGATGATATTTCTTCAACTGCTCAATTTATGTTGCAAGCCAACGGATTTATCTATGCACAAATGAGTGCTAAAATCATTAAAATCGATACGCTAACGCAAACTGTTTCAGGAGTTATCTTGCCAGCAATTGGCTCAATCAAAGGAATGGTTTTCGATGAACAAACCAATTTAATTTGGGCAATGAATGGTTCAGGAAAGTTGATTTCAATCGATGTTGCAAATGGTGATGCTTTAGGAGCTGAAGTAGAGACTGGAGTTGCAGGATCTACTTTACTACGTATCTATGATTCGAAATTGTATTTCTGGAACTTGTCAAGCAAAAATCTCTATATATACAATACTGAAACGCCATCAACATTGCCGTTGGTTTCTTCCTATACAAGTACAATGGGGGGAGCTTCTTGGTCGTTTGGGTATGGACGTTCATTCGACATCGACCAAAATACAGGAGATTTTGCCATTTGTTCTGCAGATGGGTTTGTTGCTCCTTCTCTTTTCGAAGTTGTAGATGGAACTAGCTTTACTCTTATTGATTCTGGTGCTGCAAATGGAGTAGCTATAGCCAATAAATGTAGATTAAAAATAGTATCAACACCACCCATTCCAGATGTGGCTAACTTGCCAACAGTTAATGCTGAATGTGATGTGACTTTAACAGCACCTACAGCTGATGGGGGAACAATTACTGCAACAACTACAGATCCAATTACATATTCTGCACAAGGAACTTTCATTGTGACCTGGAATTATACCAATGACCATGGAACCTCTACGCAAACTCAAGAAGTAGAAATTGAAGATGTAACTGCCCCAGTGCCTAGTGAAGCAGCGTTGCCTAATTTAGAAATCTCTTGTGATGTAGAAATTACAGGTTTCCCCACTGCGATGGATAATTGTGACGGTGAAATTGTTGGAACAACTTCTGATCAACTGATTTATTCAGAGACCGGAACCTATATTATTACTTGGGTGTTTATTGATGATTCAGGAAATGAAATCCAGCAATCTCAAACAGTTGAAGTAACTTGTTCAAATGTTGGTCTAAACGATTATGCAATCCAAAATGTAAATATTTATCCAAATCCAGTAACTGATGTCTTATCTATAGAAACGAATGTGGAAAGCTGGGTTGGAAAATTAATGAATGCACAAGGTCAAGTAGTTTTGAAATTTACCGAAACGCAATCAATTCCAGTAGGACATTTACCAAAAGGAGTATATTACTTGCAAATGAGCAGTGCTAAACTTGGAACAGTTACGGAAAAGGTTGTGATTCAATAAGTATAGTTTTTTATTTCTAACCCCATTACCATCTAAATAAAAAGGCTGAAACATTTATGTTTCAGCTTTTTTTTGATTCCGAAATAATAGGAATCTTTGAGTGGTTAAGCTTAATTATGTGAAAATCAAGGGAAAACCCTTGACTTGGTCTTTCGTACTTGTCATAAATTTGAATAAATTAAAAAACATAAGTTTATGAAAGCACTAAAGATTTTACTATTAACATCAGGATTACTTGTCTATTATGACGCATCTGGACAAGTCTCTATCGATCGATCTGTGATAGGAGCTACAGGAACAAATGAAGTTAGTTCAGGCACTACTTCTGCGAGTTGGACTGTAGGAGAGACAGCCGTAAATACGGAGACTAACGGAACAATAACCTTATCTGAAGGATTCCATCAAGGAATTGAAGACAACCTATCTGTTGAAGTCAACACTCCAAGCGTAGATTTAAAAGTCTATCCTAACCCAACACAGGATAAGGTTTTTATCTCAGTAGATGCGACAAGCAAGCAAAGTATACATTTTGTCTTGTACACTGCGCTAGGTCAAGAAGTACTACTACCAGAGAATAGCATGAATGTATCAGGACATACAGAAAAGAGTTTGGACTTTAGTCATTTGACGAAAGGAACCTACTTATTGCATGTTACATCAGAAAATGGAGTGCATTTATCAACCATAAGAATTATTAAAAACTAGAATTTCAATCACATAAATTAAAAAACAGAAAATATGAAAAAGTCAATTTTAACCGTGTTAGCGGTACTGTGTAGTATAATAATCTCCTCGAGTGCGTGGGGACAAGCACCTGAAAAGTTTAATTATCAGGCTGTATTAAGAGATAACGGTAATGTTATGGTGAGTCAATCGGTCAATGTTCGATTTACTATTCATGATGGGTCGGCAACGGGTACAAATGTTTATCAAGAGACACAATTTCTTACCACAGATCAATATGGCCGTGTAAATTGTGCCGTTGGTGGTGGAACTGTAATAAGTGGTGATTTCTCAACTATTGATTGGGGTAATGGCGGTAAATATTTACAAGTAGAGATCGATAATGGATCTGGATTTGAAGATCTTGGCGCGAGTCAATTGTTGTCCGTTCCTTATGCGATACAAGCAGGAGGGCTAGATAATGAATTTGAAGGATGGGCTTTAGATGGGAATGCCGCCACTGGGACAGATTTTATTGGAACAACGAATGGAGAACCTTTACGTTTTAGGGTAGATGGTGAACGAGCAGGTTTAATATCACCAAACCCTTCATCGGTAATAATAAACACACCTGCATGGAATGTTGCGTATGGTTCAAGAGCTCTTAATGGGCTAACACAAGGACAAAGTAATACCGCTATTGGAACAGTTTCTCTAGAGAACAATACAACTGGTCTAGGTAATACAGGTTTAGGAAGGAGTTCGTTAAGGGCTAATGAAACAGGATCTTATAATAGTGCCTTTGGAGCATATGCAAATGTTGGACTTCCTGGATTAGAGAATGCGACCGCAATAGGAGCAAACGCCTTGGTAGAGCAGGATAACTCTATGGTTTTAGGAAGTATTGACGGAGTGAATAACGCTACCGCAAATACAAGAGTGGGTATTGGGACAACTACACCTAATCACTTGTTAGATGTAAATGGTAGCGTAGGAGTAGAAGATACTTTATTTTTGAATGGACCATATATAAGAGGAGATGTTGCTTTATTCTTTCCTTTCATGGAAGTGTTTACGACTTCTTTTGTTCCAACATCTAATTTCGGAGGAGTAGCGATGCTTGGTAGTAATACGACGCAATGGGGTTCTTTATATGTAAATGAAATCTTTGGTAGAGATGATGGTTTGCAAGCAGGAAAAACATTGAATATTTCAAGTAACGCGATTGTAACTTATGATACAGTAACAAATTCAATTACAGGGAATAAAAGTGGTTTTTCAATTGTGAATACAAGTAGTTCTGTTGATAAAAGTATTAATTTTCAAGTTGGAGCAGGTACTAATAGTTTATATTTATATGCTAATGGTTCACACTTAGGTACTTTTAATGGTACATCAGGAGCGTATACATCAACATCAGATGAGCGTTTGAAGACGAACTTCCAAGAAGTTGAAGGTACTCTAGAAAAACTGATGAAATTGAAACCTTTAACATATACTTACATCAATAATTCTGATAATGATCGTCGTCACCTTGGTTTTAAAGCGCAAGAAGTAGAGAAGCTATTCCCGACTTTAGTAAATTCTCCGAAAAATGCTGATTCTGATTCAGAAGATGGGGTTTACACAATGGACTATTCTGGGTTCGGTGTAATTGCTGTAAAAGCAATTCAAGAACAACAAGTTGAAATTGAAACTTTAAAAGAACAAAATGAAAGTCTTCAAAATCAAATTGAAGAAATTAAAAAGCAGTTAGAAGCTTTATCAAAATAAATAACGATTGCTTTTATTTTTAATGTAAGCCCTCTTTCGATTTGGAAAGGGGGCTTTTTGATAGTACTCATGCTCACTTCTGTTTTGAATTCCACCAATACAAAGGCGGAATCAATAAAGGAGCAAAAATCAAAGGGCTGGTCAATCCTCCAATAATTACTGTGGCTAATGGTCTTTGAACGTCAGAGCCAATTCCTGTAGAAGTAGCTGCTGGAACCAATCCTAAAATTGCAAGAATCAGAATTGTTAAAACAGCTTTTAATTGTTTTTTGGATGTTTCATTCACCAAATCCTTTGTGATTTCCGTTCTTAGTGTTGCTCTATTTAATGCGGAAACCAATAAGACTCCAGCCATAACTGAAATTCCAAAGATAGAAACGAATCCAACTCCTGCAGAAACGTTGAAATAATATCCACGCATCAATAGCGCAATTATTCCTCCTGCAAGAGCAAATAATACACAACTGATTGTAATTAAAGTGTGTTTGACGCTTTTGAAGAGCATGAATAAAAATGCAAAAACAACAACCAACGTGAGCGGAATGGTAATCATCAATTGTTTTCCAGCGCGCTCTAAGTTTTCGTATTGACCTCCATAAACCAATTCATATCCTTTTGGAATGGTAATTTCTGCTTGGATCCTATTTTGTAATTCAGCAACAAAACCACCTTGGTCTCGGTCACGAATATTCGTTCTGACAGTAATCTCTCGTTTGTTCTTGTAACGGTAAATATTGGTTTGTCCACCTTCAAATGTTACATCAGCCAATTGGTCCATTGGAATTAAAGCACCAGTTATGGAAGGAACAAGTAAGTTTTTTATTTCATCAAAAATGTCAATGAGTTGCCTAGCTGAACGGATGTCGCTCCTCTCTTCTAAGGATTTTGAAAGTAAACTGTCCATACTTTCTGGCATTTCAAAAATAAAATTTGTGATGGTCTCTACTTGAGCAGCTTCTTGTATGAATCAATTCAGCAACTCTAGAACCGTCTTCAATGATTAGAATTTCCATAAGGTTAAATATAGGGAAAATTCAATATGCTTATATTAAAATAGACAAGTTAGAAGGTGAAGTGCTAGTCTTTTAAAATCTTCAACAAGTGTTTTAGTCGGTCGGTATGATTATAATCTACATTGTATTTTACAGCGTCTATATTTCTTTGGTGAGAGTGTGTGTTAAATGTGGCTACCATTATATTTTTACTGTGTGCTAATTTCACTTTTTCATGTGTCAGTTTATCTATAGCAATTGTAATTCCTTGCAGGTTATATTGCTCTGCCAAGCTTAAGGCGTAATCAAAATCATTGTAGACAAATTGTTTAATATCTGGTCTAATGAGCTTGAGTTCAGAAATAGATTTCTCATTTTTAAATTCTACATAAACCTGTTCAACCAGTTCATAGCGATCAATAATATCAATAATCGCATTGTTTAGGGTTTCGAAATATAAAGAATCCTTGTTAGGTTTAAAGCTTTTGATGTCTAAAAAATAAGTATATTTCTCTCGATCAGGTATGTTTTGAAAAATGTCGTTTAAGCGAATAATTTTGTGATTTCCATAATGAGGATAAGAAAAACGAGCACCCTCAATTTCAGCCCAAGTTTTGTCATAAATTTTCCCAGACCTATTTGTCGATTCTTCTAGCTTTCCATCGTGAAAAGCTACCAAAATGCCGTCCTTGGTCATTTGGATATCTATTTCTACACCATCTGCTCCTATACTTAGACTATTCAAAATGCCTTCAAAAGAATTCATCGGATACGAGTGCCCAATCCCCATTCCTCCATGACCAATTGCAGAGACTTTATTACCGTTTAGATTATTGATGTCAAATTCGTTTTTATTACACGAAACGACAAAAAACATACTGATTAATAAAAAGAATATATTCTTCATGAGTTTTGTTATTAAAATGCAAATCCAACAGTTAAGGCTCCCCAATGCCTATAGTTCTCCTTAAACTCTATCAATGGCGTATAGCTAATTCCTAAAACTAATCTGCCACTTGGTTTTTGATAACGATATCCTATTGCAAAATTGGTATGTACGTTGGTTTCTCTTTTAGGAGAGCCATCTTGATGACTTGCGTGAATTGTATTTGCAATCAACTGCCCAAATCCTAGGTGTATCTTGTGATCTTTACCATAGAAGCCGTTAACAGTGACTGGGAAAAGTAAGTCTGGATTAAATGCTGAAGTAAAGTCGTAAATTCTAATTGTTCCCGCACCCACTCTTCCCGAAATAGAAAACAATCCTGGTAAATCAATCATTCGTTCATAATTTAATGAACCATAGCCTCCAATACCACCTGCCTCTGCATGAATAATGTTTTTATTAATAGCAGTCTTTTCTGTTTGCGCATGACCATTTATGGCCAGCCAAAGCAAAGGAATTAACAGGTGAATGACTTTCAACTTTATATTATTTTCTCGTTATTGAGATTATAACAACGCTAAAGACTATTAGTTTTGAAATGGAGAATTATGGTCGATAAGAAATTATAAATGATCTATTCCAACACTTTCTTTTGTAATGGAAATGATTTATTATTCTCACCCAATAGGTTTAATCATCTAACAAAGCGGTACTGCTTCCAATTTCGAATTCATCGTTGAGCATTTCTCCTTCTTCTTGGACTTCGAAAAGTAAGGGTTCAACTTTAGCGTAGTCCGAAATGACTTTCACCGTGATTAGACATAAGAAGATCCCAATTGTACTGCCTATCATTTCAATTTTAGTACTGGTCATAAAATCTTCTACACTTTCAGCACTTCTTGAATAGCGGAAAATAATTTGTCCCATAATGTTATTAAGGATCCAAAGAGACCACCAAAGTGCGAGGTTTCCTTTCCTCAGTTTTTCCTTCAGCGTTATGCCATTCTTTTCGAGGTACTCTTGCGTATAATTGTATAATTCGACCATGATTGTTATTGGTCTAAATAAGTTTAGAATCGGGATGAACCAACTTCCAGCTGCCCAACCGTCTTCATATTCTAGGTAAGAAACTTTTTGATGTAAGTTGTAATAAGCACGTCTAAACCATAAAATAAATGTGACTGCAGAAACAATAAAAGCAGCAGTATAGGTCCAACCAATAATAAGTTCGCGCAAATCATTTGCATTTACATTGTCTAAGAAATACATTAGATCAGTGTCTGCATAACCCAATAAGTTGAGTTGCATATAGGAAGAAATTAGCGATAATACTTCTAGTCCAAGAATGATCCAAATCAAAATGATTGCAGCTTTCGCTCTCCCGTCGTTAGGTTTCAATTTTTTCATAATAGTAAATTAATTGTGCATTAATGTTTTTACCAATGGTTGTCGGGAAAATCATAAAATTGCAATAAGTAATAGCTTTTAACCAGCTTGTAAAAAACATAAATATACTTTAAAGATTAATTTAAAAGCGAGGCAAGCGATGAAAATTGGGTCTGACCAAATGCTTCTGGGTGTAAGGGCTTGGTTTTTAAGGTGTTATTTTTTTTATTTCTTTTTTAGAATAACAACTTCTTCATTAGAGATAACTTCCCATTCTCCTGAAGATTCTAACGCTTGAATGGCATTGGTGAACTCTTCTTCATTCAAAGGATAAAAACCTTCTTTTTTTGAATAAACAATATACTCTGCATCCTTTATGATAGGAAATTGATAGATGTTTTCACGTAAAGATAAATGGGGTACAAAAGGAGATTGGGCACTAACACTGGCTTCTTTAGGAATCATTTTTAATTGTTGGTAGACTGTTTTAACAGCGTAGTCTTTTTGGTAGTGTTTGGCTTGATAGAATCTAATTCTTGATTTGTCTGTAAAATGTATGGTGCTGTCCATCGTTCGAATTGTAGAAGCAATTGAAAGGACCAATACCCCGATGGCTAAACCATTGACCAATTTTGTTTTTTTAAATTCTGAAATAACAATAAAAACACCAATGGCCATGATTGGTGCAAATTCAATGTTATAATGGTCACCAATTCCCCACATGGAATAATTGTCGTGGAATAACTTCTGAAAGTAAATGGGTAACAACATCAGAATGAAGTGGGGTTTTTTAAGAAGGAATAATAAGCCCGAAAACACCATGATGAAGTGTAATTCAAGTTTGATATAATCACCATAAATACTGTTGTTGTGGTTGGTAAAAAGCATTACAAAACTGTCTATTGGATGGGTAATGATGGTTTTTACTGCTTGAAATGGAGTTTCTCCTAATGAAGAATATAAAAATCCAGTGTAAGTGTTCTCTGCCGAAAATGAAGGAATTACGACAAACATTACCACCAAGAAATAAAGCAAGGAGATGGAGAATAGTTTGAGTAAGTGAAGGACTGTACTTCTATTTTTCCGATGTTCAATGATTAAGGCCAAACAAATGAAAAGTAAAGCAATAGAAACATTTTCTTGAGCCATCAACATCAGCAATAGCAAGACGGTTGACGTTGTTTTTTTGTGGGAATATACCGCCAGTAGAAACCAAGGGATGATACATGCGGCAATTACTACACTGTGATAGTCAAATGAAAATGCCCCAAACACTCCGAAGAAAGTGTAAAAATAAACAGTGGCGAATATTGGAATAAGTTGATGTTTGGGTTTTATTTTTTTAAAGAATTGATGCACTCCAATTCCACCAAAAACCACAGCTACCACCTGCACAATAAGCAAAGTGTAAGTTCCGAATAAATAAACCAATGGGGAGAAGATGATGAGGTACAAATCAAAATGTCCACCAAGAATAGGCTCTGAAACGCTTTTGATCATTTCACTGTCCGCTATTTGGAAATGCGCATATTTGTATATTGCATTGGTATACAAACCTAAGTCTAATGCATAGGTCCTGAACAAATAATGATTGACCAAAGAAATAGTAGCATATAAAAGTCCAAAAATTAAACTGGTCAGGAATAGGGCTTTATTTTTCTTAATCAATTGCATGTCGGGTACTAAAACAAAGTGCTAAAATAAGATTATTCTTGATGGGGTTGGTTGATAGTTTTTTCAATTCAACTAAAAAGCAATATTTTTTAACTGAGTCCGTAAAAGTAGATTTTCTATTCAGGTTTATTAATGAGAATTCACAGTTTTCTTCTTTTGATAGAATCCTACCAAAATATTGTGAATTGATTTCACCTCTGACGAAGGAAGAAGCATGAATACCATTAAAAACAGACAAGCATGAGCTAAATTGATACTTTTATGTGATGATTCACAGTAGGCAAGGGGAGTAAGTGTTTATCCAGTTGTTATGTGTCATAACCATACTACAAACATTCTACGAATAGTCTCACGCATCATTTCAATATATTTTGAAAAATAAATTCATTTAGTTCATTACTTACTGAACTTTATGTACTTTTATCATATTAACAAGTAGTTAAATGACAGAGAAAGAGAATTATATTGAACAAGTAGGATTGTTTTACGAACAATATGGACTACCTAAAATGGCTGGACGTATTTTAGGCTATCTAATTTCATCAGACTCAGACAATAATTCATTTGAAGACCTTCAAAAGTCATTAAAGGCCAGTAAAGGGTCAATCAGCGGAAACATAAACCTATTACTTAAACAAGGAATGATTGTGAAACATATGATATCTGGAGATAGAAAATCCTATTACAAGATGTCATTAAATAGTCTTGAAAGTATTTTAGACTCAAAAGTGAACTCGGTGACTCAATTCAAAATGATCCTTGAAACTGGACTTTCATTCGACTTGAATGATAACGGTCTAAAGAAAAAAAAACTAACTAAGATTTTGAATTATTATGAATTTCTAGAAAATGAAATTCCATTGTTGAGAAATAAATGGGAAGAAAAAGCAAACAATCAAATGTAACAATAAGATTATGACATTAGAGAGAAAAGTGGCTAAGGCCTTTAATTTGACACATGAAAACTGGATGAAACATTCAAATCCTTGGAGTGTATGGACTAGATACTCCGTTTTGCCACTAATAGTTTTCGCATTTTGGAGCAGAATTTGGATTGGATGGTGGTGTTTAATTCCAGGTTTGTTATCGCTTCTTTGGATGTTTTTTAATCCTGTATTTTTCAAGGCTCCAAGATCTACGAAAAATTGGGCATCAAAGTCTGTTATGGGGGAAAGGGTCTTCTTAAATAGAGATAATATCCATATTCCTGAAATTCATGACAAGCCTATCCACAAAATATTAAATCTTGTCTCTTCATCAGGAATGGCATTAGCTATTTGGGCAACAGTTGAATATTCAATATGGGGAGCGTGCTTTGGAATCGCATTGGCTTATCTAGGAAAAAGCTGGTATTTAGACAGAATGGTTTGGCTCTATGAAGATATGAAAAACAAAAATGAAGAATATAAAAGTTGGGACTATTGATAAAACGACACACAATAACAAAAGCTATAGTGCATGCCATGCGGGACACGCACCATAGCCAAACCGTTGTGAATTGATTTCACCTCTGACGAAGGAAGAAGCATGAATACCATTAAAAACAGACAAGCATGAACTAAATTGATACTTTTATGTGATGATTCACAGTACGGTGGAAATTGATACTACTGATTTTTCCGTTGTGAAAACATTTAAGCTGCCTCGACTTTCTTCGGGGCATTTTTTTTTATTCCCCCATTCCCTAATTCACTATCTCATCAATTGCTTGTTCTAAAATTTCATCTTTGCTTAGGTCTGACCAATCGAATGCAACGTTGATGTCTGCAGGGACTCCATTTTCGGCGTAGTTGTTACCGTTAACATCCAACAATTGGCTGATGCTAAAGCGGTAATTCCAACCATTGGGGAGTTGTCCTCCATTGGGAAGTCCTCCACCTCCTCCTGTGGCATCGCCCATTAAAGTAATGTTGGGAAATGCTTTTGTGGCCACTGCAAAAAACGTTGTAGCACTGTAGGAACCTTTGTCAATCAGGACAATAACAGGCTTGGTGTAGCGCACTCCTTCGTGTGGTGTGATGTAGAATTCTTCTTGTTCTCCAAATTCGTTGTGCCCAGGTCCATTCCGTGTGATGCTATACCCAACTAGAGTTTTTGATTCAATGAATCGTCCAAGAAGTAGAGGAACGTTGAAAATACTTCCACCTCCATTTTCGCGTAAATCTAAAACAATTCCTTTGGTGTCTTTATAGCGATTTAAAATGAGATCCATTTGTGCGTTTCCAATGGTTGACATGAAACTACTGTAACGGATATAACCAACTTCTTCGTTGCTTAAAAAGTCATGGGTCAATGCACCTGTTCTCCAAGGATTAGGAATGTAATGGTCTTGAATTGTTCGGTGCCTATAATTTTTTGGACCTGTTGCCGCAACATTATATGAAGAAACGTTGAAGGGAGTAATTAAATTGGTGTGATCGTCCTTAAGTTCATTGAGCATTGCAGCGAGCACCGTAAAGAGATCTTCTTCGCTTGAGTTTTCATTGAGCATTGGGCGGTAGGTCGACCTGATTTGATTCCAATTGATGTTCTTCAGTTCGAAATAACTGTATTTTTGGTCCACTTCATTCCATAAATAATCAAAGTTTTCTAGCGGATCTACGGAGCCTAAATCTTTTTTAAAAAGTATTTTTTCACACGAAAAAAGTAAGAATAGGGAAAGTAAGATGAATAAATATTTCATGATTTATCTTTGTTTAGTATGAAAATGAATGGTGTATTGAATGCGGTGACTGGCCATTTGAAAAGCTTCGTGTTTTCCCGGAGCATGGGCGGCTTCCCAAACATAGGATAAACTTCTGGCGTTTCCGTTAGGTAAATATTTAATGTATTCCAACTGTGTTTTCAGTCTAAATCCATTCAAAGACCATTTGTAATTGGAGAATGCCCAAGCTACAGGACCTGTTTCCGTACCGTTGATTTCACTGTCGTAAGTGTAGGCATATCCAGGACGATAATTAAAATTGAGCACACCCACATTCATAAGAAATCTCAAGTCTCGTTTTACGGGTTTAAAGGTCGGTTTGAAAAGCCAAAGGTTAACTTGCTTTTCTTCTGTTCTTGAAATGTCACGCGTCCATTGTGCTGAAGCCATTAAGTTGGTGAAATTCTCTAGACCCATAGCGTTATTTTGTAAGGCAGGATTTCCACGCACATTCTGGGTAATGATTATAGCGCCGCCAATTTTAGTGTTGTTTTTAGCATTGGAAAGGGCATCGATTTTCCAAAGTCTTTGATAAAACAACCTGAGATGAGCAAAACCAGACAGTCCACCAGGTTGAATGTAACTGCTTTGGGGAACCCTTGGTGAATGAGCACTAATACCTAATCCGATTTCGAAAATCCCCTCTTTTTTGTCAGCCCTTTTTAACCAAGCAGCATTTAGGTCTAGACCCAGTCCACTATAAAATAATGGAGAGGTCGCAAAATCACGATAGGTAGAATGGGTTAAACCTACAGAAAGAAGAGTGTAGTGATTGGTAGGGTAATGAATCGAACTATCTCTTTTCTGGCTAATAACCTTTTCGCTAACTGTTAATAGAAAAAGAAGGAGTATTGAAATTGAATATTTGTTCATTGTCTTGTGCTTTACACATATAAAATTAGTTTTTTAAGCGTAATTGACAAGTGGTCAATAAAAATGGGACGAAATATTTTAAGAGGCTACCTTTACTTCGAACGCACCATAATGTTTAATGCGTCTGACAATCTTAAGCTTACTGCGAAGTCATTTAACCGAATGGCAATTGAATCTCCAAAAGGAGAAATAGAACGGATCTTGAATGGAGTTCCTGGTGTTAAGCCCATTTCAATAAGTCGCTGAGAGACTTTACTGTATTTAACCTCAGTAATAATTCCGCTTGCTCCTTTTTTTAATTTGGTAATACTCGTGCTTTCCATACCACAAAAATAGGGTAGGAGTGGAGATTTAGCAATACCATGATTAAGGTATTTTGAATGAGTCTAAATAAGGGGGCGGCATAAGTCAGACCGTTATAGGGTTTTATGTTAAAGAATTAAAAATCTCTCCGTTTTTTACTCCAAAACTTGCTCACCTCCGCCATTTACAAAAATAGTTTGTCCACTGACCCATTCAGAAATAGGAGAGGCAAAATAGAGCATTGCCCCAGCGATGTCATCAACTGTTCCTAATCGTTTTATTGGTGTGTTTTTCAACATCGCTTGTTCAATTTCAGGTGTCAATACGCTTTCTAATGCTGCTGTTCTGGTAGCTCCAGGACCAACGGCGTTAATTCTAACTTCGGGTCCAAAGTCGTGTGCTAAATTGGCAACTGTGTGGTTAACCGCAGCTTTTGAACCTCCATATCCACTCATGTTTGGACTTTTGTTTACACTTGACATTGAAGTGGTGAAAACAATAGAACCATAGCCTGATTTTTTCATGTGGGGAACAGCCAGTTGACACAATCTCCAGCCACTAAAAACGTTTAATTCATAATCTCGGCGAATGTCATCCACTGATATCTTGAATGGATTTTCACGTCCACCTCCGCCACCTCCAGCGTTGTTGATAAGAATTTGAATTCCGCCTAGTTCTTCAACCGTTTTGTCGATGAGGTTTACCAAATCTTCGTCCTTTAGAACATTACATTCAATGGCAATGGCTTTTACGCCTAACTCTTCAATTTCTTTCGCTGTTTTTTTTGCATCTTCCAAATTGAAATCTCCAATAGAAATATTTGCACCATGCTTGGCTAAGATTAATGCAGTTGCTTTTCCAATACCGTTTGCGCCTCCCGTAACAATGGCTGTTTTCCCTTTTAGGTTGAATAATTCCGATGTGTTCATTTTAATCATTGTTTTACTGTGACTTGTAAGGTAAATATTAATGAAAGAATATCCGGATTTAATTAGATAAATATTCATAAAATAAATTCTTTTATGCTCTTTTTGATTTATCTTTACCTTGTGAAAACGATATTTAAAAATATATTTTTAACGCTCTGTTTTGCTGTTTACTGTTTTTCAGTATTCAGTAACATCAACATTCCATCGTTTGAACAAAAAACTACCCACCATAATCAAGAGGAACGCGCTCATTTTACAGCCTTATCAAAAATTCTTTTTCCTCAATCGATCAGTACCGAAGGTCATAATGTTTCAGTAGTTCATGCTGCTCCTGTATTTGATTTAACGAATGACAAAGCACAATTTGCTGCACAATCATTGTCAGAACTGCTTATTCAACGGGCAGTCAACTACTTCAAAGAAACGGAGTCTTTACGGTTAAAGTTTCGGTCGGTCGACATCATTTTTCCTTTCCATAATTTCTGGTAGAACTTAATTCCGTAACAGGGAGTTAGGAGCGTTTTATTAGGCTCTCATTATGTATGCTAGAACAGTTTAGCGTTGAATGAATATGAAATATCGCCAATAATGATTGGCTTAAAAAAATTATAGAAATGGAAATCGGAAATGTTTTAATCGGAGTAATCTCCGTTGTTGCAGTTATTTTACCTTTTGTTATTATGTACCGAAAAAGCAAAAGTACAGAAAGAGGTTTAGTCAAGAATTTAAAAGAGTATGCCAACAAAAATAACTTTCAATTGGATAAAGTTGAGTCTGTTGCTCATTTGGCGTTAGGTCTAGATCAAAAGAATAGAATCGCTTATTTTTCTGAAGTAGAAGAAGGTGTTTTTGACACTTGGCACTTAAATTTATCAGACTTCAATATTTGCAAGGTCAATAGAGAAGTTCGTGAGGTAGATTACCATGGTGAAAAAGACAGGGTAACCCATAGTTTGAAAATTGAGTTTTATCCAAAAAATAAAAAGGATCAATTGGCTTCTTTCTTGCTTTTTGATGAAGATAAAGACCGTATGTTAAGTGGAGAAATCCAGTTGGCCAACGAGTGGGTAGGGCATTTTAACGCCTTGCTGAATTAAATTCACAATAGTTTTTAGAGTCCCCTTGAGCAATCTTGGGGATTTTTTTGTTTTTAGATGAATAAATACGTTTGTACTTCAGTGGTTTACCGTTGAATAAAGAAATAGAATGAGCTAAAAGCCAACCATGACAAGGATTCTTGCGTTATATTAGAAAGCAATCATTATGGAAGCAAAAAACATCAGATCATTAAATTCGGCTGTTTATGTGATGCGCCATTTTGTAGAATTGAGCGCTAAACTATTACCGATTTACGAAAGGATTACACGCAACGAACCGCATAGCGTTCACTCTGAAGAGGATAAAAAGCGCATTGAAGTGATTTATCAAACCTACGATATCAATCCCAAAACAGGGGAGTTTCTACTGGGCTCAAACATTGTGGCCTTGATTAAAAAAGCATATTTGGAATTAAAGAATCGCTCTCATCAAAACGAAAAGGAAGCCCAAGAACAGCTTGAGGCATTTCAGGAAGAGTACGCACGATTGAAACAAGATTGGTACATTACTTTGATGAACTGAAAATAATGATGAATTATGAACGATGAATTATGAATATTGTACAATTCATCATTCGCAACAAACCAAGGTTCTCTGTAATTATCGTTATATCAAAGCTTCTGCTTAATTGTTAAAATAGAGCTTTTAATCATTTTTAATAACTCCACAGCATTTTGATTTACACTTTCAAATTGATTTTGATTTATGTATTCAGTTTCTTTTAATAACTCAAACCAATAACTTGTTTCATCGCATTCTTTTTGAGCAATCGCTAATTTATGGATAAAGTCCTTTTTGCTTTCTGCATTTTGAGCCTCTCTTATCAAAGCTCCTACGGCCGTTCCACTTCGTAAAAGCTGTTTACTCAAAACGTACTCTCGTTTATCAGTAGATAAATACTTGTATAGTTTGACGATTCTAATTGCAAATAATAAAGATTTTGAAAGCAAAACATTTTCATTGGATTTTTTCATGATACGATGATTTTAAGATGGTTATTCCAATTAAGATAAGAATATTATTTGGTAATTATGAATGAAATGCGATGAATTATAAATGGTAAAAACATTCATCTCTGACAAATAAGCCCATTCATCGTTCATAATTCATAACTCATCATTAAGGTCGATTCTAATTATTTAAAAGGTTTTCATTACATTTGAAGTAATGGAAGAAATTATTGAATCTAAACGTACATCATGGCCAGTGATGGAGTCTTTTTACACCATTCAAGGGGAAGGACATTATTCTGGAAGAGCTGCTTATTTTATTCGAACAGGAGGGTGCGATGTTGGTTGTGTGTGGTGCGATGTAAAAGAAAGTTGGGAGGCAGGAGATCATCCCGATACTTCTTTAGAAACTTTACTTAAAGGTGTAAATGATACAGCCACTGATTTTGTAGTGATCACAGGAGGTGAACCTGCAATGTATCCAATAGAAACTCTTGTTTCTGCACTACAAGAACAAGGAATAGAAGTTGCCATTGAGACTTCAGGATGTTATCCTTTAGATGCCAAAGTAGATTGGTATTGTTTCTCCCCAAAGAAGTTTAAAGCTCCTGTGGAAGAAGCCTATGAGAAAGCGAATGAACTCAAAGTAGTGATCTTCAACAAGCATGATTTTAAGTGGGCTGAAGAACATGCGGCCAAAGCTAACGCTGATTGTTTGTTGTATTTACAGCCTGAGTGGTCGAAAGAGGCACAAATGTTGCCTTTAATCATTGATTATGTAAAAGAAAATCCGAAATGGAAAATTTCTTTACAGACCCATAAATACATGAATATACCCTAGAACTATGATAAAAAATATTGGTCTTTTATTTACCCTTTTTGCTTTGCTATTCAATAGTTGTGCAACTGCCCAAATGGGATACAGTACGAAAAGTAAAAAAGCAATTAAACTCTTTGAACAAGGAAGAGAAGCTCCTCAAAAAAATGTAGACTTAAGAACAGGTCGACCAGATTTTGAAACCGGAATTGACTATCTGCAAAAAGCTTTAAAGAAAGATGAAAACTTCCTTGAAGCACATCAAATGATAGGAGAGTTTTACCGACTTTCAGGGAAGAGCAAAGAAGCTGTTCATCATTATAAAAGAGCCCTAGAAATACGACCTTCGGCGAATCTGAATGGACAGTTATACCTCGATATTGGAGAACTTCAAATGAGGAATAATGAATTTCAAGACGCAATAAAGTATTTTGATTATATCTTGAACAGCAACGACCGTAGAATTTCTGATCAGATGATTCACGCTGCTGAATACCTAAGAACAAGCGCAGAATTCTCACTCGAAGCAAGGAAAAACCCTTTAAATATTCAACCTATTAATATTGGAAAAGGAATCAATACGCAATACCCTGAATATTTTCCTACGATTACTGTTGATGGTAAAACCTTATTGTTTACTAGAGAAATTCCAAATAATGATGGAAGTCCAAGAGGGCAGGAAGACTTTTTTGTTTCTCATTTGACCGAAGGAAATGTTTGGGCTAAGGCTTATCCAATGCCACCCAATATCAATACCGAACAAAACGAAGGTGCACCAACAATTTCAGCAGATGGTAGAACATTGATTTTTGTTGCGTGTGCAGATGAAACAGGACGTAATTACGGCCCGAACAGAGAAGGGAAAGGAAGTTGTGATTTGTTTGTGACTGAGCGTATCGGTGACCGATGGACTAACCCGGTGAACCTTCCTGGAAATGTAAATACGTTTACTTGGGAGTCTCAACCTTCGCTTTCAGCAGATGGGAAAACATTGTACTTTATCCGCCGTGTGGGACAACAAAGAATACAAAGAAGTGATATCTACGTTAGTGAGAAACAAGCGGATGGAACATGGGGTAAAGCTGTTCCACTGCCCAATAATATCAATACAGAACGCATGGAGTCTTCGGTGATGATTCACCCAGATGGACAAACATTATATTTTGCTTCGAATGGACATATAGGCTTAGGTGGAACTGATATTTACATGTCAAGAAAAGATCCTTTAGGAAATTGGGGAGATCCAGTTAATTTGGGGTATCCAATCAATACAGAGAGCAATGAGAATTCATTACTGGTTGGACCGGATGGAGAAATTGCTTTCTTTGCTTCCGATAGAGCTGGAGGAGAAGGAAGTCTAGATATCTACTACTTTGAAATGCCAGAAGAGCTTAGACCGGTGAAAACGACTTATTTTGAAGGTTTGGTGTATGATGCAATAACAAAGAAACCTTTGAAAGGAAAGTTTGAGTTGATTGATTTGTCTTCAGGAAAGGAAGTTATTGCTTCGGAAGCGGATCCAATTACGGGAGAATTCTTGGTCGCACTCCCAACGAAAAAAGAATATGCTTTAAACGTCTCTTTTCCAGGGTATTCTTTCTTTTCTAAAAACTTTAATATGATTGAAAGCGATGAAGCTGTTCGTATGGATGTGCCCTTAGTGCCGATTACTGATGAACAACCCATTCTTTTGGCAAATGTCTTTTTCGATCTAGGAAAATCAACCTTAAGAAAAGAGTCTTATGTCGAGTTGAATAAACTAGAGTCTTTCTTGAAGGAAAACAACAGTATTAAAATTGAAATTGGAGGACACACGGATACACGTGGAGACAATCGCGCCAATCAAAAGTTATCTGAAGATAGGGCAAAAGCAGTTTACGATTTCATAGTCAATAAGGGTGTTGAAGCAGAACGACTAAGCTACAAAGGTTATGGGGAAGAAAATCCTATGAACACGGATGAAGAAATTGCTAAATTAACGACTGAAGAAGCCAAAGAAAAGGCTCATCAAGAGAATAGACGTACTGAATATAGAATTGTAAAATGATTCACTTTTTAAGGTTAATTCGTCCCGTCAACTTGCTGATTATCGCTGTAACAATGTACAGTGTCGGCGGATATCTGGATCTTGTTTATGCAGAATCCAACGAGGGTTTATTGTTGATTCAAACCTTTAACTTTTTTTTATTGGTCATTTCAACGGTCTTTATTGCAGCTGCAGGAAACATAATCAATGATTATTTTGACGTTCGAGCTGATAGGGTCAATAGACCTGATCGATTAGTCATTACCAAACACATCAAAAGAAGATGGGCAATTGTTTTTCATTGGATACTCAATTTTGTTGCTTTTGGAATGGCAATTCACCTTGGATTGGTGCTAGAAACTTTTTGGTATGTATTTATTCACCTCTTGTCTATTAATTTATTGTGGTTCTATTCAATGCAACTGAAAAGAACGCTTGTAATTGGGAATGTAGTGATTGCATTATTGACGGGATTGGTTCCTGTTTTGGTTGGAATCTACTATCAAGACTTTTTTAAAACAGTGACTTTGGATTCGGCTTACCCTTTTCATTTGAAGGGATATCAGTTTTTCCCAGTCTACCTAGGTATAACCTTAGGTGTTTTTGCTTTTGTGTTGAATTTAACACGCGAAATTATCAAAGATATGCAGGATGTTAAAGGGGACCTGATTATCAAAGCCCGAACCATTCCAATCGTCTACGGAGTGAAGAAGTCAAGGTCTATAGCAGTGGGATTTGTTTTAATAAACATGGCTTTATCGATTCCTATCGTATGGTTTTGGCAAACAGGATATATCGAAGGAATGGCATTGGCTCCACTATTCTTAAGTGCTCTTTTCGCTATTTTCACATTGGTAATACTCTTAAATCCAATTACCGATAGAAACTTAAAAACGGCCAACTTAGGGATAAAGCTAACCATCATTTTCGGTATGCTTTTGCCCTTATTTTGGGTTGTACAATTGCTGAATTAAATCCACATTATGTTCTCCAAAAAAATAATTTTAGGTTCTGCTTCTCCACGGAGGAAACAATTGATCGAACAACTTGGCGTACGTTGTGAAATTCGAAAGAAAGAAGTGAATGAGGTTTTTCCTAAGGAACTTTCTCATTTTGATGTACCCATTTATCTTGCAGAGTTAAAAGCTGAACCACTTAGAAACTCGATTTTAAGTGATGAGGTTTTATTGACTTCTGACACAGTGGTCATTCACAATAATCAAATTTTAGAAAAGCCAAAAAACCATGAAGCTGCCGTTGAAATGTTGGAACGTTTGTCAGGGTCAATCAACGAAGTTGTAACTGGAGTTCATTTATATTCTCCTCAGAAGAAATATTCTTTCGCAGTTCGAACGAAAGTGTTTTTTAAAGAATTAACAGCAGATGAAATAGAGTATTACGTGAGTAAATATCAACCTTATGATAAAGCCGGGGCATACGGAATCCAAGAGTGGATTGGAATGATAGGTGTAGAAAAGATAGAAGGTTGTTTTTATAATGTTATGGGGTTGCCTATGAATGAATTATGGAAGGTTTTGAATAAAGAGTTTATTTAACGAAAAATAAGGTGTTTAAATCAAGCCAAATGTCAATAAGTGTATCCATCGGTCGTTGGAGAACATCACAACAAACAAAAATAATGGTATAGCATACATGCTTAAATGGAAAAATAGTGTAAATGTAAAGGTTTTGCTTTTAATGAAATAGGTGAGTAGAGGAAATAGCAACACAAAAGGAATGAGTGGAAATGTACTGGGGAGACTGTAGTCTGGTGTATAATAAACCCACCGATCAAATTGCCATACTTTTACATATTTGATGTCTTTAAATAGTGGAGTCTTTTCTAAATAAAGGTATTCATATTTTGACATTTCTATGAATTTTTGAGAAAGCCAAGCTTTTTGTCCATTCTCAAATTTTACTGGAGAAGTTGAATGCTTATTAGCTCCAGAATATCTTGAAGAAGTATTTACTTTTACGATTTGACTTACTTCGGTTACCGCAGGGAAATAAAGCATATCCAGTGTCATTAAAAGCGAGATTAAAGTGCTCACATACATCACCCTTTTGAAGCGTTTCCACCATTTTCCATTGGTTAATGTACGAAAATAAGCATCGTTTTCTTCAGCTTCTCTTCTTTTGTTTTGCTCATAACGCATACGTGCTTTTTTAATTCTTTCTTCACGTATTTCGCTTGCTGTTTTTTGTCGGGTTCTTGTTCTTTGAGTTGAAGTCTGGCGATAAGTTGTCCTGTTTTGAGACGTGCTGTTAGGATCTATTCCTCGTTCTAATGCCTCAAGAATGTTTTCATAAGCTTCGGTAACCTCAATAAACTTATCTTTTGCAGCTGCAGTGGGGTTCCTGTCAGGATGATATTTTAAAGCTTTCTTTCTGTAAGCTTTCTTAATGAGCGCTTCATTCTTTGTGGGCGATATCCCTAATATTTTAAAGTATGATCTTAAACTCATTGAATTTCTGCAGTAGTTTGAATTCGGTCTATCTTTCCCGATGCTGTTCTTTTTAACGAAGATATAAAAAAGTATGCCTTTGGACGTTCATACTTGCTTAATTCTTGTTCTATCTCTGCTTTTAACTCGGTTCTATCTAAGTGTTTTTCACCTATGAATATAACCTTGTTGCCTAGTTTTTGATCTGGTAAAGAGCTGATGATGAAATCTGTTGATTTAATTCTGTTTTTTATTTTTCGTTCCACCTCCTCTGGATGAATTTTTACTCCACCTGAGTTGATTACAAAATCTGCTCTTCCTAACCAATGGAAACTTTTTTCATCAATTAATTCAACAATGTCTGTTGTTTTTAAATTATAGATCTGCAAGTCTGTATTGTCAATGACCAAACAATCATCTATGGTGCTTAGCTTGGTGTTTCCAATAGCACGATATGGTGCCGATTTTTCTTTTAAGTTCTTTAAAGCAATGTGAGAAACGGTTTCCGTCATTCCAAAAGTAGAATAGGCATGACAAGAATAGTTCTGTATTTGTTCGACAAGTTCATCTGAAACTGGCGCACCACCAATGATTAAATGTTTGATTAGATTTAGTTTTTCTGGATTTTTTTGTAAAGCTTCTTCCACTTGTAATGGAACCATTGCTACAAAATCAATCGGTTGGTTTAGGTTTGCCAGTGGATTACTTGTAACATTTGTTACATAAAGCGTGAGGTCAAAAAGCTGTGATCGAACGACCATCATTTTTCCGCCTATATAATTTGTAGACATGCATAGAAGCGCTGATTCACAGCTTGATAAGTTAAGGAAGTCTCCTGTCATTTGTGCGGATGTCTTCATTTTCCATTTCGGAATTTCAATGGCTTTTGGTGGTCCTGTTGAACCAGAGCTTAACTGTATAATCGATTGACTGTCATCGTTCCACACGGTTAAAAAGTCTTGAGTTTCTTGAGCAATTTCTGTTGAACTGTCTAATGTTTGAATGCGCATGCGTTTAATTTAAGAGGCACGAAATTTGATTCTCTTTCTTTAATATTAATTCAAATATGCTGATTTTAAATCTAGAATTGTAACTTTAGCATAATAAATAAACGAATATGAAATATCTTAGTATAATCACAATTGTTGTAGCTCTGCTTACTTCGTCCTTTATTTGGGCGCCTGCAAATACCGATGAACCAGGAATTAAATTTGAAAATCTCACCTTTGATGAGGCCATTCAAAAAGCGAAAGAAGAAAATAAATTGATTTTCCTTGATGCTTATGCTGTTTGGTGTGGACCATGTAAAATGATGGACAGAACAACATTTAAAGACGAAAAAGTAGGAGAGGTATTCAACGAGAACTTTATCAATATTAAAATTGATATGGAGAAAGGAGAAGGACCAAACATCGCAAAAAAATATCAAGTTCGTGCATATCCAACAATGATGTTGATTAATGGGGAAGGCAAAGTAGAAAAAAGAATATTAGGAGCAGTTCGAAATACGCAATTGCTTGAAGAGGTAAAAGACTTTGTGAAATAAGTTTGAATTCCTATAAAATTATGAGGTGTGGCTAAAAAAAAGCTGCACCTTTTTTGTTCTTCTATTTGTCTACCCTAAATGCTATTCCTGTTACTCTTTTTGTTTCCACACCTTCAATAACCTCTGTTCTCACTAGGTCTTGTGCCATTTTTGAATTGAATACTGCAGCCAAATCTTTTACTTCTCCGCAAGGAACAAAGTGAGCATGCATATATTCTAAAATGTCATCCGCAGGAAAGTGAAGGACTTTTTCTTTGAGTAATTCAAACAATTGAACTCTGTTTTTTACCCGTAGTTGCACCGAAGAAAAACGTTGGTCCTTGGCAAGCTCAGATAGTTTTAAAAAATCACAAAGTTGTTCAAAGTGTCGGTTGCTTCCAATGGCAAAAGTGATTGTTCTTTGGTCTGAAGTGGTGAAAAGCTCACCGTAAGGCGCAATATTCGGATGCAAAGAACCTATGCGTTGAGGAACATAATTGTTCATTAAATAATTTGATGCTTGATTCACCAATGAGCTTACTGCCGCATCGTATAATGAAACACTGATGCTTTTGCCTTTGTAATTTGGATTTCCTTTTTTTGCAAAGAGTTCAATTAAGAGTCCTTCTTTCAAATGATGTGCTGCTAAAACATCAATCAAAGCAATGGGCATTTTTACAGGACCACTTTCTGGCGTTCCATTCATGGACATGATGCCTGACTCTGCTTGTAAAATCAAATCATAGGCTACGCGGTCACTTGTTGTTCCAAAACCATTGATTTTTCCAATGATCAATTGTGGGTTGATGGAATGTAATTGTGCATCGCTAATTTTTAACTTTTCTTGGTCGCCCAATTTGAAGTTCATCAGAATGAGGTCTGCATCCTTTAGCATTTCAAAGAGTTTTTTACGTTGATTTTCCTCTTTGAGGTTGAGTCGTTGATAGCTTTTCTTGTAGTTGATGCTCGAGAAATACGCGGAAACAGTACTGTTTTTGTCCTCATTGGGCAATTTCCAAGATCGCGTAATATCAGGATAAACCGAGTTTTCAACCTTTATGACCTGAGCACCTAATTCTGCAAAAAAGGAACCGATAGATGGTCCAGCTAAAACGGTGGATAAATCGATGATTTTGAGGGTATGGAAAATGGAGAAATGTGACATTTAAAAAATGATGTTTGGTAGAGGTAAAGATAGGCAAATAATTACGAAGTTTTAAAATTGAATTTCGGAATTAGGGGTGGGGAAAATGTTCAATTTTATATTTGTTATGATCCCAATTTTTGTGTTGGAACCATAACAAATAGTCATGACCAGTAAATGACGTTTTGGATTACTTTTCTAGGGTGATTTCTTTATCTAAAGATTTTAGAACCATTTTAGATTCAGAGAGTTCTAGAATTGTCATTACTCCTGCTAAAGATGCTCCTCCCATACCTCCAATTCTACAGTTTGAAATAAATAACTTTCCGTCTGTCAGCATCCATTGTGCATCAAAATCATAGAATTCGCAATGGTCAGGTGCTTTTCCATCCAATTTTTTAACCGCTGTTCCATCAATCAAATCTCCACCAGCCCCCAGACTAAAACTCCAGATGGTTTGTTTATCACATTCCGTAAGTTCAATGTTTTCACCATCACTTGTGAATCCTGTTAAATTCCAATCTCCAACGATTTGATTTTCATTCACTCCTCCACAAGAAAAAAACAAAGTAGTGACCAATAGCAAAGCACTTAGCTTTAATAGTTTCATAATTTAAATTTTAGTGAATTATAAATATAGTCATTTGATTGAACTCTTTTTTGAAAGAGAGGTTTAAATTTAGCAGATTGATCAATTGCTGTTCTCAAAAGAAGAAGATGAAATTCGAATTACCACGAACAAGTTTAAAATTCAATTTTCACTCCGCCATAATAGTTTCTTACAGCAGCAGGATTAAAATAGCGCTTCCCATAAGCATTGATATCGTTCCCTAAACTGTATTTTTCGTTGAGCAAATTGTCCACCCCTGCAAACAACTGAAGTTGAATTATTGGCGAGATATTCCACGTCCATGTACCTTTGATTTGCACCAAATTAAAAGCTTTTGCAAAAACCGTATTGGCATCGTTCAAAGGCATAGAAGAAGTGTAATTGTGTAAGATGTTTAATTTGAATGTATAAGGGAGTTCAAAGCTTAAGCTATTGGACCACACGTGATTTGGCACAGCAGTAACTTTGTTCTCTGAGAAATCATTGTCTTTTACCATGTAATTCCCAAATCGGTAATGGTTGAAGGTGAAAGCAGTTTGGAAATTAAGACTTTTAAAAAAGCTTTTAGCCTTGTATGGAAGAAGCTTAGCTTCAACGGAAGATTCTATTCCTTTTTGATTGATTTCACCTGCATTTACAAAATATTCAGCACCATCTTCGTTCAATTGTCTAACAATTCCGTTATTCATGTCGTAATTGTAGGCGCTTAAATCTGTAGTAATCCTTCTGTTTGAACTTTCCCAACGCATCCCAATTTCATAGTTTATTCCGGTCTCTGGATTTAAATTGGTGTTGATGGTGTTGTCGGAAGAACGTACCTCAGCAATGGTCGGTGGAGAATATCCTTTAGCGACTAATGCTCGCACGGCAAAGTTTTTATTAATGACATAAGATGTAGCCACTCTTGGCATGAATATATTGCCGAAATTAATTTCTCCTGATGGATTTGTAGTCACTGGATAAAGGGAGTTGTAATTGATTTTTGCCTGATTCAATCCCAAAGAAGCTTCTATTGTCCAGCGTTTGTATAGCTTAATCATGGCGCGATAAAAGAAACTTCCTTGTAAATTATCTAGTTCATCAAAGGCTTGCGGATTTCCAGGTGTCCCTTGGTTGTTGTCATAGTTTTCAATACTTGACCAACCTTTTTGACCTTCAAACCCGAGTTGCATTTGCCAAGTGACTTGCTTTTGAATGGTGTCTTTGTAGGATAGATAAGCTCGAAGTCCTAAGTTTTTTTCTTTTCGAAATTCATAGTTGGTGATGAACGGATTTTTAAAGTCAGTATAGGAACCAAAAACGCTTAAGGTGTGACTGAATTTACTTGTGATATTGGCTTCATGTGCAACTCCACCAAAAAAGGTTTTGTTGTAAATCCCTGCTTTTTGTTCACTCGCCGAAGGATTAGGTCCACCTGCTGGACGTGCCATAGTGGGGTCTTTTTCCATCTGACTTTCAGTTAATCCGCCAGGAGTTTGATAATGTAAATCACTATACAAAGCCAAAATTCTCAATTCATTCTTTTTTGAATACTTCCATTGATGAGCAGTCTGAATGGTTTTTTTATTCAATCCAGAATTTTCTCTGTATCCATCAGAACGCGTAAAAGATTGATCCACAGAAAAGGCATATTTTTCATTTACTTTGCGTTGAATAGAAAACTGTTCCTGAAACAATCCAAAAGAGCCTCCGTTGAGTAAAAGAGATCCTTTGTTTTCAGTAACATCGAATCCTTTCGGTTGAATCCTTATGACTCCACCAGAATTTGCACCATAAAGTGATCCGTCAGGACCTTTGGTGACATGAATTGAAGCAATCGAAGCGGGATCGATTAAGTTGAGATAAGTGTTTCCTCCTGCATCTGTCAATGGAAATTCATCCATGTAAATTTTCGTATTTCGAATACCAAAAGGAGAACGAATCAAACTGCCACGCATAGCTAATCGGTAACTTCCTGGAGAACGTTCTTCCATGCGGATTCCAGGGACTGTATTCAAAGCGGGCAATAAGGTTGTGGTCTGTTGACTCTCGATTTGTTCAGCAGAAATTGATTGTGCCGAAGAGGTAAGACCTAAGATCTTTTGCTTGTTGAAATAAGCAATGATTTCTACAGCTTCGAATTCAACTTCTTGAACTTTGGAAATACTGTCTGGTTTTTGACCGTAAAGCGTTAAAAAAGAAAATGTAAATATTAGAACTGTAATGTTTTTGATCATATTCTTTTTTATCGTCTTGTAAATGTTTATAAAGGTTGATGATTTTTAAAGAAAAAGCATAACTTTTTGTCTGAATGATATTGTCTTTCTTTAGGTTTTTATAGTTGGCTATTGAAACTACAAAAAAATATAACAATACCACCCATTTATTCAATAAAAATCATCCTCCCAAACAATTCGTAACTCCCCAATTCGTAATTCCCTAATTCGTAATTCGTAATTGACTAATTAACTTCGTTGAGGGCTAAAGCCGTTCGTAATTGTCTAATTCGTAATTCGTAATTGACTAATTCGTAATTGTCTATCTCGTAATCGTCTAACTTTTTCTAATTGTTTTTTGAATACTACCAATAATCCTTAAAATCTCCTCAATATCATATAATAATTCTTGACTAATAGTCGGTTCTATATATTGTGCATCTCGTAAAAGTCTAATCCAGTATTTCGTTTCCCGAGCTTCTTTATATGAAATAGTAAGTTTGGCAAAAAAGTCTTTCCTAGATTGACCTCCAATTGCTTCTTCGATATTTGCTCCAATTGATGTCCCACAACGTAAAATCTGTTTACTCAGAACATATTCTTTTTTATCGTCTTGTAAATGTTTATAAAGGTTGATGATTTTTAAAGAAAAAGCATAACTTTTTGTCTGAATGATATTGTCTTTCATGATTTAGGTTTTTATAGTTGGCTATTGAAACTACAAAAAAATATAACGATACCACCCATTTATTCAATAAAATTCATCATCCCGAACAATTCGTAATTCCATAATTCGTAATTGAACCATTCGTAATTCGTAATTGACTAATTCGTAATTGTCTAATTCGTAATTGAATACAATTTCCCTTCATCTGTTACCACATACAAAGCTCCATTCTTCCCTTGGATAATATCTCTAAATCGCTCATCATCTTTGACCAATATCCTTTCTTCTCCAACAACTTTGTTGTTTTCCAAAACGATTCTAGCGATGTGATTACTGTTTAATCCACACAAGAATAAGTTGTTTTCCCATTCTGGAATCTTATCTCCTTTGTAAAAGGTCATTCCGCTTGGAGAAAGCACAGGGTCCCAATAATAAACCGGCTGTTCCATGCCTTCTTTTTGTTGAAGCACAGGCTCTCCAATTTTCCCTCCGGCATATTCTATTCCGTATGTAATTACCGGCCAACCATAATTTTTTCCAGGTTTTATAAGGTTTAATTCATCTCCTCCTCGTGGACCAAATTCGTTGCTCCATAATTCACCTGTTTCTGGATGAAATGCTAAACCTTGGGGGTTACGGTGACCATAGGTGTAAATTTCCGGACGTGCATCTGGCTGACCTTCGAAAGGATTTCCAGCAACGGGTTTTCCATCTGTTGTAATGCGAATGATTTTTCCAAATGAAGAATTTAAATGTTGCGCTTGAACACGTGGCTCTTTGTCTGATCTTTCACCTATGCTTGCAAATAAATTTCCTTCCTTATCAAAAATTACACGTCCACCATAATGACGAATTCCATCATAGCTTGGACTCGCTCTGTAAATAACCTTTGCGTTTTGAATGGTCTTTTCATCCTCAGAAAGTTCTCCTTTGGCTATTGCTGTGTGATTTCCTTCTTTGACTTGTTCGGTAAATGCCCAATACACCATGCGATTTGATGCGAAATCAGGGTCTATAGTCAATCCTAACAATCCTCCTTGCGCCCTACTGTCCACTGCAGGAATCCCTGAAATGGCTTCACTTACTTCACCGCTTTCTGTATTCACGATGCGCATTACTCCTTCTTTTTCAGTGATGAGTAGGCGTCCGTCAGGAAGCTCTGCAATTCCCCATGGTTTATTTAACTCTTCTGTAATCACTTCTGTGGTGTAAGGACTTGTAGTTTTAACTCCAGCAACTCTTGTTTGGCCTTCAAAAGCAGGTTTGAAATCTGTGTTGGCTTCTTCAGTTTCAACTGGTGGTAGTGTATCCGTACTTTTTGGATCATCGTTAAGTTGCTTTTGATTCGTTGTTGAATTAAGATCGCTGCAAGAAATTATTATCATCGAAACAAGTAAAGTTGTGTAAATGAGCTTCATATTGTTTGTTTTTATCTGTTGAATTTCAACAAACTTATGATAAAATTGTTTAATTTTTTAAAGTTGAACCTATAAAATGTTCTTCCCTAAATAGGTACTTTACCCTCTACACCCTCAGCGCCCTCTGCGAAATCTTGGCGGACTCTGCGGTTCAAAAAAATCCGTAAAAATCCGCGTTCTTAGATCTGCGTCAT
>NZ_JBLWVE010000006.1:0-161624 GCF_048268645.1 Brumimicrobium sp. | reverse complement strand
AAGCCTTTTTCTATTCTTTTTTTTGAAGGGCAAATCTAACTTTGCCTAACGTGCTAAAAACCTATTTGTTACATGATGAAAAAAAATGAAAGTTTTTCAAATAAAAACAAGCTCTGTAAGGTCGATAAAAAAGTCTAGTCTATATATTAAGGTATAAAACTCAAAAAGTCAATTACAGAAAGAAGGTAACTGCCTTCAATGATAAATAACTCAAGTTAATATTAGACATAGTCAAAAAAACCCGTAAACCATTGACTTGCGGAATTAAGAATGAATTATAGTTTATCGCTTAAAAAAATTAATCGTGATCATAGAGTTTAAGTATTAGTTTTTTCAACTCCACCTCTCTTTCCGTTCTTGCCACAAAGTTTTTAGCTTGTAATAGCAATACATCTTTCGTCAAATCACCTTTAAAAGCGGAATCACGCAACTCCAACCCTAAAGCAATAACAAGTTTAAGTAATTCAATGTCCTCCTTGGGTTGATTATTGAAAAGTTGGTAGTCTCTCTGAACACTAATTGAATCTTCGAACGGCTTGTAGCGCAATTTGACATGAGCAAGTTGTGAAGTCCCAAATCTCGGTCTTTGCTTAACAAAATGATTATCAACCGAAGTCGCTTCTCCTTTTTCTATTTCGAAAACAGCAGTTACATAATGTCCATACCCTAACTCGCCACCATCTTTACTATCATCTGTAAAATCTTCGGGTTTTAGGAGCCTATTTTCATAACCTATTAAACGGTAGTTAGAAACGAGTCTTGGATTAAACTCAACATTTAGTTTTACGTCACTTGCTAAGTTAATTAAATTACCTGTATTACTCAAAACATCATCCAAATCTTCTAAGAATTGAATGTAGAAATGATTTCCATCTCCTCTTTTAGCCAAAGTCTCCAATGTACTGCTCTTGTAATTCCCCATACCTACACCCAATGCCGTTAAATAAATTCCTTGACCTCGTTTTTCGGCAATATAGTTCTCTAAATCACCTGGACTATTGATTCCAACGTTAAAATCTCCATCTGTGGCGAGTATTATTCTGTTATTAAAAGCAGGATCAAAATTCAATTCAGCCTGATGGTAAGCTTCTTGTATTCCTCCAATGCCGTTTGTGCTACCTCCGGCCGTTAAACTCGACAGAGCATTTAAAATAACTTTTTTATTCTCACAACTTGTTGACTCAAGAACAACACCGCTTTGTCCCGAATACGTAACGATAGCAACTCGATCATTGGGTTTCAAGTCATCTACAAAATTGTAAAGTCCTTCTACGATTAAAGGAAGACGATTACTAGAATTCATAGAACCAGACACATCCAATAGAAAAACAAAATTGTGCGGCTTTCTAATACTATCAATGGGGAATTCTTTTGCTTTCAAATGAATTGTCACAAGTTCGTTAGTATTATTCCAACTGCATTCGGATCTTGAGAGTTCGACATTAAACAATTCACTTTCTGGAACCACTACATTTTTGTATTGAAATGCATTAATCATCTCTTCCAGTTTTATCGCATCACGCTGAATGGTCTTGCCCGTTTTTACTGAATACTTCAGATATTCCCAAGCTGCCTGATCAACGTCTAAGCCGAATGTAGCGTTTGGATGATTTAAAGTTGACAAGAACTCATTTTCGTAGATAGGTAGGAACTCATCATAATTGAACGTTTCTGTTCCATGTAAATCAAAGTCTAAAAAACTCCCAGAAACAGAAGATAAAGATTGAGTCTTGTAGTCCGAAACGCGTTTCATTTGAATCGACTTGGATTCAATGCTAATTACACCACCTGTCACATCTCCGTAATTCGCAGGAATAGATCCATTAAAAACAGTAATTTCACCGATATATGATTTTGGTAATTGAGAGGATCCAAGTATTTTAACCCCATCTACAAAATAGTGATTTGCATTTTCTCTTGCTCCTCGGAAACTCAATGCCGCTTCGTCTTCGTCAAAATACACTCCTCCAAGAGTTGTTGCCATCTTAGTGCTTGATCTTACAGGTGTTTTCGCAATATCCTCTCTGGTGATTATCTGTGATTGTGCGCCATAGTCTGTGTTTATCAAAGGCATGTTATAAGCAACAATCATCACCTCATCAAATTGTTGCACAGATGAATTAGTTGCACCTATAACATTATGAACTGGCTGAATTTTAGTTTGGTTTATCAAATTCATTCCTGACTTACCGTCAATTGAATTCTGAAAATGACTTGCGCTTAGTTGTTGAAGTTTCAAGTTTGAAGAATCTAACAACACGGTGTATTGGAACAACTGATTCACTTGGATAAAAACCTCTTGCTCTTCAACATGATTTTCAAACAAGAATATAATTTTTGCCAAGCCTGATTTCAAATCTTTGAAAAGCACTTTTCCATCCGTTTGCGTGATACCTTCCCTACACAAAGTGTCTTGAAAAACCTCTACTTTCAATCCTTCTATGGGTTGAAAGCTTTGTTTTACTTTGCACTTCAATAATAGGCTCCCTGTTTCTTGGGCATTAATTGTTATTGAACAGAGAAGGATTGCGAATAAAAGAATAAATTTCCCCATAATATTTGTTTTAATGAAGATGTTGCATACGATGAAATTCCATAAATTGTGTTAAACAATATTAAGAAATATGCGCTTAGACTAAAATGTATTTTTTGAAGTTTAGCCAACCAAATGAAGGGATTTAAGGACATGAATAACGAAGGTTCAATTGAATTTAACGGTTATTGTTGTAAGAATTGAAGGGCTTAGCTTGCTAAGTTTATTCTGTTTTGAATTCTTTTGATTAATTTTGTGGATTTACCGATAATAAGTTAATTGACGTCATCATAAAATCAGACTTCTTTTTAAACTTCCTAAAAGGTTTAGGGTCGGAAATATTCTTTATGCTAAGACGTCATTGGCATTAAAACATTTAAGTTGGTATTATTATGATACAATATAAAAAGGTAGCGTTTTATACATTAGGGTGCAAACTAAACTTTTCGGAGACCAGCACTATTGCGCGAAGCTTTGAAGATGCGGGGTATGCAAAAGTAGATTTTGATGATACGCCAGACATTTTTGTAATCAACACATGTTCTGTCACTGAAAATGCAGATAAAAAATGTGTTCAATTAGTAAAAAAAGCAAAAAAAGTCAATCCAGATAGCTACATCGTTATTATCGGTTGTTATGCTCAATTAAAACCTGAAGAGATTGCCAACATCTATGGCGTGAACATGGTTTTGGGTGCCAACGAAAAATTTGACATTGTCAATCATATCGAAAACAGTTTGGACACAGAAGGTGTTACTGTTGAATATGGTAAAATCAAAGAAGTACAAGATTTTAAACCTTCATTTTCTTATGGAGATCGAACAAGGTCATTCTTAAAAATACAAGATGGATGCGATTACTTTTGTACTTTCTGTACAATCCCATTGGCTCGTGGAAAAAGTAGAAACGCAACAATTGCTGAAACGGTTATAGAAGCAAATAAAGTAGCAGCAACAGAAATAAAAGAAATTGTTCTAACTGGAGTTAACATTGGTGACTTTGGTCAAGGTGGAGACGAGAACTTTTTTGAACTTATTAAAGAATTAGATAAGGTTGAGGGAATTGAACGTTTTAGAATTTCTTCCATTGAACCCAACTTGCTCAGCAATGAAATCATCGATTTTTGCTTAAAAGATTCAGCGCACTTTGTTCCTCATTTCCACATTCCTTTACAATCTGGATCTGATGAACTTTTAAAGAAAATGCGTCGTAAATATTTAAGCGCTACTTATACCAATCGTGTTGAGCAAATTAAAAGTATAGCTCCAGACGCTTGTATTGGCGTTGACGTTATTGTTGGTTTCCCTGGAGAAACAGAAGAGGCTTTTATGGAAACATACAACTACTTAAATGAATTGAATATTTCTTATTTGCATGTTTTCACCTATTCTGAAAGAGCAAATACAACTGCCAACAAAATGGGAGATGTGGTTCCAATGCATGTCAGAAAAGAAAGAAGTAAAATGCTGCGTATTTTATCAGAGAAAAAGAAACGCGCTTTTTATGAGTCTCAGGTGGGTAAAACTGGAACTGTGCTTTGGGAAAGTCAGAACGATAATGGATACATCAATGGTTTTACTGAAAACTACATAAAAGTTAAACATCCATACGATGAAAGTCTGGAGAACAAACTTCAAACAGTGAAGTATTTATCTATTGACAAAGATGGGTTGATGTTTGCTGAATTGGTTGAGGAGCAAGTGGTGGTATAAGTTATATTTAAACGCCACCCTTCTTTTAACTGCAATCTTTCGCTTGCTCGAGTGTGTTCAGAAAAGTGTGTAATTTGAAGGTTTAATAAACGTTAAGGCAACTCATAAAGCTTGCTCTGCGTTGTCTTTTTAAACAACTAAATAAATACTACTCATGAAACGTTTACTCATTTTATTATCAATTGCTTTTATTACCTCCCTAGCTTGGAGCCAATCAAATCCCAATCGGTGGATTCACAGTTATATTAAATTAAAAACCCATTGGGATCCTGCGCAGACATCAATTGAGGTCAGAACATGTATCAGGCAAGAAACAGTTCCTACAATGACTGCTCCAGGAGAGGGCTATTATCAAACTTTTGTAGACCCTGCGAATGTAACTTATTCCTTATCAATCAATGGTAGTTCTGTACCTTTTAGCGGAGCGGCTATTGAAACCAACTTTAATTTGGGGTCAACTGTTGCTGTGACATTGTTGGCTCAGGTGGCTGGTTTTCCAGACTATCAATTTGACGCAGACATTTTTATTGATCCAATAAATCCAACTATTACTTACACTACGATTCCTGACGCCTCAGTGTTCAATCTACCTGCTTCACTACTAAGAACAACTAAAGGAGATACTGGAGGGTGCGATGGAAAACTAAATTTGAATATCTCGGGAGGCTATCCTTTTTCAGGATCAAATCCTTATACTATTCATTATGAAGATGTGCCAAACTACCACTTAGATTCTCTCGATAATTTGTGTGCCGATAGTACAGTCGCATACAAGTGGGGCGACGATTTCTGGGGATGCAAAGGCAACTTCTGCGACTCTAATATATCAACAAACTGTACATCTGGAACCGCCTTCTGTAACAATGATGGATTTTTTTGTGACGAAATCACAATAGAAAGTAGAAGCTGCAATCTCAATGATTTTTCAGGAGGAATAATCTGTGAAGGAATGATCGTCGACTTTGAATTGGTCGCGGTACCAGGATCAAACACTTATTCATACTCTTATGCAGGATCTGGAAACTTTTCAGATGTAATGAATCCGTCTCATATTTCGACAACAGTCGCTTCCGTTCCTCCTTATTATTCTGCAACAGTAACCCACCTAGACGGGAGTGTTTTTGAATGCAACAGCCCTACAATGGTTGAGTCTGGTAGTCCTTACTTGTTTTTAAACAGCGATTCATTAACAGTATGTCTTGGTGACACTATAATATTTGAAGCAGGAGCTAATTGGTTTGTTGGTCCAACTGATAATTACACCTACTCACTTTATGGCAATCAATATAATAATAATGGTTTTGAAAGTATAATCATTGCAACAGACTCTATAGGTATTTTTAACCTAGAATTAACCGAAGTAACTTCAAGTAATGGATGTATCATTAATGGCGGCATATCTATTCCTTTCGAAGTTATAAATTGTGATACTTTAGAAAACCCAGTAGCTGAAATTAACTGTCTCAGCTCTAATGTTATTTGCATGGACAGTTGTATAACTTTCGAAAGCAATAGTGTATATGGTTCAGACCCTACTTTTAACTGGGATTTCGGAAATGGACAATTCAGTACAGCTGAGAACCCAAGTGAATCAATCTGTTATGCCGAAAGCGGTTATTACACTGTAGAATTAACCGTAACAGACAATAATGGAGAAGACACTCATTCTTATGCTTTACAAGTTCTAGATTGTAGCACATCTAGTCTTGCAGACAATAAGAAAAGCGTGATAGATTTCAATATTTATCCGAATCCAACAAATTCTGAGTTCACCATTTCAGTTGAAAGTGGTTTGCAGAACGAAACTTATGATGTATTTATTTATGACATTTTAGGCAATAGAATTAAATATAGAATTTACTCTCCATTCGATCAAAAGAAAGTATCCTTCAATTTAAGCAATTACTCCAATGGAATTTATTACGTAGAAGTTCAAAACAAAGAAAATAGCACCATTAAGAAAGTTGTACTAAACAAATAGACTCAACTTCTTTTGAATAAAGTTTATGAAATAGGCCGTTTTAATTAGCGGTCTATTTTTTTTTACTATATTCTTACTGCTCTATCGGCCCACCTTGAAACTGTGGTCCTTTCTTTACTTTATTATTAAAGAAGAAGTACTTAAGGTTTAAAGAGAATGTTGCTCCATCGATTAATCCATAAGCGACTAGACTATGGGTACCATAACGGTATTCTGAGGCAACAGCTAAAGTTGGTTTAAAAGGGATTCGAGCGGACATTCCTAGATAAAACGTCCCGCTTTTTTCTGTTCTGTACTCAAATCCTACATCTGCATTCGCATTAAAGTCAAAAAAAGATAACCGTCTACCTTCAAAGATAAACAAGTCCTTCCCGCCTCCGGGATTAATATGAGAACGAATATTCGAAGGATTATAATTAACCGATGCCCCACCACTTACATTCATGTACATTTGTTGTCCTAGTTTAACATAAACGAGAAAATTTAAAGGGATTTCAAAGCTCACATAACCTAAGTTATCGCTCCCAACAAGGTTTGAATCTGGGACTTCGTGATCAGCTCTATAATTTCTACGGTTGTAATTCAATCCTGTTTCTAAGGCCAATAATTCTGTTAACCCAATTCGAACAACACCACCATAAGAATAACCAAACGTTGGTGAAATAGTAGATTCGAAGTTCCCTTCCTTTATGGTAAAAGGTTTATCCCCTACCAGTCCAAATGGGATCAATGGTTTAAACTGTAAACCGAAAAAGTTTTCCGGTTTGGACCTATAGGATTGAGCGTTGGTAAATGTAAGCCCAACCAAAAAAAGGATGAATAAAAGGATATATTTTCTCAAGATTATTCTTGTATTTGCTGCATTTCATTTAGTTTTTCCTCTAAAGTAGGACTTGAACAATAACCCACGACTGCCAGAACCATAACTCCTAAGGAGAAAACTACTAACGACCACCTTAAAATTTTATTGCCAATAATAAAGTTTCTATTTCTTCCTTCTACGGCATAATTGATTTTTTCAACCTTAGAAAAATCCCTGTTGTGTATTCCAAAAAGCGTATAGTTTTTTCCACGTGTTTCCTCAACTGCTCGTTCAAACCAAATCTTTTGCTCTTTGAGGGATTCTTCAAAATCATCCGCTCGATTCTTATCGGCAAATCTAAACACAATGTAGTTTGGATCTGAAGGGTGGCGAACGTAATTCACCAATCCTAAATCGACAATATTCTCTACTTTTGTATCCATTCTGTTACATATTCAATGGGTTTACGCTGACCTTTTGGCCAATCTTCTCCTGGATAACCGATATAAAACAATCCTAGACAACGGTCTTTCTCGCCAATATCTAAAAAATCCTTCATATCGTCGGTATACACTAATTTTGGAGTCGACCAAAAACCTCCCAAGCCATACGCTGTTGCTGTTAAATGCATATTTTGAACCGCACAAGCCACTGCTGCAATCTCTTCGATTTCTGGAATTTTTTCAGAAGCTTGTCTTTCCATGCAAATAGCGATTACCGCTGATGCTTTAGCAGGACGAGTCGTGTTTCTTGCCAATTTGATTTCATGCACCTCTTCTGCTGGTGTATATTTGATATACAAATCTCGCATGAATTCACCTAAGCGGGTTTTCCCTTCATCCATAAAAACTTTAAATCTCCATGGCTGAGTCATTCCGTGCGTAGGGGCCCAAATTGCATTGTTTAACAACAACTCTATTTGCTCTTTGTGCACTTTACGATCACTAAAAAACTCAGGATAAATTGTTCTTCGGTCTCTGATGAGCTCGTTCACCTCGCTTAAATTGTATTTCATTTCCTTCTCTTTTTAACTGGTACAAAGATATTAGGAATATTGTGAGTATAAAACAAAAGGTGAATTCTATTTTATCCAACAATCTGAAAAAAAAAACAACTCGGTTGAAAAAGCGGTAAATCCATCCTCTAAACACTTAAAACACTTTCTTGATCACCTCATCCTTATCAAAAGGAGCGGTAAAATCTAACAGTATTTTATTTTTAGAATCAATTGCTACTACTCTATTGCAATATTCGAAACACAATTCTAAATCATGGGAGGAAATAAAAACGAGCTGTTCATTTTTAGTAGCGATTTCCTTTAGCAATTGAAGTACTTTTCTGCGGTTGTTGTAATCAAGAAAGGCAGTAGGTTCATCCAAAATCATGATGTCAGTCTCTTGGGCAAGCGCTTTACCAATCATGGCAACTTGACGTTCTCCATCACTTAAAAGCAAAGTATTTTTACTTACAAAAGAATCTAGACCTAATTGTGATATCACCCTTTTTACGACAGCATGATCTTTCTCCGTTAACTGATTCAACATATTGGTATAAGGAGCTCTTCCCATAGCGATCAAATCATAAACATTAAGGTGGTCTACCCCATTAAATTTTGAAGGAACAAAGCTCATTACTTTCACTTTATCTTCGCGGGTGATGCTGTTCCAATTAACGTTCTTATGATAAATTTCACCGCTTATAATTTTCTGTTCAGATAAAATGGAATTGAATAATGTTGTTTTTCCTGAACCGTTTGGTCCAATTACAGCAACAAAATCTCCCGGTTGAAAACTTAAATCTTCAGTAGTAAAAAGAACTCTTGAAGGCTTCCGCTTTCCACCTTTAAATCCGATATGTAAACCTTCAAACTTCAGCATTAGAATTTTCGCATTATTATCCACATGACTACTGGTGCACCGATTAAAGCGGTAAGTGCGTTCAAAGGCAAATTAAGGTAAGGCATCAACAATTGCATTGCGATGTCACAAATAACAATAAGTAAAGCCCCACCCAGAACACTTCCAATCATCAAATGATAATGGTTGGTCGTTTTATAAATCAGCTTCACCATATTTGGAACCACTAAACCAACAAAAGCTATAGGCCCACAAAACGCTGTAATTACTCCAGTGAGAATTGCTGTTGCAAGTACAATTAGAACCCTAACTTTCTTCACATTGATTCCCAGTAGAGAAGCGCTTTTATCTCCAAGCAATAATAAATTAAGGGGTTTAACCAATAACATGGAGAGCGCAATTCCCAAGAGTACAACAAAACTCAAAGTACTCAATTGATTATATTCAACACCTTGCAAAGACCCAAAACTCCAAAGCATAAAAGCTTTTAGGTTGTTGGGATCAGCATAAGCCTGAACGACATTCACCAATGCCCCTGTAAAACTTCCAAACATTATTCCTATGAGCAATAAAGAGACTTTATTTTTAACGTACAAAGAACTGAACAAGATAAATACCCCAGCACCAAACGCTCCAACCATTGCTGAAGTCACCAAGCCGACGTCGCTTCCAACAATATGGAAAGATGACATTGTACTCAAAGCGACCAGTAAAGAGGCACCTGAATTGATTCCTAACACGTATGGCCCAGCCAGCGGATTTTGGAATAAGGTCTGCATTAAAAGTCCTGATATCGACAAGGCTGCTCCCGCCAGCACTGCTGTAATCACACGTGGAAATCGAAATATACGTACCGTAACTTCATGGGTAGATGTTGCATCATAATTAAACAAACCGTTAAACAAGTCTTTTAAAGACACTGTATAACTTCCCAAGGTTAAATCATACAAAACCAACAGTAGAAGCGCTAAAAATAATAAGCTACTTGTTTTCCAATATGTTTTATTGACTGTCTGCATCGCAGGGCAAAGTTATCAAGCCCAAGCAAAAAAACCTTAGTTTGATAAATTATATTTTAAAATGACGAAAGCTTGTGAGTCAATAGCGGTTTAAAAACACCTTAAACGATCTGTTTCTTCAACTACTCGTCAGTCACAAGAGAATAGTAATTTAAGGTTCTATTCTCAAACAATAAAGGGTGAAATATCTTCCCTAGATCTTCCAACACCTTGTGCGGTTCTATTGGTGAGTTTTCCCAAAAGCAATTGGTTTTTTGGGTATAAGAATAAATTTTACCCGTTTTAACGGCCTTCATCAATTCAAACTTTTCACTTTGATTGAGCAGTTCAGTTTTTGTTGAAGCACTCGGATTCAACCACACTTCAGTGTCTTTATTGTCGGTGATCAATCTTTCAAGCGACAACATTAAACTCCCTGTACCACTAGTTTCAGAATAAATATAATTGATGTTGGCATCTTTAAACAGTTGAGCCATATAACTATCACCAGCGGGTACATTAAAAACATCTCCATAATAAGTTCCAGAAAAAGCACTAGCCCCTTTTTCTTCTTGACTTAACTTTTCCTGAATATCAAAATACTGTTTTTTGATTTCATCATAAATTGAATTGGCCTCCTGTTCTTTCTGAAACAAAACTCCAAACACCTTAATCCATTCTGCCCTTCCTAAAGGATGAGTTTCTTTCCATTCGTAGATAAGAAAAGTCTTTAAGTTCGCTTGCTCTAACTTACTTAGAATTGGAGCATGTAAGTTGAATCCAGAGTAAAGAACCACATCTGGGTTTGCCGACATAAAAGACTCGGCATCTGCAGATCCCATATCACCAACCTCAACAACATTAGCTTGACTCATCGGATGACAGAGGTATTTAAACCCAGACACCCCGCATACTTTATCGTCTACTGCTAATTTTCTCATCATTCCAATTTGAGTTGTCGACATAGCAACTACACGTTCAATATTGTGGGTGAATGAATTATACAAACCCTGCTCTTCTTTACCGATTTTATAATTTTGAATGACCTCCTTTGTTGTAGGATCCAGAATTAGTATTTCAGTAAAATTATTGTGATAAACAATTTGAAACGCTTCAGCAAATTCAATTTCCACGGTGTCTTTACTGATGAGACTTCCCACTTCTGCGAACTCTTTTTTGGTTTCTGCCTTACATGAAGATAGTCCGACAAACAATAACACCCCATAAAACAAGGTGAATAGAGAAGATTTTTTATTCATATTTATAACAATTAGTGAGCGTTGTTTCTCCTTAGAGGAATGCAACAAATTTAAAAAGGTTTAGATGTGCTTGGGCAATAAAAAATGTAAAAAGTCATAAAATAACTGAAAAAGAACTATTTTAGTACCGAACTTTTAACATTAAAATTTATGAAACACAATCTACTTAACATTACGGTAGCAGCACTATCAACACTATTTTCACTTGGTGCAGTAACAGGACAAACAACAATACTGGAACAAGACGGAGCCAATAATGAATTTGTCGTTGAGGACTGGACAACTAACGATCCGTTCTCGATAGTTGGTACAGACAAAGTAAATATCCAGACCAATGACGAAGGGATTCTTAGTATTTCGAACACATCAGCTTATACAAACATAAAAGTAGAGCTTCATTTTTCTCAGCCCAATTCTATTTCATTCAATATGGACATTAGCGGACCAAACGGTAATGAAGCAATGAATAGTATTATTTCAGATGCAACAGGAACACCTAACAAGGCGGTGGTTTCGTTTAATAATGAAACAGGTTTGGTTTTAGACGAAATGAAAATCAGTAATCCGTCAATGACAATGGGGATTATTTATTTGAAGATCACCGGTGAATTAGATGGAACAAATGCTATTGCAACAGAAGATTTTGATCTCTTCATGGTAAAAGTAAACCCTGAAAGCTTATTGATCCATACAGAGACAGAAGGGCAATTGAGCATCTACAACGATGCTGGGCAATTGACTTCCTCTCATCAAATATCCAAGGGTGAAAATACAATTGCGAATGCAAGTAAAGGGATTTCTTTCTTGGTATTTACCAACGCTAACAAAGAAGTACTGAGCAGAAAGAAAATCATGAGATAAGTAATTATTGTACTCATATATCATTAAAAAAAAGGATGTCTCTTAAAATCAAGGGCGTCCTTTTTTTTTTAGTTTTAATGATTTGTTTGTAATATCCAAAAATCCCCCTAATTTTGTACTACGTTTTAGAAGGTATGTGAAAATCATACGAAAGGAATCTTGTGAGAATCAAGAACTGTATCTGCAGCTGTATGCTTTATAAGTTCTTTTCTATAAGCCACTGACCCGTCACCTGATGGTTGGGAAGGCAGAAAAGAATAAAAAAGTAAGTCAGAAGACTTGTCTAAAACATGTTTAAGGAGACTTCAGAATAAAGTCGGACTTATCACCATACGGCATAAAAAAAATGCAGTATCGATATTTCTAATCTTTAAGGCTTTTTCAGCCTATTTGATGTCTTCATTTTATTAATTGTTTAATTCATTTAAAACCTTTAAAAATGAAGAAATTTTACTTTTTAGCAAGTGCGCTACTTGCTGTTACAACTCTAAAAGCGCAAACAACTGTTGATTTTGAAGATTTAACCCTCCCTTCTGCAGAGTCTTACTACAATGGTAGTGATGAAGCAGGTGAATTTACATCAGGTGGTGTTACCTTCGGTAATGCATACAATACCGAATGGAGTTCTTGGAGCGGATTTTCATATTCTAACATTACAGACAATACAACTGCTGGTTTTGCTAACCAGTACAGCGCTATTCCTGGAGTTGGTGTAAATAGTTCTGAGAATTATGCTGTTTATACAAATGGTGACACCCTTTATTTACCGGGTACACACGCCGACCTAATCAGTGTACAGTTGTCAAATACTACTTACGTCTATTTCTCAATGAAAGATGGTGATCAATTTGCAAAACAATTCGGAAGCCCAAATGGAGCTGACGGATCTCCTGACGGAACTGAAGGAGAAGACTTTTTCTTCGTTCGTATTTATGGACATGATGGTAGCGATGCACTAGTAGACTCTGTAGACTTTTATCTAGCTGATTATAGATTTGCAGATAATACAGAAGATTATATTGTTGATGCTTGGACAAATGTAGATCTTTCAACTTTAACAGGTGTAAGCTACTTAACATTTGATTTTCATTCTTCAGATGTTGGAGATTGGGGGATCAACACTCCACTATATTTTGCAATGGATGATTTCATTTACAAAAACACAACAGGTGTAGCACAAGAAGAAATAACGACTTTTGCAATGTATCCAAATCCAACGCAACAAACATTGAACATCAAAGGAGACACTGGTTCTTATGCCATCTACAATGTGAATGGTGAAATCGTAATGGATTTTGAGGTAAATGAATTGACTTCAATAGATGTATCTGGGTTAGGAATAGGTATTTACTTTGTAAAGAATATTTCAGAACCAACAAGCGCACCTAAAAAACTAATCATTCAATAAGAACTGTTTTGTTGAATAAAGGAACAAATAGCAGTTTTAAACATGTCGGTCTATCCTTCATGCTGCTTTTTGTTCCTTTATTTATTTGGAGTCAGCAAGACACAACATTATTTGAAGAAGTTACCATCAAAGGAAATCACCTAAAGGTAGACCAACACACAACATTGTCTAAAAAAGACATTCAACAACTGGCACCACATGATTTAGGCACTTTGTTACAATATGTAAACGGAGTAACCATTAAAAACTATGGTGGAATCGGTGGAATGAAAACGCTTTCTCATCGTGGATTAGGAGGTGAACACACCCAGCTTGTGATCGACGGAGTTCCTATCAATGACCCTCAAAATGGTCAAAGTAACCTTGGGAATATTCAACCCAACAATCTCCAAGAAGTTAAAGTCAGCCATCAAAATGCAAATGCGCTGGTTCCAGTTTCTAGTTTAATTAAAGGCAGCGCAATTCACTTAAAGACTTTCGACCAAAAGTTCTCTCCACATTTACTTTCTATACGCAGTAGTGTAATCATAGGTAGTTTTGGTCAAAAAGAAGCTTTTATTGCACTCAAAAATGGAGGTCAAAAATCTTTTTTAAGTTTAACTGGAAGTTTACGGACCTACGAAGGGAATTACCCTTATCAACTCCATTACGGGAATGAAGTAAAAACGACTTATAGAAGAAATAACAGTTTAAATGATTATCACTTCTCCCTTGGAGGAGGTTATAAATGGCGCCATAACTCAACTCACCATGTTCTAAAATTATCAGCCAAAACCAGTGGAATAGATCAAGAACTACCAGGTGCTGTTATTTATTATAACGACATGGCACAGGAAAGCCTTAAAACCAACAATTCAAGCGCAGGAATAAATTACAGTTTGCTTTCAAAAAAATTCAGTTTAAAAGCATTTGGACAATACGCCCATCGTTTTTTACACTATCATGACCCTACCTTTTTAAATAAGGAAGGATTTATTGACAACCAATACACTACCCACTCCACTATTGGAGGAATACATCTTCGTTATCAGTTCAAAGACTTCATTTTTCATGCAGGAAATGATATGGCTTACGATGTTCTCATGAGTTCACGCGACTTAGGGAATCCGACACGTCTCACTAATACAGCCATGTTAAAAGTGAAGTATCAAATGAAATACCTATCTGCAGAAGTGAGTGTTTTCAACCAATCTTTCCTCGACAAAAACAGTATTCAAGACCACCGCAATGATTACCATAAGTTCCATCCGCAACTGGCGCTTTTTACATCTGACAAACTTTTTTCAAACTTACAGTTGTTTGCCTGGTTTAAACCTTCTTCTCGTGCCCCTTCTTTTAATGAATTGTATTATTCACAAGTAGGCAACAAGGCGCTTTCTCCTGAAGAGTCTTCTCAAATAGACCTCGGATTCAAATACTATAAAACCATCAAAAGATTTGATTTTCAAGTGAACGGAAATTTATTCAAAAATGAAGTAAAGAATAAGATATTGGCGCTTCCAACTCAAAACCTCTTTGTTTGGTCAATTCAAAACATTGGTAAGGTCGATATTCTTGGTGGAGATCTTCATTTAGCAACACAGTTCAACATCAATAAAGATTGGAAAATCAATCTTCAAGTTGGAGCAAGTTATCAAAAAGCAATTGATATAAGTGATGAGAACGCCCCCACTTACAAACATCAAATTGCTTATACTCCATCACTAACGGGTAATGCAACTTTCAGCGCTACTTACAAAAAAATAGGATTACATCTTGCTGGATTATTCATTGGCGAAAGGTACAGTTTGAATGAAAACATTCAGAGTAACCGATTAGATCCTTACATCACTTTTGATGTTTCTGCCAACTATTCATTTAACATTCAACAGAAACACAGTTTAAAACTGCATGCAGGAATTAAAAATGTTGGAAATTCAGCATATAGCTTTATCCGTTACTATGTAATGCCGGGTAGAAATTACTTTATAAAATTAAGTTATGAATTCAATTAAATACATCCTTGTCGCTTTGGTATTCCTTACTGCTTGTAAAAAAGAAGAAGCAGAACCTCTTCCAGAAGGCGGATATTCGAATGGAATACTGGTTCTGAATGAAGGACTATTTCAACTCAACAACAGTTCGCTTTCTTGGATTGATTTAGAAACTGAAGATGTTAGACAAAATTTATTTCTCAACACCAACAATCGTCCTTTAGGGGACACTGGAAATGACATGATCCTCTACGGAAATAAGATCTACATCACTGTTACCGGTTCAAGCACTGTTGAAATCCTTGATAAAAGTTCTTTAAAAAGCATTAAGCAAATCCCCTTCAACTACAATGGCCAAGCACAAGAACCCAGAAACATTACAACACATCAGGGAAAGGTTTTTGTTTCAAGTTTTGATGGTTATGTAAGTGCGATTGATACCTCATCATTACAAATTACCAAGCGCATAAAAGTAGGAAGGAATCCAGAAGGGGTTTGTATTTCTAACAATTCACTTTTTGTGGCCAACTCTGGTGGTTTAGACAATGGAAATCCTGACACAACGGTATTTGAAATTGACTTAAGTAGCTTAGTAGTCGTGGATACCTTTGTTGTTGGAGCTAATCCAGGTTCAATTTGTGCTGATGATTACAACAATGTTTACGTTGTTAAACGTGGAGATTACGGAGCTAATCCTTCAGAAGTGGTAAGGATAAACACAGTAGATAAGTCGGTAGTCAACCTAGGTATTCCTGGAACGAGTTTAACGATGATTGACAATCAATTGTACATCAGTCACTACGATTATAACACAAGTTCTTCAGCAGTGGCGATTTACAATTGCTCAGATCAAACTATGCAGAATCCGAGCTTTATCAACAACCAAGACATTAGCACACTGTATGGTGTAAGCCCATATCAATCAAACCAACTTATTTGCTTTGATGCAATGAACTTTACCAACAGTGGTTATTTAAGGTTTTTTAATTCATCAGGACAATTAACGAATAGTATCAATGTGGGCTTAAACCCAAATTCAATCATACATTATGAATAAAATATTTACATTTCTTTTAGTAGGAACGAGTTCTCTGACTATGGCGCAATCATACGCCCCTTCGGCAGACCAAGCAGGGACAACAGCGATCAAGGCAGACAGTTCTATTTTTGTATCGTGGGCAACAGGCGTTGAAGTAAACAGAGGTTATATTAACATCAGTGACACCAATGCCGTAGCAGGAGGATCCAATAGAGCCAGTGCTGGAGAACCCCAAAACGCCATTGGACCATCCAATAATGCGATTGTTTCTTTAGGTGATTTAGGAGAGGCTATTTTAACATTTGACACTCCGATTACCAATGGAGATGGGCCTGATTTTGCGGTATTCGAAAATGGTTTCTCCCACACTTTCTTAGAGTTGGCACATGTTGAAGTTAGTTCTGACGGAATCCATTTCGTGCGTTTCCCTTCGCATTCAGAAACACAAACCGACACACAAATTGGTGGATTTGGAGCTGTTGACGCAAGTTATTTATATAATTTGGCGGGGAAATACAAAAGTGGTTTTGGAACTCCATTTGACTTAGAAGAATTGAAAAACGAGCAAGGACTTAATGTTAATCAAATCACTCATGTGAAAATCATTGATGTAGTTGGTTCACTTGGGAGCGAAGGCACAAAAGATGCTCAAAACAACATGATTAATGACCCTTTCCCTACTCCTTTTGCTTCAGGGGGATTCGATTTAGACGCCGTAGGTGTTATTCATGAATACGAAGATAGTGGTGAAACTACAGGCCTGAGCACTAATCAACATGAATTGTCTCTTCATATTTTCCCAAACCCAAGTACAGGAATCGTTAATATAAGAACAAATGGGGTTGGTGAGAAAAACATTCTTATCAGTAATAGTTTAGGTCAGAAAGTAAAGACAATTTCAGACGTTCAACCAAATGAAGTCATTCAAGTAGAATTACCAAAAGGAATTTACTTTATCCACATTGAAACACAATCAAAATTAGAGAGTCGAAAAGTGGTTGTTCGATAATTAACACAGTTAATTAAATTATACTACAAAAAAGCGTCATTCTTTAATGGCGCTTTTTTTGTCTTTAAGTGTAACTTTTACGAATAAATACCGTTATTTTATACTGTAATCCGTTATTGATCTTTTTACAAACAAAACATGAATAAACTCTATACTTTAACATCCCTAATCCTCTTTCTCCCTTTCATCAATTTCGCACAAGTAGAGGATGAATCTTGTATGCCGCCGAAAAAGAAAACTTTAAAGCTAATTGAAAAAGCCAAGGAACTAGAGCCTAGAGAAGCTTCTGTTTTATTTAACGACGCCATTGACGCAGAACCAGACAATGCTACTCCATATTTTGAATTTGGAACCTATGCTTACAACAAAGCAATGGACATATACAATCGAAATCCAGATCCAAAACAAGGAGACAATTATATGCGTGTGGCAGAAAAGCTTTTTATTCAAACCATTGATCGATGCACCGATTTTCATTCCGACTGTTATTATTACTTAGGAATTATCAACTATAGTTTTGGGAAGGAAAAAGAAGCGATGCGTTACTTCAAAGAGTTTCAACAATACAATCATTCAGAAATGAACAAGTTTGCGCATGACCATGAAAAACGATTACAGGATGTAGCGGAGGTTATTGCTAAATACGAAGAAGAACAGTCTTTTTATGAGAAAGAGGTTCCATTCTCTCCCAACAAAGTGAAAAATGTTAGTACTTCCAACAACGAGTATTTCCCTATGATTTCTCCTGATAACGAATTGATGTTTTACACCCGAATGGTAGACAGGACAGCCAAAGGAGATATCGTTTCCAATATTCGAGAAGAATTTACTTGGTCGAAACGCAAAGACATGAACAGTTTATTTGATGGTGGAAGACCTTTAGAAGCTCCCTTTAACGATGGGTATTTTGACAGCTACGGTGCTGCAACTCTATCTGTTGACAATAAGGAAATGATCATTTGCGCTTGTCGTGACGAACGCGTTAGGGGACAAATGTACAGAAACTGTGATTTATATGTTACCTATTATGAAAGAACGGGTGAAGGAGGGAATGACTACATCTGGTCGGAATTGAAAAACCTCGGTGATGGCATCAATACCAATGACGGTTGGGAAGGTCAACCTTCAATGTCTGCAGATGGAAATACTTTGTACTTTGCTGCCCATCGTCCAACAACACAAAACGATGATATTTTCTATTCAGAACGTTTGCCTGACGGAACTTGGGGACCAGCCCAACCTTTTCATGAAATTAACACACGCGGAAAAGACAAAAGTCCTTTCTTCCATCAAGACAGTGAAACCTTTTATTTCATATCAAGTGTATCTGACAATAGAAAAGGTTTAGGGGGAACAGATATATTTTACATGCGTAAAAACGAAGATGGGACTTGGTCTAAACCTAAAAACATTGGGTATCCAATCAATACAGAGGAAGATGAAATAGGTTTGTTTGTTTCGATAGATGGAAAAGAAGCTTTCTTTTCTTCACGTCAAAAAGGAGTGTGGGACATTTATTCATTTGAATTATATGAAGAAGCACGTCCAAAAGCAGTGGTTGTAGTAAAAGGGGAATTAACTGCCGACAGTAACGAACCTATTGAGGATGTAGAAATAGAAATCTCTTATTCTAATTCAGATAAAGTTGACAAAATTAAGGTGAACGGAAACGATGGAAAGTATGCTGCAGTTGTTAAAACCGAAGATCAAGAAGATGTCATGATCAATGTAAAAAAGGAAGGACATGCATTCGATTCTAAAATCATCACCAAAGAAGAATTGGCACAAGGTAAAACCATCAGGTCACAAAACATGGAGTTGAGAGAAATCAAAGTTGGGGAACCTTACACCATTAACGACATTCTTTACAACACTGCTTCAGACGAACTTTCAGAACGTGCGAAATTCATTTTAAAACAGTTTGGACGTTTCCTTAAAGAAAATGAAAGCATCAGTGTTATGATTCAAGGTCACACCGATAATGAAGGAAATGCTCAGAGCAACCTTGAACTTTCAGAACGAAGAGCTCAAGGTGTTAAGCAGTTCCTTATTGAATACGGAGTCCCAAAAAACAGACTTGAAGCCAAAGGGTATGGTCAAGAACAGCCAAAGGTTCCAAACACAAGTGCGGAAAACAAGCGGAAAAATCGTAGAACAGATTTTGTAATTCAAAAAATGTAAGCTTACGGCTTAAGGTTTAACATTCTTAAGTCTGAACCCGTAAGTTCTGCATGAATTTCCAATTCAAAACTCTCTACCACAGCGAAAAGGTGGTCAAATATATCTGCCATTACCACTTCGTATTCTGCCCAAACTTTGGTTTTGGAGAAACAATACAATTCTATTGGCAAACCTTTAGGGCTCGGTTGTAACTGTCTTACCATTAAAGACATTTCTTGATTCAGTTCATTATTATTTTCGAGGTAATACTGTACATAGTTTCTGAACAAACCTACGTTTGTTGGACGACGTGCGTTTAACTGATATTCGTCTACCAAGCCATGGGCTTTATTGTACTGCTCAACTTCCTTTTGTTGTTCTACAATAAAATCGGAAAGTAATTTCACCTTTGACAGTCGATGAATTAATTCGTCATCAGCAAATTTTATAGAATCAATCTTGATGTTAAGCGAACGTTTAATTCTTCTTCCTCCAGAATTAGCCATTCCTCTCCAGTTTTTAAAACTATCTGAAATAAAACTATACGTAGGTATGGTAGTGATGGTCATGTCAAAATTCTGAACCTTAACTGTAGTTAGATTGATTTCAATTACATCTCCATCTGCCCCATACTTTTCCATAGTAACCCAATCACCAATGCGCAACATATCGTTGGCTGAAATTTGGATACTTCCAACAAACCCAAGGATTGTATCTTTAAAAATCAACAATAGAATTGCTGTCATCGCTCCCAAAGAAGTCAAGAAGAACAATGGAGATTGGCCTGTCAATGCCGACAACATAATAATGATAAACACAATTGTTATGATCAACTTCACGGTCTGAATGTAAGCACCGATGGGTTTATCTTTAAAATACGGTTTATCCTCTAGCACAACACGCACAGCATTAAAGAACCTTCGAACACTGATGAGTATGACTAAAATAATAAGGAAGTCATTCAAACGGAGTGAGAGATCTAGTACTTTCGGATAAGAAACAAAAGTAATGGAGAAAAAGTAATCCAAAAAGAAGAGGGGTAAAATATGCGCAATTGATTTAAAGAATTTTTTCTCCACCAAGAGGTCATCAAATTTCGTTTTGCTTCTTAGGGCAATTGTTTTAATAACTGCGAGCAGAATCATCCTGGTAAGATACCATGTTAAAACAAATAAAACAATCAGTGCTCCCAACATGGCAAGCATCCAAAAGAATTTATGATTAACAAAGTCTGGATGAGATAATAATTCCTCAATCGGGGCTGATTTATCGATGGAATAAAATGTTTTAATCCAATTAAAAATTAACTCTTTCATGGTTTTAATTATTTTTAAGCAAAAGTAACAAATCTATGCGTCCTAAAGTACAATTCCACTTATTAAGCCTCGTCACTTTGTTGGTTTTTCCTGCAATTGGTTTGACTTTATTATGGATTTTTGAAGACATAGATTTACTTTCTGTTTTTGAACTTGAGCATTTTTTCAGTCCCTTGACCCTGCTCGGCTTGGAGTTCGGTTTCCTCTATGGTTTCGTTGTTATAGCAGTTTCACAACTGCCCATATTCGAAGAGCTTTCCTTGCATCAAGTTAACATGCTAAAGAATTTAAAGCTCAATTGGGCAGACATTATATTCATGTCATTTTGCGCTGGATTTGGAGAAGAAATACTTTTCCGTGCCGGGCTACAGACATGGTTTGGTCCTTGGCTCACTTCATTTATTTTTATCGCTGTTCATGGTTACTTTAGCCCAACATCATTAAAAAAGAACGCCCTCGGAATTCTTCTCTTTCCTTTTATTATTCTTTTGTCATTCGCCTATGAAATTTTCGGCTTATGGTTTTGCGTAGCCGCACATTTCTCCTATGACTTATTGATGTTTATGGGAGTCATGAAGGAAAGCAATTAGATTATTTCAGTCGATCAGCAAATGCAGCTTTGAACCTTTCCAGTTTTGGTCGAACCACTGCACAGCAATACCCCTGCTCTGGATTATTAAGGTAATAATCCTTGTGGTCTTGTTCAGCATCGTAATAACTTGTCAAAGGCGAGATTTCAGTTACTACTGGGTTTTCATAAGCTTTTGACTCATCAAGTTTTCTCTTGTACTCTTCAGCAAGTTTTCTTTGCTCTTCATCGTGGTAAAAAATCACAGATCGGTACTGTTCTCCCACATCATTACCTTGACGGTTTAAGGTTGTAGGATCATGAACAAACCAAAAGACCTCCAGTAGTTCTTCAAAGCTTACTAACGTATCATCATAAACAATTCGAACCACTTCAGCATGTCCAGTTCTTCCCTCACACACTTCTCGGTACGCTGGATTTTTGATGTGACCACCTGCATAGCCTGGTCCAACCTCTACTACTCCATTCAATGCGTCAAAGATAGCTTCAACACACCAAAAACATCCTGCTCCAAAAGTTGCTTGTTTTTCTGCCATAATAAGTTATTTCTTTACTCTATTAACAAAGTAAATCAACATTAGTTTAAAATAAAAATGAAGCGCTTATTTATTTTTGGACCTCTTAAGCAAGAAAATAAATGTCATGAACCCCAAAAAACATAAGACGGAAATTACGAGCCAATTATTGAATACCGATTCAATAGCACCAACTTTCGTTTCAAGTTCTTGTTCACGCATCCCTCCAATACTTATAGCCTCATTATAAGACTGTTCATAACTCATTTTTAGCGCTTTAAACTCCTCGGAAAATCTCTGCTTACTCAACTCTTCTTGAATATCAACTATTTGTTTTAAAACCAAAACATGTTCTTCATGCTTCTTTAAAGAATCGTATATACTACTGATTTGAACCAGCCCATCTTTTTGAAACAATAAGTTGTTCCCTTCTTTTGCCACATCAACTGAAAGCTGGTAATTGGTTAAAGCTGAATCTAACTTTCCAATTCCATAAAAATAATCTCCCAAATTGTAATAACCTTCAGAAATATAAAACAGGTTATTGTCTTTAATTCGATAAGACAAAGCGAGTCGGAAGTACTGCTCTGAACGATCATAATTCTCCGTATAAAACTCAACAATCGCCATATTGGTGTATCCATTAGCAACTGTTTTCATATTCCCAACGGTAAGTCCAACCTCCATGCTGTGGGTATAGCTCTCAATTGCTTTGGGGTAGTTTTGTTGGTCAAGATAAAGTTGCCCCAACAATCCATAAGCATTAGCACTTTTCATAGACAGTTCTAAGTCATAATCTTTAAGGTAAACAAAGTAAACATCAAGATTTTTCTTTGCTTCTTCATATTTTCCTTGCTGAACATATACCCTAGCTAGGTTGTAGAGCGGAACCATTCTGTGTCTAATATCCTCAATATTTTCGACAATTTTAGCGGATTTTTCATAATAGGCTTCTGCTAGATTCACCTTTCCTTGTAGATAAAAAGTATTTCCTAAAATGTTATAACATGAAGAAACCATTGTATCGTTTCTTACTTTACTGTAGTATTTCAGGGCGCTGTTTAGCTTATTGGTAGTTTGTTCAAACAAAGAGTTTTTTTGTAAATAAGGTGCCAATCCCCAATTGGCAAGCGCAATCGCATCTTCTCTGTTATTTTTCAATCCTTCTTCTTGAAGGTCTTTTGCATAGTAAAGAATGCTGTCATTATAATGACTCGTCAGCTCACTCGAGAACAAAAAGAACAAAGCGATTTTTTCATCAACAGTGGCGGTCTCATAATCATGTAAGTAGCCGTCAATTTCTACTTGGGCTTTAAGTTGTCCAAATGGAATAATTAACAACAGAAAAAATAAAGTTTGAATCCTCTTCATCTAAGTAAATTGTAGTGAAAACCAAAAGTATAAAATTTAAGCCTATATCACACAAAATCACCATTAATATCCAATGAAAATCAGATTTTTTTTAATCTGGGTTTTCTATTCGTCCGTCTTTGGTTTGCCTTCCAATAACAGTGATTTCTTTACACTTTGAAATGTAGAGATATATCGCTATTTTTGCACCAACAAAAAAGAATAATTATGGCAAATGCACACTTCAAAGTACCCAAAGCGGTAAACGAACCAGTTAATTCGTACGAACCGAATTCGGATGCGGTTAAATCCTTATTAGGAAAATATAAAGAAATGAATGATCAGGAACCAATCGAGGTTCCGATGTATATAGGTAACAAAGAAGTTACTACATCAAACAAAAGACCTTTAACTTCACCTCACGACCATCAAAAAGTTTTAGGTCACTATAACTACGGTGAAAAAGAGCATGTTGAACAAGCAATTGAAGCAGCTTTAGAAGCAAAAGCTAAATGGGCTAACCTTCCATGGGAAGAAAGAGCAAGTATTTTCTTAAAAGCAGCAGACTTAATCGCTGGTCCTTACCGTGATAAAATCAACGCAGCAACAATGTTAGGTCAATCGAAAAACGTATACCAAACAGAAATTGATGCAGCATGTGAAACGGCCGACTTTTTCCGTTTCAACGTTCAGTACATGTCTGAAATCTATGAAGATCAACCAGAGTCTTCACCAGGCGTATGGAACAGATTAGAGTGGCGTCCATTAGAAGGGTTTGTTTTGGCAATTACTCCATTTAATTTTACAGCAATTGCTGCCAACCTTCCATCTGCTCCGGCAATGTTAGGAAACGTGATTGTTTGGAAACCTGCAGAATCACAAATTTATTCTGCTAATGTTATAATGGAAGTATTTAAAGAAGCTGGAGTTCCTGATGGAGTTATCAACATGGTAACAACAGGAGGAGCAAACATCAGTGATGTTGTTTTCAAGCACAAAGAATTTGCGGGTCTACACTTCACAGGTTCAACAGGAGTTTTCCGTACACTTTGGAAAAACATTTCTAACAACATTGAAAAATACAGATCTTACCCAAGAATCGTAGGGGAAACTGGAGGAAAAGACTTTATCATGGTTCATCCATCAGCTAAAGCCCCTGAAGTTGCTACGGCAATTGCACGTGGCGCATTCGAATTCCAAGGTCAAAAATGTTCTGCTGCTTCTCGTGCATACATTCCAAGTAACTTATGGGAAGATGTTAAAGAAATCGTTATTGAACAAGTTAGTTCTTTCAAAATTGGATCTCCTGAGGACACAACAAACTTTGTTACTGCTGTAATTAATGAGAAAGCATTTGATAGCATCACTGCATATATCGATTACGCAAAAGAAAGTAAAGATGCTGAAATCATTCTTGGTGGTACTTACGACAAATCGGAGGGATACTTTGTTGACCCTACTGTTATTGTAACAAAAGACCCTAAGTTCAAAACAATGGTTGAAGAGATTTTTGGACCTGTAATTACAATATATGTTTACGACGAAAATAAATTTGATGAGACATTGACTTTATTGGATGAAACTTCTGAGTATGCGTTAACAGGTTCAATTATCAGTCAAGATCGTTATGCAATTAACCATGCATTGCGTAAATTAGAAAATGCTGCTGGAAACTTCTACATCAACGACAAACCAACAGGTGCTGTTGTAGGTCAACAACCATTTGGAGGTGCTCGTGGTTCTGGAACGAACGATAAAGCTGGTGCAAAACTAAACCTATTGCGTTGGGTTTCTGCACGTACAATTAAAGAAACATTTGTTCCGCCAACGGATTACAGATACCCGTTCATGGGATAATCAATTGATATTATTTCTTAAAAAGCCCAGGCAAATTTGTCTGGGCTTTTCTGTTAGAAAAAATTCATCTCCCATTGTCTTATCAACATCATTCGTTTTATAATTCTACACGCTTCAATCGATAAACCTGTCAATATTCCTTATCTTTGTTGTCTATGAAATGGTTAAAAGTTTTTAAAAACAAGTATATCCTGACCTTCACAATCTTTGTGTTGTATACTTTGTTTTTAGATGATGTAGATATTTTTAACGTAGTTAGACAAAAAGTTAAACTCAACAAGCTTGAACAAGAAAAGGTGGACTTGCTAGAAAAGTTTACTGAAACCAAGTTAACCTTAGAACAGTTGGACGATAACGAAGCACTGGAAAGATTTGCTCGAGAACAAAAGTTATTCAAGCGAGACAATGAAGACATTTTTGTGATTGTTCAAGAAGAAGAATAAAATAGAAAAAGACAAAAAGCGCAACATTCAGAAGAACATTGCGCTTTTAACTATTTTGACGCTGCATTAATCCAGCAAATCTTTGTGTACAACCTCTCCATTTTTCAACACTCTTGACCTTGAAAATAGCGCAATATATTCAGATTGAATTGGGTCTCCCATGTGAAAACGAATAAAGTTTACAAACTTATCTTTAAAGTTTCCAGTGCCATCATTAATTGCTTCAAAAGTGTACAAGTCAATATTCTTGTGCATAAACAACTTCAATTGTTCATGGTCCTTAAAGACATCAATATTAGCCACAATAATTTTCTTTGTTTCCGGTTGAATCGGTTCAGAAATTGGATTTTGGAAAAGAATTAAGTCAGCCGAAGCAATAATATCTTCACTATTGTCACGGATAAAACATCCTTCCAAAGCGTATTCATTATCGCTATATCCACATTCCATTCCTGCATTAGACTGAATGTAAACATCAACAAATTTACTGATGGTCTTTACATCATCAGGTGATGGCATAGCCGTTGTTGAGCATACATTTCCTTTTACAATTCCAATTTTATTCATATCATTTGCTTATGGGAACACTCCTCTTTCCTTATATGTCTGTTGAATTCTTTCCAAAGCTACACAATAAGCTCCTGTTCTCCAGTCCGTATTGTATTTATTTGCACTATATACCGTTTTTTCGAATGCTTCACCTAACTTTTCATCGATCATTTTTAAAACAGTGTCTATGTTATAGTTTTCACTGCGTTTATTTTGCAACCATTCATAATAACTTCCTGTAACACCACCCGCATTGCATAAAATGTCGGGCAAAATATCAATACCTCTTTCCAAAAGTATCTTTTCTCCTTCTGTATCAATAGGACCATTTGCTCCTTCAGCGATGAGCATTGCTTTTACTCCAGCTGCATTATCAATGGTAATTTGATTACTCAGTGCTGCCGGGATTAGAATATCACAATTGATATAGTAAAATTCTGAATTATCAATTTTTTGAGCATCAGGAAATCCTTTGATTACTCCATTGTGATTTCCAACATGGTTATGCAAAGCTTCGGCATCAATTCCTTCTTCATTAAAAATCGTTCCACTAGCATCTTGCACGGCGATCAACTTAGCACCTAATTCCATCATAAAATGAGAGGCCCAATATCCAACATTTCCGAAGCCTTGAACCGCAAAAGTCTTTCCTTGTAAGTTAACACCTTTTAATTTCGCCCAATATTTAATCGACGAGACAACACCGTACCCCGTTGCGCGATCTCTTCCTTTTAAACCTCCAGAGCCAATCGGTTTTCCGGTTACAACATGCAAGTTTAACATACGTGTTGAAGGCGACTTTGTAGAAGAAAAAGTATCGGCTATCCACGCCATAATTTGTGGATTGGTATTGACATCAGGTGCTGGAATATCTACATCAGGTCCAATATTCTCGCCCAACGCATAGGTAAATCTTCGTGTAATGCGTTCAAGTTCACCCATGGAGTACTTTTTAGGATCTATTGTTACTCCTCCTTTCCCTCCACCAAAAGGAAGTCCAGAGAGTGCTGTTTTCCATGTCATCCATATAGCTAAGGCTCTTGCCGTGTCAATATCCACTGCAGGATGAAAACGCAAACCTCCTTTATAAGGTCCTAGCGCATTGTTATGTTGAACACGGTAACCATTAAAAACTTCAATTGAGCCATCATCCATTTTAACTGGAAAATGTACACTAATTTCGCTGTTGGTAGAAGCAAGAATCTTTCGTATCCCCTTATCTAAATTCATTGTATCAGCAGCATGATTGAATTGTTTCATCACGTTTTCATACATGCTGGGTTTTTTCTTTTTCTCGATTGATTCCATAATCTTGTCAGTAAATAAATTTATCTTTAATCAAGAAACCTGCTTTATTACAACTAGCTTGACTCTCAAATATAAGATTTTGAAAATGCACTAAATAATTTTTTTTAAAGTATTTCCAATTTTCTACTTCCTTACTTTTACTTCTACCAAGCGATTCATAATCAACAAGGTAATACAAAACAAAAGGTAAACAACTAAAAATCAAAAATATAAAAGAAAGGCTAATACTCTGTCTTATCAGTTTTAGATTCCCAATCTTGAAATGCTACCAAAGCTTCATCCCTAAGAAACTGACTCGTTTTCACACGTCTTTTTTCTATCGGAACATTAATTTCATCATAGATAAAGGAATCATCAAAACCGATGTCAGCAGCATCCTTTTTCGTATTGGCAAAGTAAAGATTATCGAGTCTTGACCAATAAATTGCACCTAAACACATGGGGCAAGGTTCACACGAAGAGTAAATATCACATCCTACCAATTCAAAAGAATTGATGGCTTTACACGCCTTTCTGATCACATTCACTTCTGCATGTGCTGTAGGATCATTGTCAATTGTAACACTATTTGCGCTTTCCGCAATTATTTTTCCATCTTTTACAACTACTGCTCCGAAAGGCCCTCCCCCGTTAGCAACACTTTCCTTTGACAAATCAATTGCCCTTCTCATGTATTCTTTTTGCTTCTCATTCATTTGATTACTTTTTGTATAAATGTATAAAAACTATAGACATTAAAAAACCTCTAACATTAAAAAGTCCCAACATTACTGTCGGGACTTTTTAAAAATCATTCAAAGTATAAAACTAGTTACTAAACATATCTTTTACCCTTTGAAAGAAACCTTTTTCTTTTCCGTCTGGATTCGGTTGAAAGTTTTCACTTTCCCTTAACTTTTCGATAATTTCTTGCTCTTCTTTTGAAAGTTTTTGTGGCGTCCATACATTAATGTGTACAAATTGGTCTCCCATTCCATAGTTTTGGACGCTTGGTAACCCCTTTCCTTTTAAGCGCAACATTTTTCCACTTTGCGTACCTGGCTCAACCTTAATCCTCGCTCTACTTTTAATTGTCGGAACTTCGATGGTTGCCCCTAAAGCAGCATCTGCAAAATTAATGAATGCTTCATAATGCACATTTTGTCCATCACGACGCAATTCTTCATGCTCCAATACTTCAATAACTACAAGAAGGTCTCCAGGGATTCCATCAAATGGTCCAGCGTTTCCTTTACCACTGACAGAAAGCTGCATTCCATCTTCTACTCCTGAAGGGATATCTAGTTCGATAACTTCTTCTTTACGCTCTAGTCCTTGACTGTCAGCACCAGCAGGTTTTTTATCAATGATTTTACCTGTCCCCTGACAATTAGGACATGTTGAAGCAGTCTGCATTGCCCCTAAAAAAGTTTGGGTAACACGCTGAACACGTCCTGTTCCTTTACACGTTTGGCAATTTTTAAAAGTGACTCCAGTTGCGTTGACCAGCTTGTTTACACGAATTTTTTTCTTCACACCTTCCGCAACCTCGTCAAGTGTCAGTTTAATTTTCACACGTAGATTGGTACCTCTAGCAGTTCTTTGACGGGCACCCCCGCCGCCTCTTCTGCCACCTCCAAATCCACCGCCGAAGATGTCACCAAATTGAGAGAATATGTCATCCATATCCATCCCTCCGAATCCGCCTCCTCCAGCTGAACCATCAACACCAGCATGACCAAATTGATCATAGCGTTGTTTTTTCTGCTCATCTGACAAAACTTCATACGCTTCAGCTGCTTCTTTAAATCTCTCTTCAGCTGCTGAATCATCTGGGTTTTTATCCGGGTGATATTTTAACGCGAGTTTACGGTATGCTTTTTTTATTTCAGATGCAGAGGCAGATTTGCTTACACCTAATACTTCATAATAATCTCTTTTTTGACTCATAATATCGTTTATTGACCTACAACGACCTTAGCGTATCGCAGTACTTTGTCATTTAGAAAATATCCTTTCTCCACTACATCCACTACCTTTCCTTTCTGTTCTTTATCTACAGGAATATTGGTGATGGCTTCGTGGTGATCTATATCAAAATCTTCTCCTTTGCTATCCATCGGTTTCAACCCCTTAGCCACAAGAACGCTATTGAACTTATTGTAAATCAATTGGAAACCTTCTTTAATCGCTTCTGCGTCATCAGATGTTTCATTGTTGGAAATAGCACGTTCAAAATCATCAAGAATTGGAAGCATATCTTTAACGATACCTTCACTAGCATTCATAATTAAATCACCTTTTTCCTTAATCGTTCTTTTTCTGAAATTTTCAAAATCAGAATACAAGCGTAAATATTTATCGTTTAAACCCGCAATTTTGTTCTCCAACTGTTCTTCTTTCGACAACTCTGGAGTTTCAGCTTCTTCATTCTGAGTATCTTCAGCTTGCTCAGCTGTATTATTTACTTCTTCAGCCGCAAGATTTTCTTTATCTACAGCTTCTTCTTTATCTCGTTTTCCCATTTTCGTCATTTTTAAAACTACATCCCTTTACGCAAATTCATTGCCATTGTGCAGATCTAGACAATCTGTCATAACTTGATGCAAATAGCCGTAAAAGTGTCAGTTTTACAGGTCAAAAAGCTATGACATAAGTGCTTTTCAAGACCATTAAAAATTTGTATTTTTGAGCTTCAAAATTAAGTCCAATGAAAATATTATTATCTCCTGCCAAATCTTTAGATTATAGCCTTAATATAAAAACGCCAATTACAACAGAGGCGCATTTTTTAAACGAGGCAAATTATCTTGCCAAAAAGCTTCAAAAAATATCTAAAAAGGAACTGGGAAAACTCATGAAACTTTCAGAAAATTTGAGTGATTTAAATTATTCCCGTTACCAAGATTGGCAAGAACCTGTAACTTTGAACGAGCAAGCTCAACCTGCAGTTACTGTGTTTACTGGAGAAGTTTACAAAGGTCTTGACGCAGCGTCATTTACAGATCAAGACTTTATAAATGCGCAAAAAGACCTTATGATTCTATCGGGATTGTACGGAATATTAAAACCACTCGACTTAATGTATCCATACCGATTAGAAATGGGTACCCGATGGAATGTAACTCCAAAAACGAAAAACTTATATCAATATTGGGGAGCAAAACTCGCTGAGTTCATCAATGACGAAACAAAAAAAGACGAAGTGATTGTGAACTTGGCCTCCAACGAATATTTCAAAGCCGTTGACCAAAAGGTGTTAAAAAACAGGGTTATTACTCCAGTCTTTAAAGATTTAAAAGGAGATCAATTCAAAATCATCATGATGTATGCAAAGCATGCACGTGGGGCAATGGCAAGAGATATTATTCAAAATCAATATCAAAATATCGAAGACTTAAAAGGCTATAATGTTGACGGCTATTCCTATAATGAAGAGATGTCTACAGAGGATGAGTGGGTTTTTGTGAGGTAGAAATTTAATTACGAATTTTGAATTTTTCAATATAAAATCTTCATTTACGCCATGTGATTAGCGGAAAAGACATTAAAACCCAATTTTTAATGCCTCGAGATCTTTACCAATAATTAATTTAAGCTCTATTCCCTAGCAAATGGGTTGCGCTGTATTGGAACGCAGATGACACGGATGATTTGGGCTTACCCAGCAGAACTGCAAGCAACGCGGATAATCACGGAATTCTTACGTCATGGATCCTAAACATTGTCATATCTTGAAATTAATAATATACCTGTTTCATAAAACTCTGTTTTAATGGAGGATTGAAGATTAACTCTAAATTTATTGGTAAAGTATCGGATACGCATTTAATATTATTTGAGAGCAATAAAATATATTTTCTAACTCAGCTTGAACCCTGATTTCTTTTTTATTTCCCTTCCGTTTGGTTACATTTGCATAAGCATAGGCGTTTTGGACGATAAAGCGCTTCGAAATTGATAAAAACAACAAAAATATGAGTACAACAACAGAAAAATTATCTTCAGCAGACTTAATCAAGATGGAGGAAAAATACGGAGCGCACAACTATCATCCACTGCCAGTTGTTTTGGCAAAAGGAGAAGGTGTTCACGTATGGGATGTTGAAGGGAAACATTATTATGATTTTCTTTCAGCATATTCAGCGGTTAATCAAGGTCACTGTCACCCACATATTATTGGAGCACTAAAAGAGCAAGCAGAAACCTTAACGCTAACATCGCGTGCATTTTACAACGACACTTTAGGACCATTCGAAAAATACGTAACAGAATATTTCGGGTTTGACAAAGTTTTGGCCATGAATTCTGGTGCTGAAGCAGTAGAAACAGCAATCAAGATTTGTAGAAAATACGCCTATGAACGTAAAGGAATTGCAGAAAATCAGGCTAAAATCATCGTTTGTGACGATAATTTCCATGGAAGAACAACCACGATAATTTCTTTTTCGAATGACGAAAACGCGCGTAAGAACTTTGGTCCTTACACTCCTGGTTTTATCAAAATACCATACAACGATACTGAGGCATTAAAAAAAGCATTGCAAGAAGAAAATGTTGCAGGATTCTTAGTAGAACCCATTCAAGGTGAAGCAGGAGTTTTTGTTCCAGACGAAGGGTATTTGACAAAAGTACGTGAACTATGTTCTGAAGCAGGAGTACTTTTCATCGCCGACGAAGTTCAAACAGGAATCGCACGTACTGGTCAAATTTTGGCTTGCGACCATGAAAATGTTAAACCTGACATTTTAATTCTTGGGAAAGCAATTTCTGGTGGAGTTTATCCAGTTTCGGCTGTTTTGGCAGACGACGAGGTAATGGGGGTGATCCAACCAGGCCAACACGGATCTACGTTTGGAGGAAACCCAATGGCAGCAAAAGTTGCAGTGGCATCTTTAGAGGTTGTTGAAAATGAAAAACTTGCTGAAAACGCTGAGAAAATGGGGCAATTGTTCCGTAAGGAAATGAACCGTATAATTGACAACACAGACTTGGTTACAAAAGTACGTGGAAAAGGTTTATTGAATGCAATTTTAATCAATGACACTCCAGAAAGCACAACTGCCTGGGATTTATGCATGGCCATGAAAGAAAATGGATTAATCGCTAAACCAACGCATGGAAACATTATTCGTTTTGCACCACCATTGGTAATGAATGAAGAGCAAATGATGGAATGTGTAGCAATTATTGAAAAGACAATCACTGAATTTAAAAAATAATTCTAATTATAAACTTGCACAGTAAAAAAGCCAACATGACTGTTGGCTTTTTTTTGTGTATTGTTCTTTCTTGAGGTGGCGAAAAGAAAAACAGAATTATCGATTGAGTTCATAACCCCGAGTTGCCCTTCGCTTACACGAGGTTATCAACAGTTGACCCATTCTGGGTCGTGTGCAGCTTTACATGGCCTTAGACTGATTTTCAAATAATTAAAGCGAGAATCAATTTTCATGATTTATAACTTTCTTATGAGCAGGTATCAAAAGGAATTTCTTTTATGAAAGCGAAACTCTAGTCGGGTTAAATAATGACTTGACAGATCAATCTAGAGTCGTCAGTTTCTTCTTCTTTCCTTTCTTCTCTTTTCCCTTCGTTCTTTTCTTAAGCGCTTATCACGTGTAAACCAATTTTGCACTTTATCTACTACATTATTCTCCTTGAAGGATTCACAGTCTGGCATTTCATTTAAATGATGAGGAAACTTGAATTTACCATTGATGTATGGTTTGCACACTTCTTTACTTTTACATTCCTGCATGAAGTAGGCCCAAATTGGCAAGGCAGTTGCCGCTCCTTGACCATGTCGAATCGATTTAAAATGTACAGAAGGATTGTCAGCTCCTACCCAAGCACCGGCAACTAATTCCGGAGTAAAACCAATAAACCAACCATCCGCATGAGACTGCGTTGTTCCTGTTTTTCCTGCCATATCGAGGTTTAGTCCATACCTCGAGCGCAAGCGGTTGGCCGTTCCTTCGTTGACCGCACCCTTTAACATTTCCGTCATATAATAGGCTGTTTGTTGAGAAAACACACGCTTACCTTTGGTTTGCTTTGATTCGTAAATCACTTCTCCCTTGCGATTTTCTATACGGGAAATAAACACAGGAGCAACACTTTCGCCACCATTAGCAAAAGTACAGTAGGCCGTTACCATTTCGAGCAGGCTAATATCTGCAACTCCTAAAGCAATTGAAGGAACAGCAGGTATTTCACTATAAATCCCCATATCTCTAGCAGTCTGGACAACATTCTCAATTCCAGCTTCGAACAAAAGTTCAACTGAAATTACATTTACAGAATTGGCTAAAGCACCTTTAACTGAATATTTACCTTCATATTCATCTCCAGAATTTCGTGGTGACCAAGCTTCGAATTCATCGTATATTTTACGTTCATTAGAATAATAATCACAAGGTTCTACCCCTTGTTCTAGAGCCGTGGCATAAACAATAGGCTTAAAGGTACTACCAACTTGTCTTTTCGAAGTGACATGGTCATATTGAAAGTAACTGTAATCATTTCCACCAATCCATGCTTTGATCTCACCTGTATTGGGTTGCATGGCCAAGAAACCATTGTGCAAAATCTTCAAGTAATACTTTATAGAATCTAATGGCGAAAGATTTACTTTTTCTTCATTTTCCCAGTCGAAAATATTCATTGGAATTGGAGTGTCAAACACCTTGTTAATTTCATCTTCTCCTAGCCCTCTCTCTTTCAATTCCTTATAACGCGCAGATTTTTCTACCTCTCGGTTGACCAACTTTGTGTAAGCTGCCGAACTTTTAAAATGTCGATTAAACAAACTTTGCAAATTACGCATCTGTTTTTCAACAGCCACAATTGCATTCATTTGCATTTGACAGTTTATAGGCGTATAAATCTTTAATCCATCACGGTATATGTCGTAACTTTCACCGTTGTCTTTTTTTAAATCCTTCAATATTTTGCTACCTAACTCTTCAATTTGGACTAAAAAATAAGGGGCTATATCTCCATACCTTCCGGCATTTTTATAATTCAGATTTAATGGAATCTTTTTCAAAGAATCTCCAATTTCTTTTGAGACATAATTATTTTTCACCAAGTTATTCAATACAACATTTCTTCTCTTCAAAGACCTTGAAGGGTGAAGTCGGGGGTTGTATGCCGTTGGAGATTTCAACATTCCGATGAGGACTGCTGCTTCTTCAATTCGAATAGAATCAAGTGGTTTACTGTAAAAACGCATGGTCGCATTTTTAATCCCATAAGTGTCTTCTCCCACTGAAACGGTATTCAAATACAAGGCTAAAATTTCATCCTGTGAATACACGCTGTTTAAGCGAACCGCATGAATGGCTTCCTTGATTTTATTCACTGGCATACTGAGCACACCGTGATTTTCACGTTTAAACAAATTTTTGGCCAGCTGTTGTCCGATTGTACTTCCCCCACCAGAGCTCTTATCACCCATTAATAAGGTTTTGAAAAACACACGCATAAGTCCAATCGCATCTACTCCATTGTGCTCATAAAAACGAGCATCTTCAGTTGCAATTAAGGCTTCAACAACGACAGGTGGAATTTCTTCAAAAGCAACAGTACTTCTGTTTTCCCAATAATATTTCCCCAATATTTTTCCTTCCTCAGAAAGAACTTCTGAAGCAACATAACTTTGAATATTTTTCAATTCAGCTTTGGACTCTAGCTTTCCAAAAAGTCCAAAATAAACGCTAAAGATAAGAGCAACAGGAAGAATTACAGATAAATCTATAAGCAGAAGTACACCTTTAATGATCAATACTCTCTTTCTACTCTTCACGTTGACTCTTTTTTTAGGTTTCAAAAATACACAATCCAAGACATCTAAATAAAGTCTATGGACGTTTTAACCTATTTTATAAAACGGTATTGAATTCAACAATTCAGCTGCGGTAATTGACCATCAAATACAATTCAACAAATAAACGGAATCATGATGTTCTTAGTAGTTGTGCCTTTTAAGTGGGAAATCAAACGCTTCAGAGAGTTCAAGAAGACTTTTGTCATTCTCTCTAATTAAGATCATACTTGGATGTTCGTTAATCTGCTCAATATCGTATTCTTTTTGAAGAAGCTCAAAATGATCTGGATAAAAATTAAACAGTATTATATTCTTTCTGACCATATCTCTTTCCTTCTGAAAAATCCACGTTCTTCTTTCATATAAATTCATCGTGGATGAAACAGTATTCTCCTGAAGAATAGGACATCCGTAATTATAGAACTCCATACTTGGCACTCTATATTCCCAATTTGGAATAAACACAACTAAATCGACATTGTATTGACGGGTAATTTTTTCCATCTCAGCACAATCATCTATTAAATCATCCAATTTTTTAATTGCCACAGGTCCGTAATTTGTTTCTTCTGTATGCTTGTCAATTACAGCAGAGTAAGCAGTTGCTTTAATCAAAAAGACAAGCATTCCTAGAGACAGGATCATGACCCTCCATTTTTGCTCTGACAAGAACCCTTTTTTCAGCCATAAAAATGCCAAGCCTAAAAGTAAGGGCATGGCCAAAAACATTCTTGTAGAAGATAAAAATATGACACCTATATCATCATTGATTTTATTTACACCAAAAAGAAGGATGATGAAGATTACGGTGAGCAACAAACTAATTCCTTTTTTCCAATTCTGTTTAGTAATAATAATGGCCAAAATCAATAATAGGAGCAGAATCATCCAATGCGCAGGCCATATTACCGGCATGAGGTAACGGAAATACTGATCTAAATGAGAGATTCCCTCAAGCATAACTTCAAAGTCGAATTTGAGCTTCCACATTGAGTGCACCAAATACTCTGGTCGGTCCACATAAAACTGCTCCGAGAAATATTTAATGAGCAAAGCAGGAATTGACAGCACACCAAACACTAAATAAAAGGCAGGTTTTCTGTAGTTTTCAAACAGCAAGAACAAACATATTGGAAAAGACAGAACCAAGGAATTGGCATTAAAAATATAGCCAAAAGAAACGGCCAAGGCGGCAATAACAAAAGACCATAACTTAGTGGGATTTAACAGAGGATAAATCAGCAAAGAACAAAAGAACAAACCACTGGTAAATCCACGTGTAATTGAAGTTATAATATCGTATTCAACGGATAATGTTAGGGGAATAAATAGAAAAAGATAGGCTTCTATTCTTTTACCTCTTCGGAAAAGAACGGTTGAGATAAATAGAAATGGGAACACTCCCATGAGAGAAGAAACTACGGGTAAAGCAACATCAACAGGAACACCCCAATTAATTAAGGGCGCAGCTAGAATTGCTTCTAGCGCAAAGTTATAATCTTGTCCATAAAAAAATGGTTCATGAAAAATACCTTGAGCATAATCAACAGCTGCTTGCCAAAAGATAAGATCATCACTTCCTACATACTCTAGATTGAAAAGTTTCAGTATCAAAAACCGATTAACGAAAACCAAAATACCTAAAAGGTAAAAAGTTAGAATCTGTTGGTGTTTCTGATAAGTTGAAATGAACATAATGGTGCTTTCTATGCTTGCAGTTATTAAAGTAACTTACAGGCACATCTTTATTTGAGTAAATATAAAAATAAAACCATCATGATTACCAGAAATGTCATTCTTCAGGATTCGCCTAATCTTCAATTACAAACCCTTTCCAATTCCTCATGTACTGGATAAAATCTTTTCCTAAGCCTTCCTTTTTTAGATAATCTGGAGAAACTGGTGTTTTTACCGGTTCAAAATCTATATTATTCATTACTTTTTCGGGGAAATCATGATGGAGAATAGCAGAACGACCTATAGAAACGAAGTCAATTCCTGACTCCATTGCTTTTTTCACCTCATCTCCATTTCTAATTTTACCCGCAACTGTGAGCAGAACATTTTTATAATCTAATTCAGTAAAATGCGCCAGCAAGGACTTATTTTGATACTTTTCCTCTTCAGGTATTTTAAAAACATCCCATAAAGAAATGTCGAGAAAATCAATTATATCTTCTTCAATAAATCCTTTACAAACCTGCTTTACTTCATTCAAATCCATACCAAATCGTTCTGGAGAGAGCCTAACGCCTAACAAAAATTCTTTTCCGCATTGTTCTCTAATTTCTTGAACAATTTCAAACAAAAGTCGTGAACGATTTTCAAGGTTTCCACCATACTCATCAGTTCTATGGTTAAACTCAGAACTTAAGAATTGAGTTAATACATAACCATGAGCGCCGTGTACTTCTACCCCATCATATCCACATCTTTGCGCGCGTAAAGCCGCAGCTACAAAATCATTTTTAAGTTGTTTTACCTCTTCTGAACTTAAGGCACGAGCTCCACTTTTTTCATTATCCGAAGGACAAACAGGCGCCTCTCCAATCATTTCATAAGGCGTTCTCATTCCTGCATGATGCAACTGAACGACCGCTAGACTGCCATGAGATTTGATTTCAGCAACCAACCTTTTATGTCCCTCAATATGCAAGTCTGAAAAGATCCCTAACTGACCAGGAAATCCTTGACCTATCTTTTGAACATGTGCTGCACAGGTCATCACCAATCCGAACTGACCTTTCGCTCTCATTGTCAGCCAATGCAATTCATCTTCGGAAAGAGTTCCATCTTCATTGCTTTGAGTGTTCGTCATAGGAGCTAACATGAATTTATTTTTCATAGTTACACCACAAGGAAAAGTTAGGGGCGATTGAAGTTTATTTTTCATTCTGTTCATTTGATTAAAGTCACGTGAATAAATTAATTGAGATTCCTTAAAAAGGATCCCCTTAAATATAAAAACCATTCTCTAATAACTAGAGAATGGCCCTTAAAAGTTTTAAAACGCCCTCTTAATTAGAGGTCTGTTTCTACTATAAATTACAACCGATTTCACTTGCAGCATCAACCAAATCATCTTCGGTGTATTTTCCATCTGCAATAGCTTTGTCGATTTCCTTGTTGAACTTGTTGGTTTTCTCTTCAGCTATTTTAAGCTCTTCGCTATCCCCTTCAAGAAGTAAGGCATCTTCGGTTTCAAAAAGTTCACAAACACATTTTGCCGCTGAGGCCACATCGTTTGCATCACATTCTTTAACACTTTTTTCTGTTGTTTCTGCGGTACCTGAATCACAAGAAAACATAAGACTTGTGACAAATAATCCAATAAGTAGCTTTTTCATTTAATTTATTTTTTTAATGAGCCAACAATATACTAAAATGGAGAAAACATAGCGGATATAAATAGCTTTTATTCTAACACAATGACCAACAATTCCTCAGAGCAGTCTTTTTCAAAGCCTTATAGTATTAGAACTTTCTTCTTGAATAGTAAATAACAGAGATGCGTCAATCTCCATAAAAAAACCCGAAAACACATTACTTGCTTTCGGGTTTTTCAATAAATGATTCTAAATTTACTCACACGTTCCGTCTGGCGCACAACTTTGCCCCTCGGTAACCTTTAGTTTTATTTCAGGATTTTTTTCTCTCCACTCCGTATAGGCCTGGGTAAGACTTTCTAAAAACGCTTGAGCAGGTTGAGCTCCAGAAACAGCGTATTTTCTATCCAACACAAAGAAAGGAACACCTTGAACTCCAACTTGCCTTGCTTCTTGAATATCCGCTTTAACAAGTTCAGCATATTTTTCATCCTTCATTGCGGACTGAATTTCGTTCTCCTCCAAGCCAATTTCTTTACCTAAGGCAGTTAAAGTGGCTAAGTCTGCAATATTCTTCCCCTCTGTAAAGAAAGCTCGGAACAAAACTTCTTCCGCTTCATTTCCTAGACCTTTAATTTTGGCCAACTGCAATAATTTATGCGCACTCAAAGAATTCACCATTAAAGCTTTATCGAAGTTATACTCTAATCCTACTTGTTTTGCAGATTGGGTAACATTATCTAACATTCCTTTCACTTGTGCCCTAGGCATCCCTTTATTTTCAATCAGGTAATCCTCATAACTGTCTTTTGCTACTTCTGGAATAGAAGGATCCAATTGGAAACTTTTCCATACGACTTCTATATGCTCTTTATCTTTAAATTGCTCCAATGCAGTTTCGAAATTTCTTTTTCCGATATAGCAAAATGGACACATTACGTCACTCCATATTTCTACTTTCATTTTATTTTCCATATTTATTTCTTTCTTAATATTTATTGTTGCTTCTTGCGGCTCGTTAACTTTTTCATCTTGGGCACAGGAGTTTAAACCTATTCCGAAAACTGATAACAACCAAAAGGCTGAATGTGATATTAATTTACTCATTATTCGTTTTTTATTCAACTCGTTTTATATTCTATTCTTCAAACATAAAACAAATTGAAAGGATTTGTCCTATAGCTTTCCAATTGGAAACTACTAAAAAGTACGTTCTTCAAGATCACAATCAATCATTAAAACAATAAGTAATGCAATATGTTCAAAAGTCGAATCTTAAGCTAAGGATGGTTTTAAAAAAAACGAAAAATGTTAATTCACTCGCTTTCTTGGTTTTAATCAATTTCTTTCATTAACTACGCCTATTTTCAGAGGACTACCTATACTCCTCAAACCAATTATTTACTACTCAAAAATTAAAAAAATGAAGCGTTTAGTTTTATTGATCAGTGCTGTTGGAATGTTAAACTTTTCCTATGGACAGAATCATCAAATTTCTGCAGGTGCTGGACTTTTATCAACGAATGCCGCTTTTAGCATTCTTTCCAAAATAGGACAAAACTTTTCGGGAAGTGTGTTTAATGGAACCACAACAACCAACGGAAAATTTTTCGGGGAATTTCGTGGAACTTATGCCTACTCGCCTTTAAAATGGTTAGCAATAGGAACCACTTTTTCTTATGCCAACGCTAGTCATGACCTTGTCAAAAACAAAGTTATTGTTGGTTACCAAACTGTGAACTACTACACCCTTGGTCTAGAAGAAAGTCTTTTACTAAAATTCAGCAAACAAATGATTAAGCAGTTCTAAGTCTAGTGTTGACTCAAGCTCATAAAAATAATTCAACTGCCAAGCTTGCGTTGCTCTCGATTGTTTATTTTGTGGAATGTCCCATCGTGGATAAACACGAAAACCTCTTTTTCCTTCTTTTAAAGATGTTGAGATAATGCCTCGTTTCAACAGTTCAGATTTTGGAAAAATAAATTGACCCAATCGATGTTCTGATTGCACATTGATCATGTAGAAATCAACCTCATCATTATCAGAAAAAGGACATGTTATGCCTCTCGAATCCCTTTTCCAAAAAGTAACAAACTGACCGATTTTTTTAGGGGTTTTCTTGGCACTTCTTGAAATGATCTTTTTTCCGTTCAGTTCAAACTGACAAGCTTCATAAGCCTTACCTTCCTTTTCATTATTGTAATTTTCAAGAACAAGTGAACAAGGAATAAAAACTTGATTTTTAAAAGTGGAAAGGAGCTTATTCATTATTTTCTCTATTTGTATTTTAAGGAGATGGTAATTACCTACGTCTTCTCCGTAGAGTAGCATCACTCACCACGGGATTATACTTTACAAGTTGCTTATTATAAGCTAATACGAATTGTTCTGCAAATTTCATTGCTTTTTCTTTCTTCTCAAAGCTTTGTACTAAAACCTTTACACGGTGTGTTTCATTCAACATCACCACCTCATAATCATCATTGATAATTGTAGTCGACCGATTAGAGCGACTGTACAAAGTAGTACCTTTTCTACTTTTAAGCACAGTGAGGTATGGGAGTTGATCCAAAGGCTTCCAATCACCTCTTTTCAAACCAAGCACAGAACCATATTCACGAAACTCTTGGGTTTCATCATTAATTTGCAGTCCATAGGTGCTGGACCAAAAGAATGCTCCAATTGCCATGGCAACTATTCCAACAAGAAATAAATTAGCCAATAACAAAAGTCCAGCAAAAGAAATAACCCCACCAACTATTGCTACGGCGAATGGAAAAGACGATCCTATTTTAAATGTAGTCATTGATTAATGTTTTCGTTTGATTCGTTTAAAAAAAGGTAAAGCGATGATCAATAAAACAGTACAAAGAATCAAAACCCATTTTAAGGAAGTGAAAAAACTGGCAAAACGTACAACATTATTTAGCTTTTCTGGATAATGGTACAGCAATAAAACAATTCCTAAGTTCTCTAGGTAATCTGCAACAATAACAACCAGAGGAATCAAGGCAATAAAAACACGCTGAGAAACTTTAAACAAGAGTATCGAAAGCAACAAGCCATAAACCCAAGGATAGATCAGATCCAAAGTGAGTGTCCCCCAAAAGTATTCTTCCCTTTCTTCTGCTGAATAATTATCTAAAATCAAATAAGCATCATTAACAGCGTATGAAAATTGAGTGTCTAAAAGTGTATTGTCTGCATTGGTTGAATGAAATACTGGAAACAAAAAGAGATTGAAAAACATCACAATCACGAACAAGAAAAATATCGTCTTCCAAGTAGCATGTTTATTTAAAAACTGAGCAATAGTATGATTCTTTTTAACTCTATTGTTCATTCCTTATTTCGAATCTAATACTTGTTCTTGTAAGGACGCTTTCTTTTCTAATTGTTCAATTAAAATAGACTTGACAGAAGTTTGAATATAGTCTTTCGCTTCGGCAAAGGAAATTCCGTATTTACGAACTACCCCTTGCATTTCAGTTGGGAAATTCGACAGCAGTTTTTCGTAGTAAGCATCAAGGGTTTCTTGATTCGGCAAATCAAAGTTGATACGCAACTGAAACCTACGCAACAAAGCTGTATCTATAATTTCTGGGTGATTAGTCGCGCAAATTAACAAGGCGTCTTGTGGATAATAATCGATCAGTTGAATTATGGTATTTACCAACCTTCGCATTTCACCAACTTCTTTATCACTTGTGTCTCTGGCCTTTCCGATTTGGTCAAACTCATCTAAAAATAGAATAGATTTTGTGCGTCCTGCTTTGTCAAATACTTGTTTTATATTTTGAGCTGTTTCTCCAATTCTCGAGCAAACAATATTACTTAAGTTGAGAATGTAAATTGGTTTATTTAAAGCATTTGCAATTCCTTTGGCTGTAGTTGTTTTTCCACAACCTGAACTTCCTTGCAACAAGAGTTTGTTGTTTACAGGTAGATTATACTTCGTAAGTTCATCAACATACTTGTACTCTTTAATTAGTTGTTGAATGTTTTTTCGGTTCTCTTGATTTAAAAAAATATCATCTAAAGAAACTACTTCTTTATCTCGTATGAGCAAGTCGTGGATATTCATGTTTGAATTAAATTTGGATACAAAGATACGATAAGTAGGGTCAATTAGTGAAATTAGGAATTGAAAGAATTGCGAATACTTAATACGTGCGTTGTAATGGCACGCGGATGACGCAGATCTAGGAACGCGGATTTTTACGGATTTTTTTAAACCGCAAAGTCAACAGAGGCTGCGCAAAGTTTCGCAGAGAGTAAAGTACTTATTTAGGGAAGTACAAAGCACATAATTCATAATTCACTAATTCGTAATTCCCCAATTCGTAATTCGTAATTCGTAATTCGTAATTACTATCTTAATAGCTGTAATGGCACGCCGATGACGCGGATCTAGGAACGCGGATTTTACGGATTTTTTTGAACCGCAAAGTCCGCCAAGATTTCGCAGAGGGCGCAGAGGGCGTAGAGGGTAAACTACCTATTTAGGGAAGTACAAAGCACAATTCATAATTCACTAATTCGTAATTCGTAATTAACTTCGTTGAGGGCTAAAGCCGTTCGTAATTACTATATTAATAGCTGTATTGGCACGCCGATGACGCAGATCTAAGAACGCGGATTTTTACGGATTTTTTTGAACCGCAGAGTCCGCCAAGATTTCGCAGAGGGCGCAAAGTTTCGCAGAGAGTAAAGTACTTATTTAGGGAAGTACAAAGCACAACATTCATAATTCACTAATTCGTAATTCACTAATTCGTAATTCGTAATTAACTTCGTTGAGGGCTAAAGCCGTTCGTAATTACTATATTAATAGCTGTATTGGCACGCCGATAACGCAGATCGAGGAACGCGGATTTTTACGGATTTTTTTGAACCGCAGAGTCCGCCAAGATTTCGCAGAGAGTAAAGTACTTATTTAAGGAAGCACAACATTCATAACTCATAATTCATAACAGAGTCATCTGTAGGAATTGCCTCGTTTTGTTCTCTGGTCAACCACCCTCGTCTGTTGGCTGTTAGTATAGCGTAGGGCGTAATCCAAAAAAGAGTGAAAAAATAAAATAAATTATAGGTAAATATCCAAAGCGAGTTCATCTTGCTGTATTTAATTCCATAATAAAGTGCTGGAATGATGGAGAATAAAGCCACACTAATAATTGTTGAGCTAAGAAAAAGAAGTGGGTAAAAAACCAAACTCAGCACCATAACTATCAAGGCAGGATATGCAGAAATAATAGACATCCATTGATTTATCAATAAAATTCTAGGTTTGAGTTTATTCTCTTTTCTAAAATCAGAGAATGCAAATTTGGACATCATAATATTTTCCCTAACATTACTCCTTTCCCACCTGGTAAACATTTTTCTCAATATACCGTAGGTCTCTGGAATGTTTGTACAAACATGCGCATTACTTTGAAACAATGTATTGTAGCCCTGTTTTAGGATCATATTGGTCATTGCTCGATCTTCACCGATATCTGTTTGAACCCCAAGAAAGGTTTGATTCATCCAATCTTCCAAACAATGTATAACTGCTTCTTTTCGGTATGCTGAAAGTGCACCAGGCGTACAAAGCACAGTTTTCATTTGACCTTGAGCAGCACGAATAAATCCAAAACTAAATGCGAAACTAACATTCAACATTTTCGGAATAATTGCCTTCTTAAGGTTTTGGATTTTCACATTTCCAGCAACAGCGCCACAGTTTTCATCTACCACAAAAGGAGAGGCTAAATTTCTAAGTGTATCATCATAAATCAATGAATCACTATCAATTGTTACAATCACTTCTCCTTTCGCTAGGTTAATGCCTCTGTACAGCGCATGTCTTTTTCCTTTGTTTTCAGGCTGTTGATAAATGGATAGAAAATCACCCAATTCAGCCTTAGACTTTTTCATCCAATCCCAAGTATCGTCACCGCTCCCGTCATCAATAGCAATCAATTGAATTTTATCTTTTGGATAATCGCTTTGGGCAATGCTTTTTAGGGTATCGAAAACGAAAAACCCTTCGTTATATGCAGGAACGATGATTGTTAAAGTGGGCAATTCTTCATCCGTAACAGATGCTATCGGTTTGTACTTAAAGTAGTGATAAAGTAAAAACAAGAAGAAAAGCACTTTAGAGACTAAAACTGTCAGGGTGAAATAAAATAACATACTTCCCCAAAAAGAATTGAATTTGATGGCTTGTACTTCTTGAAATTGATGTTGTAAAAAATAAAGAAGAACACCAGCGCCAAAAATTAATACTAAAGTATTGATTAAAATACCATAATCTCGAAGTGATAAAAACGTATTCGTTTTTAAAGGTTTTGAACTTTCTTTTGTCATAATTGAATCTGTTGAAAAGTGTATAATAGTTTGTCGTCTTTTTCTTAGACACTATAAACATAAATCATAAAACTCAATCATATCAAGGCTTATAACAAATATTGGCAGCTTATAACATTCCTTAACTATATTCAGATTGCTGGCAAACACATGAAGAACTTAGAGGGTTTTCTGGCCTAAAACATCTTTATAATAATTGTTTGATGTCGGTAAATTCGCAACAAAACAAACCGCAACTAAATAACAATAAGACAGTTGCCATTTTGTAATTAAACATTTTCACTTGTGAGAATTGCGGAGGCATTCAAGAAAAATAACAAAGTGCAGCTCCAGTGCAAAACAGTGTAAGCATGTGGGTTAAGATCTACTCCCCACGCGCTTCTTTTTCAGCAAGTTTTCTCAATCTACTTTCGCTCAATACGCGTCTTCCTTTAGCTGATTCTTTACGGGGGACAAATATCAATAAGACCAATCCAATTGCAAAGAAAGCAACGATAGAAAGTACAGAAGCCCTAAGGTTTCCTGTTAACGCCTCCATTAATCCAAAGAAGAAAAGTCCCAAAACGATTCCTAACTTTTCAGCTACATCGTAGAAAGAGAAGTAAGAAGCATGATCTTCTGTAGTAGGCAAGAACTTGGAATAAGTTGAACGAGAAAGCGCTTGTACTCCACCCATCACCAATCCTATTCCAGCAGCTAAGAAATAAAACTCAATTGGTTTATGGATCCAATATGCCCAGATACAAAGTAACATCCACCCTACCACCACAACAATCAAAGTTTTCAGGTTTCCTATTAAACCAGAAATAAATGACATCAGATATGCCCCAGCAGCACCTAGAATTTGAATTAACAAAATGGCTACAATTAGACTACTGTCACCACCACCTTCTCCCCAATTGATTTCTTTTTTGGCAAAGACCACCGCCATTAACATAACAGTTTGTACTCCTGTATTAAAAAAGAAAAAAGACATCAAGAACCTTTTAAGTCTTTTGGTTTGACGGAATTCGTTAAAAACACGTTTTAACTCAGTAACTCCTTTAAATATATAGCCTGAACTTACCTCTCGTTTATATACGTTATGCGGCAAACGACGGAATGTAAATTGAGCAAACCCCATCCACCAAAGTCCGACAAGAATAAAGCTATACTTTGTGAAGGAAGCATCCCCCAACATAATAATTGCCAAACAAATCACCAATAAAATCATACTTCCAAAATACCCCATAGAGAATCCACGGGCAGAAATATTATCATGGTCCTTGGGTTCTGCAATTTCGGGTAAAAAGGCGTTGTAGAATACTAAACTGTTCCAAAACCCTATACTGGCCAAGAAAATGGATAGCATTCCCCATTCTATGTTTGCGGGATTAAACCAAAACAATGAAATACTGGAAAGCGCTCCGAGGTAACAAAAGAACTGCATAAAGCGTTTTTTATTTCCAGAAACGTCGGCAATCCCCGATAAAATAGGAGACAAAATACTGACTAACAAAAAGGATACTGCCAAGACGTACGAAAACAAAACAGAGTTAGATAAAGTATATCCAAAGAACTCTACCATTACATTTTCATCTGGCAGCAACTGCTTACGACCTACACTTTTTAGGTAGTGACTTTCCGTGACATTGGCATAAAAAACTGGAAATATTGCGGAGGAAATGACTAAATTGTATACTGAATTCGCCCAGTCATAAAAAATCCATCCTTTTATTACACGCTTATTTCCTTTTTCCATCGGGTGTATTTAGTAATTTAATAATTCTTTCAAAACGGTTTCAAATCTAGCATTTGCCAAGAAGTTCTTTTCTAAATCAGCTTCAAAAGGAATGGGTGTATTCAAAGAAGCAACCCTGCGAATTGGTGCGTCTAAGTATTCAAAACAAGCTTCGTTTAGTTGAGTCACTAATTCAGCGCCTATACCACCGATTTCAACGTCTTCATGCAAAACAATAACTTTTCCCGTCTTTTTTACAGAAGCGATTACAGTTTCCATATCTAAAGGTGCTAGTGTTCTTAAATCAATTAAATCTGCAGAAATTGAAGCGTCTTTTTCCAATGTTTCAAGCGCCCAATGAACACCTAATCCATAAGTTACAATCGTCACATCCTCTCCTTCTTTAATCACTGCTGCTTTCCCAATTTCAGTGGTGTAGTAATCATCATAAACGTCTTCCCTCAAGCTACGGTAAAGGAACTTATGTTCGAAGAACAATACTGGGTTTGGATCTTCAATAGCTGCCGATAAAAGTCCTTTCGCATCTCCAGGAAAGGCTGGATAAACGATTTTCAATCCAGGTGTATGGAAAAACCATGCTTCTGTACTTTGCGAATGGAAAGGCCCGGCTGCAACTCCTGCTCCTGTTGGCATTCTCACAACAACATCAGCATTTTGCCCCCAACGCCAGTGTAATTTCGCAAGGTTATTCACGATTTGATTAAAACCAACCGATACAAAATCAGAGAATTGCATTTCAACCATGGCTTTCATACCCGCGATAGACAAGCCTAATCCAGCTCCAATAATTGCAGACTCACACAATGGTGTATTGCGTACACGGTCTTTTCCAAATTGCTCTACAAAACCTTCGGTAACTTTAAAAACACCTCCGTAATCGGCAATATCTTGTCCCATGAGAACAAGTTCTGGATAACGTTCCATAGATTGTCTCAAACCATCAGAAATGGCATCAACCAATCTTTTTTCGCTTTTGTTTTCGCTTTCAGGCGCAACAACAACTTGATTGTGTTCCTTAAATAAATCTTTTATTTCAGTTGCAGTATCAGGAACAATTTTCGGTTCTTCTCCTGCAATGTCTAATCCGTTTTGGATTTCTTCTTTAATGTCCTTTTTGAATTCAGCAATCATTTCCTCTGTCAACAATCCTTCTTCTTTTAAGAACAGTTCAAAATTCACCACAGGATCTTTCTTGTTCCATTCTTCTTGGATTCCTTCAGGATAGTATTTTGTCCCTGATGCTTCTTCATGGCCTCTCATTCTGAAGGTCAAACATTCCAATAAGAATGGTCTTGGACGTTCACGAATAGATTCTGCGATTTGTTTTACAGAGTTAATGACTTCAAGAATATTGTTTCCATCGATTTGGAAAGCATCCATTCCATAACCAATTCCTTTATCAATAAATTGCTTGCAACGGAACTGTTCATTACTTGGAGTAGATAATCCCCACTGGTTGTTCTCAATGGTAAAAATAACAGGCAACTGCCACACTGCGGCAACATTTAAGGCTTCATGAAAATCTCCTTCACTTGCTCCTCCATCACCTGAGAAAACCAATGTTGCTTTTTCTTCTTTTTTTAACAATGAAGAAAGTGCAATCCCATCGGCAATTCCTAATTGCGGTCCTAGGTGAGAAATCATTCCCACAATATTGTAATCCATTGTTCCGAAATGGAAAGAACGGTCACGCCCTTTTGTAAAACCTGACATTTTCCCTTGGAATTGAGCAAAGAGTCGATTCAGAGGAATGTCACGTGTGGTAAAAACACCTAAGTTTCTATGCATTGGAAGTATCACTTCTTCCTTATTCATGGCCATGGTTGTTCCGACGCTAATTGCTTCTTGTCCCCAACCTGAGAACCACTTTGAAATTTTACCTTGTCTCAAGAGAATTAACATTTTCTCTTCAATCAGACGAGGTTTTAGAATGCGTTTGTATATATCAACGAGCTCGTTATCTGAAAAATTTGAACGGTCGTAATCAATGTTTCGTTGGGTTAACGTTTCCATGGTCTATTTTATCTTCTATTTTTAGATAAACAAACTTAATATTAATCTAGCATTAATAACTAAAATAATTTTAAAAACATCAACAACATATAGTAACTAACAGCAAAATCATTAACGATCATCTTAATATCGTTTCGATTTAAGCTTTTGTCAGAATGGACGTTTGAAGGATATAATTAGAGACCTTATATGATTCTTCTGAGAAAACCTTCTTCACCTAGTAAACCCTACTCTTCTATTTTTTTATACCTAACATACATCCACTTGTCACTACCCGGTCTAGGTCTTAAACCTAAAATCAATTGATCTCCATCTACTTTGTGAAGCAACATCGGTTTAGAAACATCTGATTTACTTAGAATTATTTGATTCTCATCTAATTTCCAATCATATTCTTTTCGGCTTTCAGCACATTCACTTGAATAAAAGACCTCAAATGCTTTCCCCCCTTCTTTAAAAACCACATGGTCTTTTGTTTCGCAATCAGGATTTTTAGGTTTGTGAGGCATAAGCCACCCTTCTCCATTATCCCCCATTAAGGTACCTTCAATTTCCCATACTCCGGTAAGCTTTGCAATGTTTGACTCCTGTGACAACAGTTGAGTAACATTAAGTAAAACTGCTGTAGTAAAGATAATCACTAATTTACTTCTCCTCATATCATGTTATTTAATAATTCATAAAACAAAGCTTATACAACAGCATATACGATTCAATATACGCTTGTTTTTAGCTTTACAATTCCAAAACAAAAATACTTTAGATAAAGAGTAAAGTAAATAGGGGTTTACCCTATAATTTAACGAATCTTGAAGCTACAGAAGTAAAAGAAAAGAAGTAATTACACATTCATAATCAACAACGCTCAACAAAGATTATAATTGATGTTTTTTCTCCCTTATTATTCATTAGAAAGTAAACAAAAACGCTATTGTTTCTTTCCTACAAAGTGAACTACAAGAAAAAGTAATCCAACCCCTACACCAAATGCCACGAGATTTGGCACACCTAGAGCCGTTGGAATCACACCCACACCCAGGGCCACCGAACCTACAATTAAAGCATAAGGCATTTGGGTCTTCACATGTTGAATATGATCACACGAAGTTGCTAAACTACTCAGTATTGTCGTGTCAGAAATAGGTGAACAATGGTCTCCAAGTACTGCACCTGCCAATACAGAAGCAATGGTATTGTACATTATGGCCATTTCGGAATAATTGGGATCCGCTGCTGCTACAGCAAATGATAATGGAATCACAAGTGGATACATCAAGGCCATTGTACTCCATGAGGAACCTGTTGAAAAGGCAATAAATGCAGACAAAACAAAAGTCAAGGCTGGAATCACCCAGACATGTGAAAAGTCATTTCCGAAAAAGGCTTTTAAATATTCTGCTGTACTTAGGCTTTCTGTTACTCCCGCCAAGGACCACGCTAAAATTAAAATCACTACCGCTGGCATCATTGTATTGACACCCACTAGAACAGCATCCATCACTTCTTTGAGTGACATTATTCTTTGGGCTACTGTTAAAACAATTGCTGCTGTCAATCCGGCCATGGATGACCACAACAAAGCGACATAAGAATCTGCATTTCCAATTACAATTCCGAGTTTCCTAAAAAAACCAACTTCATCTCCTCCTTCTGTTCCAATCGCAGCCCAAGTTCCCTGACTCAAGTCTATTCCTCCAGCAAGTAAATCTGCATGAGAGGTCGACAAACCTGTTATGAGTAGACCTAAAAAAGTTCCTGAAATCACGATAAAAACAGGTATGATTGCATTATAAGCTTTGATTTTTGCATTCTTTACAGGATTGAATTCTTCCAACTCTCTATTGGTTACTGTATCTCCGATTACACCTTCTTCTAAAGTTCGTTTTTCTGCGGAATACATCGGACCAAAATCACGTTGTTTGTACAAAATAAAAAAGACAAAAAACAAGGTAAAAACAGGATAAAAAGAATAGGCTAAAGAATTCATAAAAACACCATAAGCACTCTCGGTAATGGTAACTCCTTGCTGCAACTCAATTTTCGCAAGTCCATCTGTAATGTAGGTCAACTCTGCACCAATCCATGTCGTGATAAATGCTACAGCAGCCACAGGAGCAGCAGTAGAATCAACAATATAGGCCAATTTTTCTCTAGAGATCTTCAAGCGATCTGTAATGGGACGCATAGTATTTCCGACCACCAAAGTATTGGCATAATCATCAAAAAATATGGCCAGCCCCAAAAAGTAAGTCGTCAACATTCCAGACCTGCGGTTGGTAGCATATTTAATCAATCGATTCACAACCCCTTGCATTCCTCCATTTTTGGAAATCACTGCGACAATAGAACCTATCAACACCGAAAACAAAATGACCGAAGCATGACCGGGATCGAGTAATGCATTCAATATATAGTGATCTAGGACTGTAAAAAAGGCAGCGAAAATTCCTGATATTCCTCCTCCATAAAACCCAATGGTTGCTGCACCAATAAAGATCCCAATAAACAAAGCTGAAAGCACTTCCTTTAATATCAACGCCAAAAGAATAGCAATCAACGGAGGCAAAAGTGACAACCACCCCGGAATCACCATCGGTTGATCATATTCTACATTGGCATTCTCGAAATGGATATTGTTGTTTGGTAGTGACACGATCATGACATAGTGCTCCCCTGTTTTACTCAACGGAACAGTGTCTTTATTCAGGATGAGATAGTCCAGTTCAACATCAGATTGCACTTGCACATCTGTTGGCACATTTTTCAAAAGCACTTCAGGAAAAACAACCTGCTGACTATAAGTAGATTGACCAGCAATCATTCCGAAGAAAAATAGAAGTACAGCAAAGTGTTTCAGCATGTGTTTTTATAGTTTTAGACCTCGAATATAAGAATAATGAGTGTTTAACAGATTTTATCAATATAAAAACATCAAAAAAAGTGAGTTCTTTTTAATTTTTATTACTTTTGCGTGAATTTATTTACATAAAAATAGGTTCACATGGCATTCCGAGATATAAGTAAAGTAAGAGAAGGATTAACATTTGATGATATACTTCTTGTTCCAGCACACTCAAAAGTGCTTCCCCGAAACGTAGTTCTAAAAAGTAAAATCACTAAAAACATTAGTGTAAATACGCCAGTCGTATCTGCAGCAATGGACACCGTAACAGAATCAAGCATGGCGATTGCTATTGCTAGAACGGGTGGTATTGGAGTGATTCACAAAAACATGAGCATCGAGCTTCAAGCTTTGGAGGTGCGCAAAGTAAAGCGTTCTGAGAGCGGGATGATTATCGACCCCATTATTTTGAGAGAAGACGCATTGGTTAAAGATGCGCTCAACCTGATGAAAGAAAATAAAATTGGAGGTATTCCTGTCGTTGATCAAAACAAAGTGTTGAAAGGTATTGTCACCAACCGTGACTTGCGTTTTGAAAAAATAAAAGACCGTCCAATCGTTGAAGTAATGACTAAAGACAATTTAGTAGTGACCAATGAGGCGACAGACCTAATGACCGCTGAAGGTATTTTACAGCAACATAAAATTGAAAAACTACCGGTAGTAGACAAAGACAATAAATTGATTGGCTTAATTACCTACCGAGACATTATAAAGGTCAAGGAACACCCTTACTCATGTAAAGATCAATTCGGTCGTTTACGTGTAGCAGCCGCAGTTGGTGTTACCGATGACACCTTAGAAAGAGTGGATGCTTTGGTGAATGCTGGAGTTGACGCTATCGTTATTGACACAGCTCATGGACATACGGAAGGAGTAGTAGAGAAACTAAAAGCAGTAAAAGCTAAGCATGACTCCATCGATGTAATTGTTGGAAACGTTGCTACTGCAGCTGCCGCAAAATTCTTAGCCGATGCAGGTGCGGACGCAGTAAAAGTAGGAATTGGTCCAGGTTCAATTTGTACAACGCGAATTATTGCAGGTGTTGGTGTCCCTCAGATTACTGCAATCAATGATGTTGCTGGCGCACTTCAAGGAACAGGTATTCCTGTAATTGCTGATGGTGGAATTCGTTATACTGGTGATATCGTTAAAGCAATTGCTGCTGGAGCAGACATCGTAATGGTTGGATCAATGTTCGCAGGAACAGAAGAATCCCCTGGAGATACAATTATTTACCAAGGAAGAAAATTCAAAGCCTACCGTGGTATGGGTTCTATCGAGGCCATGGAAAAAGGTTCAAAAGACCGTTACTTCCAAGATTCTGAAGACGACAGTAAAAAACTAGTTCCAGAAGGAATTTCAGGCCGTGTTCCTTATAAAGGAAATTTAGAAGAAGTTGTTTACCAAGTTGTAGGTGGACTTAGAGCTGGAATGGGGTATTGTGGTGCAGCAACAATAGAAGATTTGCAAGGTGCAGAGTTTATTCGCATAACTAATGCAGGAATGACAGAATCTCACCCACATGATGTTGCCATCACTAGAGAAGCTCCTAATTACAGCTTCAAATAGTCGAGAGGCAATATTTTCTTGGAATTACGGTTTAACCTTAAATTAGATTATTAATTTCGTAAACGTTTTAATAAATTAAAGTATTGAGTATTATGAATTTTAAATTGAATTTATTGCTATTTGCTTCATTGCTGTTTTTTGCTTTTAATGGATTTAGCCAAAAAGACCCTACAGTAATGTCGATTAATGGTGAACCTGTTACGAAAAGTGAATTTTTACAAGTTTACTTGAAGAACAATGAAGATCCTAAATACGATAAAGAGACTTTAGATGAATACATGGAATTGTATAAAAAATTCAAGCTGAAAGTTGCAGAAGCAGAAGCTTTAGGATATGACACAATTCCGTCTTTAGTAAGAGAATTAAATGGGTACAAAGAGCAATTGGCTCAACCTTATTTAATTGATACAAAGAAAACCAATGAATTAATTAATGAGGCTTATGAAAGAATGAAATACGAAATTAGGGCTTCTCATATATTGGTGAATGTTTCAGCAGACGCTTCTCCTGCAGACACATTGAAGGCATACAACAGAGCTTTGACATTGATGAACCGTATTAAAGAAGGTGAAGATTTTGGAACTGTAGCTAGTGGACCTCGTGGATCTGACGACCCCTCAGCAAAAGAAAACAAAGGTGACTTAGGATATTTCACTGCCTTCCAAATGGTATATCCATTCGAAACTGCAGCTTACAACACTCCAATTGGAGAAGTATCAATGCCGATTCGTACCAACTTTGGATACCATGTAATAAAAGTGTTTGACAAGCGTATTGCAAGAGGTACCATTACAACCGCTCATATTATGGTTGTTTTCAATAAAAACGCTAGTCGTTCGGAAAAAGAAAATGCAGAAAAGAAAATCAATGAAATCCATGAAAAGTTAAAAAGCGGCGAATCGTTTGCAAAACTAGCTCGACTGTATTCTGACGATCAAGGTTCAAAAGCAAAAGGTGGAAAATTACCTCCTTTTGGTTCGGGAACAAACCAAAGAATGGTAACTGAGTTTGAAGATGCTGCATTTGCTTTAGCAAACGATGGTGATTATTCCGAACCTTTCGAAACAGCTTATGGTTACCATATTGTTCAACGAATTGAATACAAACCTTTAGGTACTTTAGCTGAGTTAAAACCACAGATTCAACAAAAATTAAATCGCGGTGACCGAGCTCAGCTTTCAGAAAAAGCATTTATTGCCAAACTCAAAAATGAAAATAAGTTTGTTGATAAAAGCGATAAAAGATTAGCGTGGTTTTATGAAAACATCGACAGTACTGTTTTCAAGAAAAACTTTAAAGCGCCTGAGTTGAAAAAGAACAAATGGATGTTCAAATACAACAAAACGAAGTATGACATGCAATCTTTTCTTGACTTCATTACGAATCACAAGAATAAAAAGCCAATGGCCATTGAAGCATATGTCAATGAAAAGTACCAACAATGGGAAGCTGAATCGATCATGAATGACGAGAAAAGCAAGCTCCAAGAAAAGTACCCAGCTTACAAATCATTGCTTCAAGAATACCACGATGGAGTCCTTTTATACGAAATCATGAAAGATAAAGTTTGGGACAAAGCCATTCAAGATTCTGTTGGACTTCAAACTTATTTTGAAAACAATATTGATCAGTATCAGTGGCCGGAAAGAGTTCATGCTGACATCTATTCTTCTGACAAAGAGGAAATGATTTTGGAAGCACAGTTATTGGTCGCAATGGACACTGTAAAAATGAGTGACATTGTAAGCAAAGTTAACACAGATTCGCAATTGAATTTAGAAGGTGAGAAAGGAAAGTATGTTCAGTCAGAACACCCAGTCTTAAAAAATCAAGATTTAAAGCTTGGAGTAAACGAGGTGTTTAAAAAAGGGGATAAGTACTACCTTGTGGTTATCCAAGAAATCCTTCCTGCAGGACCAAAATCAATTACAGAAGCACGTGGTGCAGCAATTCAAGATTATCAAGCACATTTAGAAACGCAATGGTTAAACGAATTGAAGAAAAAACACACCATTGTTGTCAATGAAGAAGTATTATATAAAATAGGTGAATAAGATCGTTTCATATAAATTGAAGAAGGTTGTTCTATGGAGCAGCCTTTTTCTGTTTTTATTCTCTTGCTCTGGTAATCGAGATAAAAAAATCTGCCAAGTTGGGGAGCACATTCTTTACGCATCAGAATTAGAGGTCAGAAAAGAGCTGTTTTTTCCTCACCTAAACGATGAAGAAGCAAAGAAAAAAGCAATTGAACAGTGGATAGAACAACAAGGTGTCAAGTTAGAAATAGAGAGTGTCTCACCTAAAGTTAAAGTTGCCCATGAATTGAGCATTGAAGATGAACTCATGCAGTTAAACTTGTTTGAATTAGAGAACCAATTCATCACTAAGCATCTAGACTCAATCATTAGCGATCAAGAAATTCAAGACTATTACGAAAGCCACAGGGAGAATTACAAAGCAGAGTCTTACATTGTACGCGCACTTTACATCAAGGTTCCAGATACAGTTGCAGGCGTCTTAAATATAGATGAACATTACTTGTTAAAGAATGATAAAGATCTAGAGGAAATAAAAAAATATGCAAATCTTTACGCCAGCGGATTTTACTTCGAGCAAGAACGTTGGATTTATTTTGATGATTTAGTGAGGGAAATACCTATTTCAACAGATACTAAAGATGATTTAATCAAAAGACGTGGCGAAGCTATTTTTAAAGATAATGGTGAGACTCATTACATAAATGTACTTGATTTCAGAACAAAATCTATATCTTCACCGATGGAAGTAGAACGCGCTGGAATTCGCCGTCACATTTTAAAAAGAAGGGTGAATAATTTACGCAGCACAGCAAAAGAAACAATATTAGAAAATGTTAAAGAAAAATATACAGTTACTTATTTTTAGTTTTGGGATAATACTTGCAGGAAATGCTCAAATCATTACCGACAAGCAAGGTTCTTCATCTGGATCAGGCAGTGTTATTGATGAGATTATTGCTCAAGTTGGTGACCTACCCGTTTTACGTTCTGACCTTGAAGCTCAGAAAGCACAACTACAGGGAGAAGGGATGACCGTAGATGAAACGACTTCCTGCACTATTTTGGAAGAGTTGCTTTATCAAAACCTTCTACTTAATCAAGCTAAACTAGACAGTATCGATATTTCAGACGGTCAAGTCAATGCGGAAATGGAAAACCGTTTACGTTCAATAGAACAACAAATCGGAAGTAGAGAGAAACTTGAATCTTTTTATGGCAAAACATACACTCAAATTAAAGAAGAATTCCGTGAGGTTATTCGTGACCGAATGATGTCTCAAGAAATGGAAAGACAAATTATTGCTGATGTTGAAGTGAGTCCAAATGAAGTAAAGACCTTTTTTGAATCAATTCCAGAAGACAGTATTCCTTTAATCAACGAGAAAATTGCTATTCAACAAATTGTTATTTTCCCGAAAATCACCCAAGCTAGCAGAAATGCTGTTATTGAAAAACTAAGCCGTTGGAGACAAGACATAATAGACGGAAACCGTTCATTTTCAGCAGTTGCAACCATTCATTCTGAAGACTTAGGAAGTGCAAAACAAGGGGGTAGAATTGAAGCCACACGAGGAATGATGGTTAAACCTTTTGAAGCCGCAGCATTTGCATTAGAACCAGGAGGGGTTTCTGATGTTGTAGAAACACAATACGGTTATCATATTATTCAATTAGAGTCAAGAAAAGGAGATGATTATGTTGTTCGTCATATATTATTGTCACCTGAAATCGGTCGTCAAGAACTCACTGATGCAGCAACACTAATGGATGAATGTTATGCACGTTTAAAAAAACATGAAATTACTTGGGACGAAGCTGTGAAAGAATATTCGGAAGATGATGACACACGTCAAAATCAAGGTTCAGTTTCTAACCCATATACCGGAGATATGTATTGGGATGTTGCCAACATCAACCAGATTGATCCTCAGATTTTTGGATTGGTCAATGGACTAGAAACTGGAGAAATTTCTAATCCGGCGATGTATTCTGATATGCGAACAAGAAGAGATGGAGTTCGAATTGTACGTATTAAGAACAGAACTGAACCACACAAAGCCAACTTAAAAGATGATTATAACTTCATCAAAAAGGCAGCTGAGAACAATAAAAAAGAAAAAATTATTACAGAATGGGTAAACGGTAAAATAGGGAGAACCTATGTTCGTTTTGATGAACAATTTTCGAATTGCAATTTTCATTACCGTTGGAAATAAATGAAAACCATTAAATCTGCACTATTATGTCAAACGTAAAAGAATTAGATCAACTCGTTGATAAATATAAGTTACTTAAAAAAGAAATTCATAAAATCATAGTTGGACAAGAAGAGGTTGTTGATCAAGTTTTGATTTCAATGTTTTCGAGAGGACATTGTCTTTTAGTAGGTGTGCCAGGATTAGCCAAAACTCTCCTTGTCAACACCATTGCACAATCTTTGGGTTTAAGTTTTAACCGTATCCAATTTACCCCTGATTTAATGCCATCAGATATTGTTGGTGCAGAAATACTCAATGAAAATCGTGCTTTTCAATTTGTAAAGGGTCCACTTTTCAATAACATTGTATTGGCGGATGAGATTAACCGTACTCCACCAAAAACACAATCAGCTCTATTGGAAGCAATGCAAGAAAGAACTGTTACGGCGGCAGGTCAAACTTATCCTTTGCCTAAACCATTTTTTGTCTTAGCCACGCAAAATCCTATTGAACAAGAAGGAACGTATCCATTGCCAGAAGCACAACTTGACCGTTTCATGTTCAACATTTGGGTAGATTATCCAACATTTGAAGAAGAAATGTCAATCGTTAAGGCCACAACTCAAGATATTAAAATCTCTATTCAGCAAATAATGAGCAGCGAGGAGATTATACGTTTTCAAGCACTGATTCGTGAAATCCCGGTAGCTGATAATGTATTAGAGTATGCCGTTAAGTTGGTAGGAAGAACACGTATTAATGATGTTTCAGCCCCCCAACTAACTAAAGATTTCATCACATGGGGTGCAGGACCTAGAGCCTCTCAATACTTAATTATTGGTGCTAAATGTCATGCCGCATTGAAAGGGAAGTATGCGCCCGACATTGAAGATGTTCAAGCTGTAGCAAAACCCATATTGCGACACCGTCTGGTAAGAAATTACAAAGCTGAAGCTGAAGGATATTCGATGGATAAAATCATTGAAGAATTGTTATAATATTTCAACTTAGATATACCATTTTCTATTTCTCTTCGTTATTGGCAGCAAACAAATTATCCATGAGGGTTTTTAGCACTTTTATTTTATTTACAATACTCACCGTTCAAGCCTTGGCTCAACATGGAACCATCACAGGTAAAATTGTAGATAAATCAAATAGTGGATTCCCTGAGATATCAATTGTATTAGAGAGCGATAAATCAATACGTACAAGAACTAATTTAGATGGTGTTTTTGAACTTAAAGCTCCAGTCGGATTCCAAACCATCATTATTCAATTTGATGATGAAGTTCAAAAAAGAAGTATTACTGTTGTAGAAAACGAAACCCGAAGCATTGATAAAGTTAAACTGAATGTCCAATTCATCTCAGGATTTGACGTAACGGCAAAGGGTAAAGATAACAGCATTAATGATTTACCCATGATGGAACTCGGAGCTATTCCGGCTCCAGGTGGTGGAGTAGAAAAATATATCACACTGACCACTGCGGCAACTTCGAACAATGAATTGACCAATAATTATAATGTACGTGGTGGTAGTTATGACGAAAACCTTGTTTATGTTAATGGATTCGAAATTTACCGTCCTTTCCTAACACGAAGTGGTCAACAAGAAGGCATGAGCTTCATTAATCCAAACCTTGTGCAAAGCATTGCTTTTAGTGCAGGGGGATTTACTTCAAATTACGGAGACCGACTGAGTTCTGTACTGGATATTACTTACCGCACTCCTACCCGATTCAGAGGTTCATTAGACGCCTCTTTTCTTGGGGTTTCAATTCATGCCGAAGACAAAGTTAACGCGCGATTCAATTATACTGTTGCTGGACGCTATCAAGATCAAGGATATCTTTTAAATGCTCTACCGATCAAAGGAGCTTACAAACCCAAATTTTATGACTTCCAGTTGTTGACTAATTTTGCCATTAAAGAAAATTTAGTCTGGAGCGTTTTGGGACACTTCTCTTCTAATGACTATCTTTTTTCTCCCGTATCTCAAGAAACAAAATTTGGTACCGTTAGTCAACCACTCAGCTTTAAAGTTTATTTCGAAGGTCAAGAAGTGACCCGTTTCCAAACCATTACAGGTGCAACATCCTTAAAATGGGATGTCAATAAAAGAACTAATTTAGCCATGTATGCTAAGGTATTCAATACAGACGAAAGAGAAACTTTTGATATTCTGGGAGAATACTTCATCAATGAATTAGGTAAAGATCCAGCCCAAGAAGAATATGGAGATTCTGTTGGGACAATTGGAATTGGGGCGTACCTTGACCATTCAAGAAACAGATTACAAGCCACTATTTACTCATTGCGTCATGAAGGGAGTTATCAGGTTTTAAAATTAACAGAGGATGGATTAGATTATTATAAAAAAGGAAAGATCGACTGGGGAGTTTCTGCGCAATATGAAGAGTTTAATGATGTCATCAGCGAATGGGGACTCATTGATTCTGCAGGTTACAGTTTACCCCAAAACAATCCTAATGAAATCATCCTCAACAGTTCAATAAAGGCGAAAAATCAATTATCCACTTTTAGAACCAGTGGATACCTTCAATACAGTCAAGCTTTTGACTACTACAAACATGATTATCCTGTTGCCGTAACAGTTCGGTCAAAAGACTCTTTAGGGAACAAGACCAAATACATACATCAGGATACCGTTGAAAACTCAAGGTCTCAACTTTCATTCAATACAGGAGTTAGAACTGGATACACTGCCTTCAACAATGAGTTTTACATAACTCCCCGGGCAATGCTAAGTTATTATCCAAGAAGATATTATGTAAATTCAAATGGCGCATTAAAGAAACGCTATGTCCGCTTGCATGCCAGTTCAGGTTTGTATTATCAACCTCCTTTCTACAGAGAATTAAGGCGCTTTGACGGTTCTGTTAATCCAGCAACCAAAAGTCAAAAGTCATTTCACTTTGTTGCAGGAGCCGATTATGCCTTCGAAATGTGGGAACGCAATACCCCATTTAAAATGACTGGTGAAGTTTTTTATAAATATATGTGGGATGTAAACCCATACAGTATTGACAATGTGCGCACACGTTATTATGCCGAAAACATTGCTGTAGGCCATTCTTACGGATTAGACCTTAATCTTCATGGTGAATTTATTGACGGGGTACAGTCTTTCTTCAAGATAGGACTTCTGAGGAGCATTGAAGATTTGAACAATGATGATTATTATACCTACATTAATTCAGATGGTGATGAAATTATTCCTGGTTATACTTTCAATAATACGCCCGTAGATAGTACACTTAATTCGCCTGGGTTTATTCCTAAACCAACCGACCAATGGTTTACATTTGCAACATTAGTCCAAGACAGAATGCCTGGAGTTGAGCAATTCACAGCACAATTAGGATTTCAATTTGGTTCAAAACTACCTTATGGCCCTCCAGGGAATATTCGTTACCAAGATACTTTACGTCAAAAAGCATATTTTCGTGTGGACATTGGTTTTGGGTATGATTTCCTCTATAAAAAACCCAACAAGGAGGACCGCATAAAAATATTTAGACCCTTTACGGACATACAGTTGAACTTTGAAATCTTCAATATACTAGGCATTAAAAACGTACTATCGCAACAATGGATTCAAGACACAGAAGGTCGCCATATCGCCATCCCAAACCACCTTACTCACAGAAGATTTAACCTGAAATTAATTCTCCGTTGGTAACTCCTCATCCTGAGAAAATTAGACTTACTTTAAATTGAAGCTTTTGTTAGAAATTGATTTCGAATCATTTTTAACAAATATATTTGTTTCTATAAATAAAAAAGTTGTAAATTTAACGAATAAAGCTTTTTGCTTTAAATTAAACACACTACAACTTAGGTTAAAATTTAATTTTCACTACTATGAAAAAGTCTACACTACTCATTACTGCAGGACTTATTGCAGTTGGAGTTATTTCGTTTATTGTCTCAAACAATAACAATGCACAATCCACAAATAATGATCCATCTGTTTCCGACAGTGTGACTATTGAAGAAACTGCTGTCTTACAAACAGAGTCTGCATCTTCAGCTGTTCATTCGGTTTCTCCATATGAGATCATCTATCAACATAATGATAAAAGGTTTCGCATCAATCCAAAAGAAACTGGTGTTTACCACCCCTTTCTTCTTCCAAATGAATCTGAACTGGAGTTGATAGAAATGGAGAAAAGATTCACCACAAGTGTAATTCCAAAAGAGGTGCTGGATGCATTACCACTTTCAAAAGACATGCTGTTTTATATGGGGCTGCAATCAAATCTAGACCCTAACCTTTGGGTTTATACCGAACGCAAGGACGAAGACACATTATTCAATGTACGCTTGTATAATCTTTCGACGAAAGAAAGTAAAATCCTCTTCAACCAGGCTTCTAGTCCAAATCAAAAATATGGATTCAAACCACTTATCTTTAGTCCTGACAATAAGCGTGTTTATTTCGAAGCTTTTGTATTTGATAGTTATTTGAACAATGAAGAATTATGGGAATTGGATTTAAACACATTAGCATTTCGCGAAATCAACATCCATTCTTTCTATACCAGCTCACCAAAAATGTCACCTGATGGAAAGTTCTTTGCTTATCCAGCAGCTTCGCAACCGAACAATGTGCATGTCAGTCCAAATCAATTGTTTCTCTTCAATATAGAAACAGAGGAAGAAAGTAGAATAATAGCAGATGAAAATGGATTTATCGGATTGATCGGTTGGTCGGAAGCTAAGCAATAAGCATATACTAATTTAAAACAGATCATTATGAAATCTAAAATACAATTGATTCTTTGTTTGTTCATGCTGCAATTCTTTGCACTTGAAGTATATGGCCAAGGATTTAAACTACCATGGAACAGTGGTGTTAGTCATTACGTATCAAGAACGGGTTCTCCAGCACCTACAGGTCCGACAGGATCCAGTTGTGGCCCAAATTCAGTCTATAATTACACTGCACATGGTTATGTAGCCATCGACTTTGACACGCCCAACAATGTTTACGATCCCGTTCGTGCAGTTAAGGCAGGAGTTGTTGTTTTTGCAGGGTGGAATGGTGGATATGGTAACCTTGTTCGGGTTCGACATTCTGATGGAACACAAACTTATTATGCACACAACGATGCGATTTTTGTTTCAACAGGTCAGTCAGTTCAGCAAGGATGTATCCTAGCCGATGGAGGAGACACGGGAAACTCATTTGGTGACCACATTCATTTTGAATGGAGAGACGTTGGTGGGGTACCATTTTCAGACAACCGATATCCAAGTTTTTTAGAATGTTCATGTAAAGTTAAAGCAAAATACTGCTATACTTCTACCAACAGCAATGGAGCTTGTACAGGAACACCGTGTACAGCACCAACAAATGACGACTGTAGTGATGCAACAACAATAATATCGAATGGACCAATATTATCGGGTACTGTAAAATGTGGCACAGGGTCGTTTGGTGCCAATCAATGTGATGGATGTAATTGTTCATCTCCTGACGATTTAGATGTTTACTTTAAGTTTGTTGCACAAGCGACAAGTCATACTGTCACATTATCCAACTATGCCAGTAATTTTGATGGAGTTATTGAACTCAGGTCAGGATGTTCACTAGGAACAAATTTAGGTTGTTATGACCCAAGCGGTGTACCCAATTCAATCTCTAGAACCTTCAATGGATTAACAGTAGGACAAACTTATTATGTTCGCATATTTGAATGGGATAACATCAATACACCACCAAGCTCACCAACATTTAAAGTGAAAGTCACACACATTTGTCCATTGCCCGGAAATATTCAAAATATTTCAGGAAACACAAACATTTGTTCCAACACTACGCAAACCTACTCCGTTGCAGCGGTTTCAAACGCAACAAGTTATACTTGGACGCTACCTTCAGGATGGACAGGGACTTCAACGAGTAATTCAATTACGGTAAATGTGGGGAATAATGGTGGACAGATTTCTGTAAAAGCAAACAATAATTGTGGAAGTAGTGATCTTGTCACAAAACAAATTGACGTGTCCATAATGCCAAGTATTCCGAGTGCAATAGCAGGAAAAAGCACTTTATGTGAGGGGCCATCTCAAGAAAATTATTCGATTAGTCCGGTAAGCGGTGCAACAAGTTTTACATGGACATTACCTTCAGGTTGGACAGGAAGTTCTAATTCAACACTCATTTCTGCTACGACAGATGGAACAGGAGGAACCATAAAAGTAAAGGCCAATAGTGGTTGCGGAAGTGGTCCAGAAAGAACATTAGAGGTCACCGCAATAAACTTAGACAATACGGTCAATTATATCAATGGTGAACTTACAGCTAACGCAGCTGGAGCAAGTTATCAATGGATTGATTGCAGCACAAATTATCCAATAAATGGGGCTACAAACCAAAGTTTCATACCAAATCAAATTGGAGATTACGCTGTAGTGCTCACGATGGGGAATTGTATTGACACTTCGGCATGTGTTTCAGTTTCAGATTTAGGACTCACCTATTCTGATCAAACGATACAATTAATCGCTTATCCTAATCCCACAAGAAATACAGTTTCTATTGCTGGAAAAGGCCTAAATAATGAAAAACACCACATCAGATTTACTAATGTTCAAGGTCAAGTGTTTATTCATGAGGAATTTAGTATCAACAATAACAAACTCGATGCGCAATTTGACATCAGAAAATTACCCAGTGGATTATACTTTATCTCAATCAGCTCTGGCACACTTAAACATGTGTTTAAACTTGAAAAGATTTAAAGGCATAAGTCTGAAATAAGGATATGGTTTAGACCCCTTTTGCTTCGATAAAGATTTAACTTCGAAGCAAAAGGTGTTTTTTCGTTCTAGAATAAAAAAGCCTTTGGTGTCTCGTCCAAAGGCTTCTTGCGCTTTAAATTATGAAAAAAGCAATCTGATAGCAGGCATGATTGGAAATTTATACTCTACATTAAAAGAACAATCGATCCTACACCTCAAAGATAGATAAGATAAAAAGAAGTTATACAAGGGTTTTCCCTAGAAAAGTATACACTTTTGATTTTAAAGCAATTAATCTAAAACTTTTACAACAAAAAAACTTCAGCGATTTTGTCTAAAGGTTGTTCATCACAATTTGATATAAAATTGGTTTCACTTTGTGGCTTAGAGGATAGTTATTTTTATTTGCCCCTCTACTTCTAACACATCACCTTTTCGGATTTTAGCTCGTTTACGTGTTTCTACTTCACCCTCACGCACTACGCCACCATCGTCAACAATCATCTTGGCGTGCCCTCCAGTTTGGGCAACACCAATAGCTTTCAACAATTGTAAAAGTTCAATATACTCCCCTTCGAGATTAAATTCAATAGCTTCCATAAAATCAATTTATCATTTTGATGTAAAACTAAAAACCGATGAAATAGTTCACCGGTTTTCAGAAAATCAATTATTGTTATGACGGGAATTATTTTACACCGTGCATTAATTTCTTCAACAATGGGTTAAGCACTGCAATCAGTACACCTGCAACAACAGGGATAATTGTAAAGATCAAGAAGAAGAAAGAAATACTGTATTCCTCTTGAATTTCGTCTACCATTCCACCCATAGAGGCGGCAATTTTATTTCCAATTGCAATGGCCAAGTACCACATTCCAAACATCAAGGCAATCATTCTAGCCGGAACAAGTTTACTTACGTACGAAAGCCCTACTGGAGATAAGAAGAGTTCTCCAAGTGTATGGAAGAAGTAAGCTAGAATTAACCAGACCATACTAACACGAACAATACCCGCTTCAGTTCCTTGAGGAATAAAGCTTGAACCATAAGCCAACACAGCAAATCCGATTCCCATTACGATTAATCCTAAAGAGTACTTCATCGCCGCAGAAGGATTGTATTTACTTTCCCACCATTTTGAGAAGAAAGAGGCGAAAGCAATAATGAAGAATGAGTTCAGAATACTGAACCAAGAAACAGTAATTTCGACTTCATTATCTTTAATTTCAGACACACTAGCTTGAATAATTTTAGATGATTTTTCAGCTTTTACATAATCCTCGGCAAGCTTATCTTCTTTTTCTCCATCTAAGTAAACAAACTTACCAAGCTCAACATGAGTTGCGACATTATCTCCAACTTTAAGCTCTTCATTTGTAGAGAAAAACAATGGTTTATTCACTGTTTCTTCCCCACTAAGTAAAGGACGTGCTTCAGAAACTGGTTGATATACAATCGTTTGCTTCCCAACAAGAACTGTATCTATACTCACTGAAATTTCACCATTTGCGTTTTCAACAATTTCACCATACGCAAAACGAACTGGCTCTATTTCACTTTTTTGATCACGTTGAACAGCGACTTCGCTATTTTCCTTCACCGATCCAGGGGCGTCTAATAAATACGCTGCTTCGGCACCTAATGATAGTTTTGCATTGGTGTTGTTAGACATAAATGGTGCAGAAAGATAAGTCTTTTCATCAGCCTCTGCTTCTCCCTTTTTCTTGTAAATCGGGAAGTTTTGTTGACTACGCACTGCAGTTACATCCAATTTAAAATGTGTTGAATCTGCATTTTTAACATTTCCTAAAGCAAAGTGTAAATCTTCTCTTTCTTCTTGGTAGTTCACTACTACTTTGTTGTTTTTAACCGTATCTAAAGAGACATAATCACCTTCACCAAGTCTTACAGCAACAAGGCTTCCTACCTTAAAGTGGTCATTATTGCTTGCATTGGAAACTTCATCATTTGAAAATGCTTCATAAACATATTCTCCTTTTTCGTTTGCAATTTGTTCAACAGGTACAGCGGCATATTGCGCTTCGTATGAAACTGTATTAAAGTCTCTTGCCAGCATCCATATTACGATACCCCAAACCAAGGAGAAACACAAGGCCAAAACGACGTTACTTCCTGGAATCTTTTTGAAAGATTTTTTATTCAACAAGTACAATACCCAAGTAATGATCATTAATGGGATAATCGTCAACAAAGTATTTACGATATTAAAAATCAATGCTGAGTTTCCTGTCAAGACCCTATCGGTATAATCTCTTGCGAAAATTACCATAGAAGTTGCCGCTTGTTCAAAAGGGATAAAGAACAATACGGTAAAGAATGCAAAGATGATCACTGCAATCATTCGGTCTCTGATGACTTTTTCATACCTTCTAATACGTGTTATTATAAGGTAAAGGAATAAAAGAAGACCTCCTAGTACAATTACCAAAGGCCCAGATAAAGTGTCTTTTGACAAGAAGAATTCTTCTGGCAATAAATTAACCTCACCAATTTTAGAAACCGGGTCATTAATTAGATAAAGCAAACCAATAATAGCAGTAACAACGATTAATACTTTATCAACCATTGTAAATTTGTTCTCTTTGTAATCTTTTACTTCAGCTGCTTTTTCTTCTTTAGTTTGACGCACAGGAGGTGCTCCAATCTTACCAAAGAGAGGTTTAGCCAATAAGAACTGTACTGTTCCGAAAAGCATAAAGATACCGGCTAATCCGAATCCCCAAGACCACCCTACACGTTCAGCAAGGTACCCACAAAGCATCATCCCGAAAAATGCACCTGCGTTAACTCCCATGTAGAAAATAGTATAAGCACCATCCTTTTTTTCTGGGAGGTAAGTATACATTTCAGAAATAATTGAAGTGATATTAGGCTTAAAGAAACCAGTACCTAGTACCAAAAGGGCCAATCCCATATAAAGAGAGAATTCAGTTTCGAATGCCATAGAAGCATGACCTGCAGTCATGATTACACAACCAATCAATACTGCCCAACGGTATCCAGTAAATTTATCAGCGATAACTCCTCCAAGTATTGGTGTTAGATAAAGCAAACCGGCATAAGTTCCGAAAAGTGCACCAGCATTTTCTGCGGTCCATTCCCAACCCGGATTACTACCGATAACAGCCATTGTAAGGAAGTTTATCAATAATACCCTCATTCCATAGAATGAGAATCTTTCCCACATTTCAGTAAAGAAAAGTACAAATAAACCAGCTGGGTGGCCTAAAACTTTACTCTTAAAAAACTCATCGTGTTGAGTTGTATCTACATTTGCCATAATTGTATACCGTATTTAACTTTTATCCTTTTATTTCAGTATCCGCTATTTCATAACCTTCTGCCTCTAAGCCTTCAACTTCTTTATCCTCCGCACCGTGTGTTAATTTCTTAAGCTTGTTGAGGAATAAAATCAGTAAAAGACCAAAGCTTACCGTAAAAATAGTTAGCCATAAGAAGGTCTTATATTCTTGTTCATTTTGTTGTTCTTCTACAACAAAGGTTACAGTATAATTTTTACCATCACCCTTGTTTTCAGTCGCTTTCACAGCGTCTTGATCTTTTTCGAACTGCAACCTTGCATGATAACGGTTCTCTTGATCCACATTGTGTTCTGCCAAGTATTCTTTTAACTCTGTTTTTCTTTCATCATCTAAGGAGAACAAACCTGTAACCTCCTTTTTCGATTTGTAGTCCGCAAACTTAATTTCTCCATCTTGCAAGAAAAGACTTGTTTTAATCTCGAAGTTTTTGTCTTGCGTAATTGGATAATCATAAATCGTCATTTCTTTATTATTGTCATCACGCACCTTCATAGAATCTTTTGTAATAAAAGGAGTTAATTCATCCATTTCATATACAAGATCACCGTTGTAAGGAGTAAGTTGAGATGACTCTCCAATACTTCCTGCCAGTTTGTTTCCAAAACCAGAAGCTGCGAAGAAAATACCCATCATGATAGAGGCATACTTTAATGGTGCTAGTTTCGTAATAAAAGACAAAGAAACAGGGGAAGTAGACAATTCACCAATGGTATGGAATAGATAAGCGAGGAAAATCCAGAACATTGCTGCTTTTCCAAAAGTTTCAGAAGCTGCTTCTTTAGAAGCAAACATCATAAATACATATCCTAATCCCATGATAATTGTACCAATGGCCATTTTAAAAAGAGAAGATGATTCTCTTCCTTTTTTCTTCCACCACACCCAGAATCCACCGATTACGGTACCAAATATGATAATGTATGCCGCATTCAAAGACTGAAACACTGCTGCTGGAATTTCTTCTAACCAACTTAAACCAATAGTTCTGTCAATTTTTGTATCTGTATAAAGATTCATCAACCCTCCGGCTTGTTCGAAAGCACCCCAGAAAACAATAACAATAAGGAATGAAATCAAAAGAACAATAACTCTGTCTTTTTCGATTTTTGTTAAAGGACGTTTAGCAGCAGCTTTCATTTCAGGAGTTGCTTTGTCTCCACCTGTAAATTCACCCACTCCAACAAGGTATTTTTGTCCCCACATGTATACTGCTTGACCTAATAACATACCGATTCCAGCCAATCCGAATCCGTAGTGCCATCCATAAATATGTGCCACCATACCTACAGTAATACTTGCTAAAAATGCTCCAATGTTAATTCCAATATAGAAAATAGTAAACCCACTATCTCTTCTGATGTCACCTTCTTCGTAAAGTCCACCAACCATCGTAGAAATATTTGGTTTTAATCCACCAACTCCTAAGATAATGAAAGCCAATCCTGTGAAAAACGCCCAATCTTGAGGAATTGCAAGTACTCCGTGACCAATACACAAAAGAATACCACCCCACATCACTGTTTTCTTAGGCCCTAAGAATTTGTCGGCTACCCAACCTCCAGGGATTGATGCCACATAGACCAACATTGTATACCAACCGTAAAGCCAAATTCCGTCTTTACTGCTCCATCCTAATCCTGGATCTGCTGCTGTCGCAGAGGCTACAATATATAAAGTAAGAATACCACGCATTCCATAATAAGAGAAGCGTTCCCACATTTCAGTAAAGAACAAAATGAACAACCCAATTGGATGTCCCATAACCTCCCTTTTCACACTACTGTCTAAACTCATAATTGATACTTTACGATTTGGGTGGTGAAAATAATTAAAAAAAGTGAGCCTTTGCTAAAATACGTTAATTTGTTTAACACAAAATAAATAATCGTTTGATTTGGCGGACTTAACGATAATTCTACGTGATTCGGCAATTTATTTAAGAATTACAGGAATAAAGTTTTAGTTTTACACTCTGAAAATGGTAAAAATATTATGATAAAAAGATTAATTCCTGCTTTTATTGCTATCACATTATTCTCATGTGAACAGGTCGAAACACCTCAAAATGAGGAACAAAAACCAAGTGCAACCATCAAAAACCATAGCTATGGCAACATTGATGAAATCAGTACAAACCACTTGCATCTAGAGCTGAATGTTGATTTTGAAAACAAATCTCTGGCGGGTGTTGCTCGACACACAATGGACAACAAAGGAGCTGATAAGGCTGTTTTTGACATTAAAAAGATCAATATTGAAAAAGTTACTTTAGGTAAAAAAGGCGCTGAAACAGAAACTACATTCACCATCGGTCAATACGACTCATTGCTGGGAGCTCCACTAATTGTTGACCTTAGTTCGGAAGACCTATTTGTTAATATTTATTACTCCACTCAAAAAGATGCAGATGCTTTAGATTGGCTTCCTGCCGAATTAACAGGTAGTAAAAAATATCCTTTTTTATATACACAAGGACAAGCCATCTTAACAAGAACATGGATTCCTGTGCAGGACACTCCAGAAAATAGGTTTACTTATTCTGCTGATTTAAAAGTTCCAAGTGAATTATTGGCTTTAATGAGTGCTACAAATCCTACCGAAAATAATGAAACAGGTGAATATTCATTCGAAATGAAACAACCTATCCCGTCTTATTTACTAGCACTTGCAGTTGGGGAATTAGATTACAGACAACTGAGCGACAACTCTGGGGTTTATGCTGAACCACATTTAATTGATGCCGCCGAAGCTGAATTCAAAGACATTCCAAAAATGATTGATGCAGCCGAAGGACTTTATGGAGAATATTTATGGGATGTTTACGATGTTATTATTCTTCCTTACTCTTTCCCATTTGGAGGAATGGAAAATCCAAGGCTAACATTCTTAACACCTACCTTAATTGCTGGAGATGGAAGTTTGGTGAGTACTGTTGCGCATGAATTAGCACATTCATGGTCAGGAAACCTAGTAACCAACGCAAGTTGGAATGACTTCTGGCTAAACGAAGGCTTTACTGTTTATTTCGAGAATAGAATTATGGAGGAAGTATATGGTAAAGAAATCGCCGACATGTTGGCCATGATTGAATTTCAAGAACTTAAGAGGAGTGTTGATGATTTAATGGCTGAAGGTCGCGAAAAAGATACCTATCTTAAATTGGATTTGCACGGTAGAGACCCTGACGATGGTATGACTGACATTGCCTATGTCAAAGGAGCATTTTTCTTAAAGACGATTGAAGAAAAAGTAGGAAGAGAGAAATTTGATGTATTCTTAAACGCTTATTTTAAAGCACACGAATTTAAAACTTTAACAACAGAAAAATTTGTAGAATACATCAATGAAAACTTATTCGAAAAAGAAAACATTGAATTCAATCTTAACGAATGGATTTATGGGGAGGGAATCCCATCTAACGTGATCCAACTAAATTCTGACCGTTTTGTTGTAGCACAAGAACTTGCTCAAGAAGTAAAAGACGGAAATAAATTACCTACTGATTTAAAGCGCAGTGATAAAATCACCCAAGAATGGTTAGCCTTTATTCGCGCATTTGATGGTGAGCTTTCAAAAGAACAAATGATCATGGTCGATGAGCAGCTGAACTTTAAGAACAGTGGCAATTCAGAAATCATGTCTGAATGGTTTGTACTCGGAATCAAAAATGATTACAAAGAAATTCGTCCTGAAATAAAAGCTTTCTTGAAAAAAGTAGGTAGGAGAAAGTTTTTGGAGCCACTCTATACGACTCTTGCGAAAACTGAGGAAACACTAGAATGGGGTAAAGAAGTCTACAAAGAAGCTCGACCTTACTACCATGCTGTATCATTCCACACAATTGATAAAATATTAGGCGTAAATCACTAATCCGGATTTAAAAACAATGGCCTGTCTTGAAAAATCAAGGCAGGCTTTTTTATTTGTAAAGATTTATAACCTAAGAATCAAATAAGACAGCGCTAAATTGTTACGTACACTAAACCTTATTTTCAGGATTATTGCCCCCTACTTTTTGAAACAAAAAAAAGAATTTTTCATTGAGAATGACTCCGATGATACATGTTTAGCGTTTAATTCTAAAGCAGAAGAACCTCATCCAAAACAGTCTTCAACTCTTCTCTGGTGATGAAACTATTGTTCTTGTACACCACACTATTTCCCACCATAATCACAGTACTTGGAAAAGCCACTGTCCCGTCTTTTTTGGCCAACTGCATAGCCAATTGATGTTTTCCTTCGTTTACTCCAGAGGCTTCATAAACATAACGCTTTCCTTTAAATACGATGTCATCAGTACCCTCAGCATTCAGCAGAACTAAATAGTATTTTTCATTCAATAGTTCAGAAATATCCTGGCTTTTCAGCACCTTGTTTTCCATGGCTAAACATATTGAACACCAGTCAGTATTAATGAAGAAAACTACAGGTCGTTTTTCGGTATACTGCAGACTATCTAAATCATTTGCAGAATATGTATTCAATTGGGCAAATGATTGTGACGCCAGAAATAAAACCATAAATAAAGTAAGCCTCCTCATAGTAATTTAAACAAGTGCAAAAACATAAGTTAAAAGTAAAAAAAAGAATCCTCAAAAGCGAACTTTATAAAAGTAAGCCTTTGAGGAAACAAAACAGATTTATTAAAACATTGCTACAAAAGAAACTTACTGGATTGTGTAGCGCAACCCTACAAAACCTCTAACCCCCTGGTTCGCACCATAGATATAATCAGGATCGAACTTTAAGGCATACGGATTATCGGGTGTAGCTAAAATATCTCCATTCCCATCATACTGTACGTTTTGATCAAAAGGATCATCCGTTCTAGCAATAATGAAGGGATTTTCTTTATTGGGTGTCCAGTTCAAAAGGTTCTTTACTCCACCGAAGATTTCCAATCCATTTTTAAATACTTTTGTTATTTGAATATTCTGAATACTATAAGGTTTTGACTCTCCCATCCTAGGGTCTAAATCACTAATTAAAGGCAGAACCATCGGTCCATATAAATTACCTGTATATTCTAATTTCATTCCAACAGAAGCAAAATCATACCCTAAATTCCATGTCATGGTATAGGTTTCTTGGAATTCTTGACGAATACGCTCCCCACCCTCAACACTAGACACATCCATAATTGTCCCTCCTACTCTAGCATTAAAATGTTGATAACGAGCATCTAGATTCAATGATATTCCTTTAGACTCAGCATAACCATCAAGGTTATCATAAATAATTAGATTTGGGTCTGTTTCATAATCTGGAATAATTTTATTATCAAAATAAGTATAGAACACAGAAGCATCGATATTCAAGAACAGCCCATTGTCGAAACTTAATTTCCTAACGTAATTAATGTTTCCATTCCAAGAGGTTTCCGGATTTAGGTCAGACAGAAACACGACGTCTCTTGCCCCTGTCAATGCCGCGTGATCTTCTGTAAAAACATTAGCTACTCTATATCCAGACCCGGCACTTAAACGCAAGGTGTTTAATTTATTCCTTGATGTCCATTTATAGTTGATTCTGGGTGTAAAAATATCTCCATGCAGTGAGTTATAATCATATCTCAACCCCATTAAAAGGGTTTGCTGTGGTGCAAACTTCCATTCATCTTGAAGGAAAATTCCTGGCAAATAGATTGCTGAAGGATCATTCACTATTTCACCATTCACCTTCTTTTCTGTTGCAGTGGTATTGTCATCATAAAAAGTATAACGCAATGCAGCACCTGCCAATAAATTATGTCTACCTAGCTTTTTATCCCAAGTAAACTGACCAAAACCAATGTTTTGTACCGCATCATAAACCTCATCGCCATACCTCGAGTTTTGATCATGTCCATTAGCACTAAACATAAACATCACTTTCTCCTTTAATGGCAATTGATAATTCCCCAACAACTCCCACCGACTCGTATAAATAGTTTCTGCATAAATTGAATCAGAACCCCTATATTCAGGTGTCCAATTCATGTCACCTCCCCATCTATCTTCATATACATATCTACCTGTTAAAGTAAAAACCCTACCTTCTTTTCTTTTAAAGTTCCATTTATTGAAAATTGAGATCCTGTCTTGCAAAGTAATGTCTGTAAACCCATCATTGTTGTTATCAATCGGATTGCTATAATTAAAGTAGTTTACCCCAAGTAAGGTAGAAACTTTTTCACCAAAATTAGCACGATAACCAACATCAGCATTAACTTCTCCCCAAGAAGTTCCGAAAGCTTCTGCATAAAATAGAGGTGCTTGATCTGGTGATTTAGTAATGACATTAATCAGTCCGCCAACCGCTTCTGACCCATACAATGTTGAAGCAGGACCTTTTACAATTTCAACCCTTTCAATTAAAGCTTGTGGAATACCATTTAAACCATAAACAGTTGAAAGACCACTTACGATTGGCATTCCATCAATTAAAATCATTGTATACGGACCTTCTAATCCATTAATATGTATATCACCTGTATTACAAACACTGCAATTTACGCTAGGTTTAACTCCATTCACTTGTCCTAGCGATTCAAAAATGGACGGCGCAGGATTAGACCTAAAAAACTCTTTAGAGTATACTTCAATGGGCACTGGACTATCAGATTTTCGAACCGTTCTCATTGTTCCTGATACCACAACCTCCTCAAATGAAGTAGCGATGGCTTCTAACTCAAAACTAACCGTTATTGGATTATTGTCTTTTAGTTCCACAGCAATAGTATCATTATGAAAATCCGTAGACCGAGAAATTAATTGGTAAGAACCTTTTGGTAACCCTGAAATTGTGAACTCACCAGCAGCATTAGAGGTAGCTCCTTTATTCATTCCATCTACAACGATGTCAATCCATGCTAAGCGCTCTCCCTCATCGCTTTGAACGACCCCCATTATTGTGGTTTGTGAAAAAACTATTCCTGAAGAGACAGAGATAAACAATGCTAAAATAACTCGTTGTATGTTTTTATTCATCCTATGAAATTTATATTTTCGGCAAATATATTGTTTTTATTTAGGCAAGGCTAAATATTTCTTAAGGTTTTACAAAAACACCTAAAAACAAACCAAAACACATTTGTACAACCGTAGGATTGTCAACAAGTTAGTGCGTCAACACAAATATAATGACGTGAAGAAAAGTTACGACTTGACGAAGTTAAAGTTAAAAAGACAGCCTTTACATCAAGTTAGAAAGGCAATAAAAAAGGGAAAAAATGCAAGACAACTCCCTACCATTCAGGAAGAGTATATCTGTAAGCAAACAAAACACGTCCAACAAAGATTCTACTTGGACTAATCAAATCAAAAAATCCATTCAAGGTAAAATCAAGTTCATTATTTACATCAGCGAATATCCCAATGCTATGAGATGAATTAAATTTATAGAAAGCTTGCAAACGATAAGCCACAAGTGGAGTAAAAATAAGCGTTGTATACTCAGTATGACTAAAGACATCCCCCGTCTCAGTATTCCGATTTTCAAAAGTCATTTCTTGGTAATTAATGTGTGGAGTAATCATGAACGATAAATCAACTTTTTCTCTTCGCACGATATGAACACCTAATTGAACACCACCCGTTACAGCCTCTAGTTTATGCCAGTTTTCTACTTTTCCAACTGCATTATTAGTTCTAATATATGGTGTTCTGTCTGTAATTAAATTTACTCCAAATACAAAACGATTTGGGAACTGTGCTTGATAACCAACAGAAACTGAAGCTCCCTTACTATTATGGAGACCTTTTTGCATATACATACCACCAGACAAAGAAAAAGCATCCTTGACTTGCAAAACTTTTTGAGAAAAAAATGAATTAACAAATACAAGGCTTAATAAAAGTAGAAGATGTTTCATAAATAGTATTTTTCAAATAACGAAAATAGTCTTTATTTAGAATTAGAGAAAGAAAATGGGATATAAGTAAGAAACGCGTAGGAAAAGCTTATTTTTTTGTTCGGCTTTATTTTCGATTTAGTTAGTATAATTAGAAAGCCGTTGAAACGGCTATAAAATAGAGCCAAAGAAATCTATTGAATGCGGGATGAATCCCGCATCAATAGAATGCTAGTTTTAATTACTTTATCTTCCCTATTAATTAAGAAGACGGAAGTGTAAAACGATAAGAAAACATTGCACGAGCTACTCCTAAAAGAACATTTCCGAATAAATCATACAACTCAATATCAAAGTTAAAATCGGTAGCTAGTCCAATAGAATGTAATTGATTGAACTTATAATAAAAATCAAAACGCCAAGCAGCAAAAGGTACAAATAAGTATCTACTTTTGTATTTTAAAAGTTCTGTTTCATTGTTGTGCAAAGTGTGTTTTTTGACGATGTATTTCTGCAGGTTGACATGAGGAACAATGAGTACAGATAGGTCAAAGTGTTTTTTTCTAAGAACATTCACCCCTAATTGTACTCCCAATGAAATTCCACTAAGCCTTCCTATATTTGAAACGTTTGGATCCCAACTGTGTTCCTTTTTAAAAAAGGATTGATCTGATAAAAGCTCAGCACCAAGAACAAATCGTTTAGGGAAACTAATTTGATAAACTAAGCTCGAAGTTATACCAGAGTAATCATAAGACGGTTGTGATAGGTCAAAAATGTTTGTTTGCCCAAATATGCCTGCTGCTAGATAAAAAGAATGTTTTGACCTCTGTTTTTCCTCACTCTTTTGAGCAAAAAATGAAAAAGTGACGATCAATGCAATACTCAATAAGAAACACTTCATAGTAGTACAATTCATAACCAATATAATTTGAATTTACGACAAAACATTAATATCACAATGCCGATAAAAAACAAATATGAAATCCCTCTTTGTTTTCTATTCTAAAAAAAGCTTTAAATAGCAATAAAGCAAATCCCAAAAAAACTATTGAATACGAGACAAATCCCGCATCAACAGAAAGTCAAATAGCACCATAAACTACCTCCCTATCCTCACCTCCATTGTTCTACTATTCCCTGAAAACTTCGGGGCGTAATGACATTGGATTTCCGCAACTCCACTATTAAAGTTTCCGCTGTGTGTTGCATAAACGGTATAAGTCAGTTTATAAGTCCCTTTCGGCATATAATCCACAAAGTAATCCATCGATACGTCCTTTGAACTTTGATAATAAGACAAGCCAGCATCATACATATAACCACTTGTAGTCTGAACGGGTTCAAATCCTGCAGGACGTAAATCTTTGATGTGCACAAATTCTAAATCGCGATCTACAGTAACAATCAGCTCAATTTCAATTTTATCTCCTATTTTAAATGTAGAATCAATGATTCCTGTTTCCGCTTTTTCTCCTGGAACTACTCGACGGTAGGTTTTACGAATACTCATGGATTGGTTATTACTGCTCTTGATTTTTGACAGCTCATCAGTATACTGCCAATACATATTCAGTACACCAGGCGCTTCTGTAAAACGTTCAACCTCAACTTCACCAAGGTTTGTAGTAATCTCACCTCCTGTCCACTTATTTTTTACCTGACCTAACCCTGGAGTCCATTCCACCTCTACTTCATTGGCTTTTGATGTTGATGCATAGACGAGTTGCTGACTTCCGACTTTAATACTTGGTTGTTTAGAAGAGCTTAAATAATCTTTCCCTGTTAGCAAAACAGCATAAACAGCATCTGCAGTTGAAACACCCGTTTCCCACGCATTTCCTTCTTTATTTAGAATTAGCCATAAACGCATATCATCCATCATATCCTCTGGCGCATCCATTTCCTTAAAGAAGGAAATTATCATTGCTTGACTACCTATGTTATTTTGATACCAATAGTATCCTGCGTTTTCCACCCAGTACATACCCAAGTGTGTGTTTTTCTTTGCTCTATCCTTTAAAGAAGCATAAATCAGTTGTGCTTCCTTATCCATGTTTTTACTTTCGAAATAAATTCCTATTATCGCCTGTTCGTATGGACTAAAACGCGTCCATTCTTTTTTCAACTTCGTTTGATAATAGTTTATAACCTCATCTATTTGTGCTGATTGCTTACTATTAAAGAAGGTTCTAGAATACAACCAATACATATCCATTGCTGATACCGTATATCCCTTCTTATCCTTAATACGCTTATTGTATTTCTCAACATGATATTCTGCTAGAAAACGTTCAGCATTTTGGATTAAGGCATTTTCTTCTTTAATGGAAATCCCCAATCTTTCTAACTGTCCAAATCGCGTCAAAACATTTTGGGTAATGTAAGCATTTGACTTTCCACCACCGAACCATCCAAATCCTCCATCCCTGTTCTGAGCTTTCTTTAACTCGTGCAAAAGACTGTGTTGATTATTTTGCAATTGATTCAATTCGAACAGCTGTGCTATTCTTCTGCGCTGTTCGGTTTCATTTTTAGCCTCCATAACCCAAGGTGTTTCTTTCAAAAGAATTGTTTTTAATTCTTCATTCTTCTCTAATTCAGATAGAAAAACCTCAGGGGTTTTAGCTTTCCATTGTTTAAATATTGCTTCAATTTGTGGATTGCTGTTCACAATATGCTTTGCAATAGCATTGGCGTAATAGCTATTCGCTAAAGCAGTTGCGCTTTGATCATTTACTTTACTTAAATACGGTAAAGCCATCACCGCATTCCAAGCCAAATTATCAGTGTATTCAACGGTGAAAGACTTATTGTCTAAAGTGGTTGAATTTTGGTTTTTAAAGGCCTCGAATTCATGGCTTGTTTTTCCCGGGTTACGCAATAAAACATGATCTGTTTCTGTAATCAAAACACGGTTACTTAAAACAGGAATTACATTGCGCTCTCCATCACTATAGCTTTCATTAGAAGCTGTAATTGTATATTGAATCACTTCTTGATTACCGATATTCATGTTCCACACGACTTCTTCAGAAGCTCCAGCCGCAATGGTCACCATTTTACTTAAAGGCTGACGACCAATTAAATTTAAGGCCCCACCATTAATCGGGTTTTCTAATTTCAAGAACACCTCAACGGTTTGTTCCTCTTTTGTTAAGTTCACCACTTTTGCAGAAAAATCTATTGCATCGCCTTGTCTTACAAAACGTGGTGTATTTGCAGTTACCATCAACTCTTTTTGAGCAACAATTTCTTTTTGGAAAGTTCCAATTTGCATTTCTTGATTATGGCTTAACATCAACAATTTCCATTTCGTCAATGATTCCGGCAAAGTAAAGTTCAATACATATTCATTAGCATCGTTTGAATAAATTGTGGGATAGAAGAATGCCGTTTCGTTGAAATTACTTCTTGGATTAATGGGCTCAGGCTTTGTCTTGTCCTCTTCTGTTTTCTTAACAGACTCAACACTTTCTGCATCACTTCCTGCACCAGAACCTGATCCTTCAGTAACGAACGCCACCTCTTCCATCTCACCAACATCGGCTTGACTACTAATAGCAGAGCGACTTTTTGAAAGGTATAGTTCATCGCCATAATTGACAATTTCATAAGATGGAGGACTTAAAAGCTTCTTGTACTTCATATTTTCTCCAGTAAGAACACTTCTTAGCGTCCAACTCACACCTCCGCTTCCAAAACTCGAGGTATTTCTGCTCCAATTATTACTCCAGTTGCTGTACTGCCCCCTCCCGTAATAAGGGAAAAAGCCCCAACCATGTCCTCTAAACTGATCCAATGAAGCATCATAAAGCGTTGCAGCTAACTCTGCATTTACCATTTCGTTATTTTCATCTTGAACCGTAAAACTCCATCGCTCTTTTTGACCAGGAGTTAATTGATCCCTAAAAGTTGATGTTTTGATTTTTAGCTGCTTATTACTGAACGGAACCCTCACATTTTGAGATGCCGTGTAAAAAACACCGTTGTTCAACAACACTACATTATAGGTTAGAACACCTCGATCTTCTTCTTGAACTGTATAACATTGTGAATGTCTATGTTTTAAGTCCACCCATTCCTGACGGATTAATTTATCCTTTCTATAAAAAGAAATTAAGGCTTTACTATTCTTAAAAGAAGAGCCCACTTGGAAATCGACAGATTCCCCGACCTTCACTTCATCATCAGAAACAAAAGTCCACAAAGCAGTATGCACTGGCAAATCTTTTTCTGTCACATCAATCACTTCTATGTCATGAGTTGCTTTAATACTATCACCGGAGGGCGTTAACACATATAGTTTCACGCTATAGTGACCCTGTTTATTATTGACCCACTCATTCAATTGCAAAGTATCACCAGTGGTAAAAGAAATTCTTTTAATCAACTTCTCTTTTTGGGAATGATTTTGGAATGAATTCAACATCATGTTAGGAAATAAAGCAGCCCATTCTTCCTCTTTAAACTGAGTATCTTCTGCATTTTCCCATAGACGATTTAAGAATTCATCATCCGATACTTTTTGATATACTTCTAATTTTCCAGTGTAAACTTCTTGTTTTTCACCTGCCAAATTGACCACTTCGATAAGCGCCGTTTCTTTTTCATGGGTAAAGAATCGATTAACTGCATTCACTTGTAAGGACAACCCTACTTTACTCAAATTAAGCGATAAAGTTTGTTCATGAGTCTCTCCTGAAAGATCAGTAACCTTAACCCTTACTTCATAATTATAATAAGCATTAGCTACTGCATTAGGATCTTCCTCAGCAAAGAAATCAATTTTAAAATCTCCATTGACGTTTGATTTCACCTCTCCTTCTTTCAACAAATCTCCAGAAAAAGGTGAGTAATAAAACCTCCAGTAACGATTCCATTTTCTATAAATGGTATAACTTACTTGGGCATTAGCAATAGGAAATCCAGCAAAAGCCTTGGCATTTCCAACAACTGAAACAGTATCATTCAACTTCGCTTCTTTTGTTGGCTGATTCAACTTTACTTCAAAAGTTGGACGTTTATATTCTTCAACAATAAACTGAGTGCTTGAAGTAAGTGAATTAGTGAATAAACCATCCATGCTGGCCACCAAAGAAAAGCTACCTAAAGGAGTTGAGCTCGGCAATTGAATACTTCCATCAATACTTCCAAACTCATTACTGGTGAATGTAGATTTATAAATTTCTTGATACGAAGCATCCCTTAAGGTTATTGTGATTTTCTTTTTTGCTGTAGCTTTAAATTCGTTCTCCATTCCTTCAAAGGCAATTCCTTTAAAGTATACAGTTTGTCCAGGTCGATAGACAGATCGATCCGTCAGCAACTCTATCCTGTTTTGCTTTACGTCCTTCCCAGATTTGTAAGCATACTCTCCACCATAAAGGAATGAGCCCTTGTATTCAACAGAATAAAACAACCTTCCATTGTCTCTAATAGGATGTGAAAACAGACCATTTTTATCTGTTGTTCCTTTCTTTATCAACTGAGGTTCATTTCCTCTTCGGTAGTTATGTTTATACAATTGAACTTCGGCACCTTCTAAGGGTTTACCTGTAGACTGGTCAAGGACAAGCATTGTATATTCGCCATTTATTGTTGAGCTAGTAGTACTAATTGTAGAGATCGTGAAAGCCTTAGAAATCACTTTTTCTGCATTCCACAATTTGTTATCTTTGGCCAACTCGAAAAGTGATTGGCCCTCTTTTGTGGCCACAATAAAATACTGGCCTGGAGTTGAAAATCCATCTAACAACAACTCTAAACTTCGTTCTTGAAATAACTTTTCATCTTTTAAATCAAGAGACAAAGTTCTTTCTAGCGTTAAGTTTTCTTCAAGCAAGTAGTTTTGAAATGAAGAGTATTGAACAAAATCGAAATCTTTTATTTTATATATACGAATCACATGAGCTGAATAGTTCCTTGACTCAATCAATAATGGAATTTTTATGTTTGGCCTTACTACATTCGGTAAAGTCAAATTGATTTCCTGATTATTGATCACAGTAATTAAAGTGTGAATTTCATGTTTAAAATCATTATTCGGAAACAACTTCATTTCGACCGTTAATTGTTCATGGGCTTCCTTAATTAAAGGTTCGAGTTCTGGATGTCTTGCATAATGGTAAGCTTTTCCTTTGTTGTATTTACTTTTCGCAATTTCAAATAAGAATTTTGAACGGGCTGAACTAGTACTAAAACTATTGAATTGATTCTGCCATGCTAGCTCTACCTCCTTTGTATTGTGAAATGACTTTTTTAAATAGTGTAGACGTTGGTAGACAGCTGTACTTAGGTAATTCGGATGGTTTTGATTATTCAATTCAAGCTGTTGATACAACCTAAGAATTGCTCCTGTTAACTGATGTTCTTGCAAATTGAGTTGAGTAAACGCAGAAGAAAGTCCATACCATTCTTTTTGATCTGAAGTTAGGTGCTTTAAAGTTCCTCCATGTTGAATCACAGAAGATTCATATAGATTAATTAGTTGATACGCCAAATAATCGGAAAGGGTACGATGAATAAAAAGGCTATCGTCATTCATGGATAGCACTCTGCGATAAGGCTGGAAATCGTAAGCTGTTAAAGAATTCAACTGATTTTCTAACCCCTCAATGTGCTTCAATACAAATTCGAATCGAACAGAGTCTTCATTAAGGTTAATAGAATCGTAAACATCGAGGTGTGTTCTGCTCAACCATTGATAATTATTGAAAGCTACTTCTTGAAGCATCTGAAGTTCAGCAATAGAATTTGAGGGCTTTGGAAAGTCCTGCACTCTATTAAACACTTTGAAGTACAATGCTGCACGCTCCTCTTTATCCAATGGAGCCAAAACTTTTTTAAAATAAGGAACAGCTTCTAAAAGCGTAGGATGATCTTCATCCTTTTTCGCTTTTTCGATTACCGCCCACAATTCTGATTGAGCTGCATTGGGTTGTCTAATTTCAAGCAAACTATCTACTTTCTTTAGTGGTTTTTCATGCTGACTGAAAGAAGCAAAAGAAATTAGAAGGCTAAAAAGGCAAACGAAATGTTGAATATTCATATTGTATCTTTAAAATGAGTTATCGTTGAGATGCAAAGAAAGTACCAATTACATAATCAATTACGAATTACGAATTACGAATTTTAAAGTTACGAATTATTGATCTTCTTTCAATCTTTGGTTTTATCTTTTCGTGGCACAGGATCATCTCCGAAACCTCCCCAAGGATGACAAGAGCCTATTCTTTTTATCGCCATCCAACCACCTCTAAAGACTCCCCATTCTTTAATTGCATCCACTGAATATTGAGAACAAGTTGGATTGTACCGACAATTCGCAGGAAATATCGGACTAATGATGTATTGATACAATCGAATCAATAGTATAAAAGGAAATCGTATAATTTTTTTGATTACTTCCACGGTATAAAATTACGGATTTTATTGGAAGAAAATCAAAGAAAGTAATGCTTTTGATTGTCAACATACTTAAACTATAATCTCAATTTCGTAGTATGTTTAAAAGTAAAAAAGGCCTCCCTAATCATAGAAAGACCTATATCATCTGTAATTGAAGCTTTAATTGATTTCGCCTCAAGACTCTTCTCTCACACTCAATACTGAAAATTTCATAAATTACATTAGCGACAGCTACAGTAACTATGATTTTTTAGCCCTCTGAACTCATTAATCCTTAAACTCAACTTTCATTTGAAACAAGATCATCACCAAAACCGCTCCGTGGATAACAAGGGCCTACTCTTTTAAACACCCAACCTCCTTAACGACTCCCTATTCTTTTATAGCATCAGCAGAATACTGGGAACACGTTGGATTGTACCGACAATTCGCAGCGGAGTATCGAACTGCTAATAAATCTTACTCTTTAATTGATTTCGCCTCAAGACTCTTCTCTCACACTCAATACTGAAAATTTCATAAATTACATTAGCGACAGCTACAGTAACTATGATTTTTTAGCCCTCTGAACTCATTAATCCTTAAACTCAACTTTCATTTGAAACAAGATCATCACCAAAACCGCTCCGTGGATAACAAGGGCCTACTCTTTTAAACACCCAACCTCCTTAACGACTCCCTATTCTTTTATAGCATCAGCAGAATACTGGGAACACGTTGGATTGTACCGACAATTCGCAGCGGAGTATCGAACTGCTAATAAATCTTACACTATAATTGATTTCGCCTCAAGACTCTTCTCTCACACTCAATACTGAAAATTTCATAAATTACATTAGCGACAGCTATTGTAATTTATGAAATTTTATTCCCCAGCTTTCCATATCAGCATTAATAAAGTCTAGTTTGTACTTTAAAGGAATACCAGATTCTTCAAGCATTGAACCTGGTTCAATGGAAGGGAACAGTTCTTCATAAGTAATCATCTCATTTAAAGAAACACGGCGGTAAATATGTGAACGCGTTAAGTTTTTGGTTACATCTAATCCTGAGGCACCTAATAATTCAACATAATTCTTCACCATTTTACTATGGTATTCAGCAACACGTGTTTTCTTATCTTTCACATCTAGACCAACAGTCAACTTCGGATCTTGAGTTGCAACACCTGTCGGACAAGTATTTGTATTACACAATAATGCTTGAATACACCCCACAGCCATCATCATTGCACGTGCCTGGTAGCATGAGTCAGCGCCCAAAGCCATAGCCCTAGCCACGTGGAATGCTGAACTTACTTTTCCTGAAGCAATAATTTTAATGTGTTTGCGAATGTCTAGTCCGGTTAATATATTATGAACAAAATCTAAACCGTCAATTAAAGGGGCACCAACATAGTTACTAAATTCAGGCGGCGCTGCTCCAGTACCTCCTTCTCCTCCATCTACGGCGATATAATCTGGATAAATATCTAAATGAATCATCGCTTTACAAATCGCAATAAACTCACTCTTATGTCCAATACATAATTTAAACCCTACAGGTTTTCCTCCAGACAAATCCCTTAATTTTTTAATGAATTGAATCATCTCCAAAGGCGTATCAAAAGCGGAGTGGAAAGGAGGTGAAGCCACAAGAGTATGCGGTTTAATGTGACGAATTCGTGCGATTTCCTCTGTATTTTTGGATGCAGGTAGAATTCCTCCATGTCCAGGCTTAGCCCCTTGAGACAATTTCAACTCTATCATTTTCACACTAGGCGTCTTTGATTTCTCAGCAAACAGTTCCGGATTAAAGTTACCTTCTTCGTCTCTACATCCGAAGTATCCTGTACCAATTTGCCAGATAATATCTCCTCCATGTTTTAAGTGGTAATCACTCAGCCCTCCTTCACCCGTGTTGTGTGCGAAGTTTCCGATTTTTGCACCACCATTCAAAGCTTCAATGGCGTTAGAACTTAAAGATCCAAAACTCATTGCAGAAATATTTAAGATACTTGCTGAGTATGGTTGTTTACAATCTTTATTACCAATCATCACCCTAGGGTCATGATTTAAAGTATCAAATGCTTTCGGAGCAACAGAGTGACACATCCATTCATATCCTTCTGCATACAAATCCAATTGTGTTCCGAAAGGAATTGTATCACGAACATTTTTAGCACGCTGGTATACCGATGAGCGGTCTAATCTATTGAATGGGCGTCCATCAATATCCGACTCAATAAAATACTGATACATTTTTGGTCTCAGTTCTTCCATAACATACCTCAAGCGACCAACTACAGGGTAGATTCTTCGGATTGCGTGTTTCTTTTGGAACATATCGACATACCCCATGATGGTGAGTAACAACACCAATCCAACCAACACATACCAATACATGCTTAAGTAGATAGAAAGCGCAAGTGAAGCGCCTAATAACAACGTACTCGTGATTACAAAATTTCTTCTCATTTTACTACACCTTAATGTTGAGTTTAAAAGCGAAATTTACATTTTTTATTGACTTAATCAAACAGCTCATAAGACTAATGCTCTAATTTATTTCTTATTCTCTGTACAAGAGAGCATTTAGTTTATTCGCGTTATTAAAGTCATTAGCACAAAATATAAAAACCTTAGCTCACACAATATTATTTATGTTAGAACAAAGATGAGTTATTTGATTCAAAAAAGCCACTATTTTATTGAGAGATTATTGGAATGACATAACAAAAAGAGAAATACAATTAAATAGACGAAAAAATGTATTAAAAACACCATATTTCATAGTCCCAACTAATCATATCAAAGAAGTTCTGAATCCGCAATTAAAATCAAATCTTCTACAATCAAAACACCACATCTAAAACGTAAGCATCTAATTCACAACAGACTAACAATGAAGTTAAATAAATTTGAGCAGACTTCTATTTTGGCTATATTATTTTTTTTGGGGTTTTAATTTCCTATTCTACTCATAGAGAAAACAATAAATTGAACAAGCAATAGATTTCTCAAAGCTATTCAACTTGTTATCCTTAAAGGTTTTAGCCTACAGCCTAACACCCACAAACAAAATAATCAAAAAAGCATTGATTAAAAGATTTTTGATTATCTTTGTGCCCTTAATTAAAACAATAATAATATGAATAACTACGAGACTGTTTTCATTTTAACTCCCGTTTTGTCAGAAGATCAGACAAAGGAAGCAGTAAAGAAGTTTGAAGAAGAGATTAAATCTCTTGGCGGAAAACTAACTAATTCTGAGTCTTGGGGCTTGAAAAAATTGGCTTATCCAATTCAGAAAAAAACAACTGGATTTTATTTTCTTTTAGAATTTGAAGGAGAAGGAAACTTAGTATCTGAATTAGAGGTGACTTTCAAACGTGATGAGCGTGTAATGCGTTTCTTAACTGTAAAAATGGACAAGCACCACAAAGAGTGGGCTGAAAAAAGAAAGTCAAGAATGAAAAGTGCTAAACCTGCAAAGGCTGAAGCAAAGTAATTAAAGTAAAGAACCAAAAAAAATTACAATTATGGCACAAGATGTAAGATATTTATCGCCGGTAAACATTGACATTAAAAAAGATAAATACTGTCGTTTTCAGAAAAGCGGAATTAAATTCGTTGACTATAAAGACGCAGACTTTTTATTGAAACTTTTAAACGAACAAGGTAAAATTTTACCACGTCGTATAACAGGAACTTCTGCTAAGTTTCAAAGTAGAGTTAACAAGGCTGTTAAACGTGCTCGTCACATTGCGATTCTTCCATATGTAGGAGACCAATTAAGATAAGCCTATTTATTAACACATTAATAAGACAATAATGGAAATCATATTAAAGAAGAATGTCGATAAGCTAGGTTACAAAGACGATATCGTTGACGTAAAGCCTGGTTATGCGCTTAACTTTTTAATTCCACAAGGATATGGAACTGTTGCTACAAAGTCAGCAAAAAAAGCGCACGAAGAAGTTTTGAGACAACGTTCTCACAAAGAAGTAAAAATCAAAGAGGAAGCTCAAGAATTAGCGAAGAAAATCGAAGGTGTTACCATCAAGATTGGAGCTAAAGTTGGAGAAAACGGACGTATCTTCGGATCTGTTAACACTATTCAGTTATCTGAAATGTTAAAAGCTGAAGGTGTTGAAGTAGATAGAAGATCTTTGAAAATTGTAGAAGAGCCAATTAAAGAAGTGGGAACTTATACAGGAGTAGCAAACCTTCACAAAGAGGTTTCTGCTGAATTCAAATTTGAAGTTATCGAAGAGTAAATCTTTGCACTCAATATTTTAAAACCGTTCTTACTAAATGTCTGAACGGTTTTTTTTATGACCTACTTTTTAAATTGGGGCATTCGCGTCGGTAATTTGGAAACCCTATCATACATTACGATACTACCCGCTACAGCGACATTCAAAGAGTTTGTACCTGGCAGTTGCACGATTTCATGGCACTTATCCAAAACCTCAGAAGGCAAACCGTTATCTTCTGCTCCTAACAAATAAACTGCTCTTGGGGTATGTTGATATTCACTTAACATTTCAGCTCTGTCGTCTAACTCTACCCCCACTAATCTACTATTGTAGGGAATGTGTTTGTAAAAGTCTTCAAAATCTTCGTAATGAAATAATGGAATTTCACGCCAAGATTTCAACACATCTGAAGCTTGTTTTTTATAGCTTTTCCCTATGGTAAATATGTAAGACGCTCCAAGAATATGAGCAGACCTCCATAAAGTTCCAATATTATATCCCCTTTTAAATTGCATTATTCCAATACCGAAGTAATTGGCATCTTCTGATCTGACTTCCATGGTAACTTATTAGATAGTAATGCGAATTAACGCTTAATAATATGATCAACAGAAAAACGTCCTGGCCCGATAAATAGTAATCCTACAAAGCCTGCAAGATACAGTAAAGACAACTCTATTCTTCCAAAAGGATCTCCGCTATGAACAATAAATGCCGCCACAGCCATGGTCGCAATCAAAGGAATTAATGCCAGTCGTGTAAACAACCCAACAGTTACCAATAAGGCGCACAATACCTCAGCAAAAACAGCCATTCCAATAGACAAAGTCACACCGATACCTAGTGGATCCGGAAAATTGATTTCTCCGCTTCCAAAAAGAACATTCATCTTTCCTAAACCATGACCATAAAACATAGAAAGCCCCATAACCAATCTCAACACTAAGGCATTAACATCCTTACCATAAGCCCATTCCTTTGTCAATCTTTTCATCCTTTGTCAATTTAATTATATTTCATAAACACAGTGTTTACTTTGTAAATATAAAGATAAATCTAAAACCTAACTCGTGTTTAACAATTAGTCCTACTGAAAATAGGGGATAAAGTATACTTATCCTTAACTTTGCAAAAAAGATTTTAAAATGGCATCAGCAGAAAGAGCAGAAGAACGTAAAGCAAAAATAAAAGCGATACTTAAGGACATAAATACAGGGGAAGAAAAGAAGATTATTGACGGACTTAAAGCCCTAAAAGTCAATGGAGATGACAATGTTATCGCTCCAATTATTGATGTATGGAAAAAAGGCGTTTCTCCTAAGGCAGAAAAAGAAATCATTGCATTTATTGGGGATATAAAATCCTCCTCAAGTGCGCAATCCATAATGGACGTTCTTTTGGATGACGACTACCAAGAAGTTCACATGCCTCTATTAACCACCATTTGGAACAGTAAAGTCGATTATTCGGAATACATTGTAGACTTTGTATCTATTGCAGTTCACAACGACTTTATGGTTGCTTTAGAATGTTTAACCATTATTGAAAATATGGAAGGTCCATTTGAGGAACACCACATTTTAGATGCTGAGATTATTTTGAGAGAGTTCGCTGAAAATCATAATGAAAACAAGACAGAAGACGAAAAGAAAGTTGCTATGATTCTTGAAATTTCGAATCTATTAAAAACTTTTGATAGTCAAACGATGTAAAAAATATTAACCCATAAAAAAAGCCTCGTAATTTTGAGGCTTTTTATTTTAATTCTGAGTGTTCACTCAAATATTCTTATTTTAGAACAAACCATGTATTTCTGCGTCAATTGCTGAAATGATTTTCCCTAAGTCTTCTGGGTTCTCGTGATAGTTATTATTGTCCACATCAATGATCAGCATTTTCCCTTTATCATAAGTACTGATCCAAGCTTCATAACGTTCATTCAACCTTTTTAGGTAGTCTAATCGAATTGATTCTTCGTATTCTCGTCCTCTTTGTTGAATTTGATTGACCAATGTCGGCACACTTGCTCTAAGGTAAATTAAAAGATCAGGAGAAGAGACAAAGGATTCGATCAAATTAAAAAGTGAGAAATAATTCTCAAAATCACGGGTGGTCATCAATCCCATAGAATGAAGATTTGGTGCAAAAATATAAGCATCCTCATAAATTGTTCTGTCTTGAATGACTACCTTATCGGTTTGTTGAATTTCTTGTATTTGCGTAAATCGGCTATTTAGGTAATACACTTGAAGGTTAAAAGACCATCGTTGCATATCTTCATAGAAATCATTTAAATATGGATTTTGAGATACATTCTCATAATGTGTTTCCCAACCATAGTGCTTAGCTAAAAGCTCTGTTAAGGTTGTTTTTCCCGATCCGATATTACCAGCAACAGCGATATGCATAATTCTACTTATTTAATGATGGACTAAAATACAAATATTGTTTATAATTCTTCGTTTACTTCTCTTGAAATAAAGAATATTTCTTCACACCTGTTTTATCTTTAAAATAGACCGCATCTCCAAACACTCGGAAATCCTCGACACCTTTTATTGGTAATGATATAGTCAGCTCAGCTCCAGTTCTTCGATGTACCCTCATCAATTCATTTTTACGCAATAAATAAATGTGATTTTCAGTAGGATAAATTTGTAAAACTTTTGGAAAGTCATATTTACGCAACAAACTACCGTAGTAATCAAAAATAAAAACACCGCTTCCTTTATAGAAAAGAAGGAGTTGGTTTTGGCTCTCTACAATCGAGGTGGGGAAACTTTCTAATGTTATTGCCGACAAGTTAGAAATCTCAGTATTTTTCACACTTGATTTAATCCCTTCAAATCTAAACAGTCTTGCATCTTGCTCATCATATATCCAAAATCGGTTAGGATGGTCAGAATAACAAGCTTGAGTGGCATAATCAACACTTAATGACGAAAGATCCACCTTTCCCTCTTGAAAGGTTAAAGTATTGTCTACGAAAACTAACATTTGTTGATTTTCAGAAAACAACAAGGTTTTTAAGGAGTGTCGTGCATCAATTTTCGAAATATCTCCGAATTCTTTTTTGCTTTGTGTGAAAACCACTTGGAAATTTGTGTCTAATTTATGTAAGCTACCTTTACTTGAAACGATTAATTCTTCTAGCGGATTAATGTCCCATGCTTCGATATTTGGATGCGCATAACTATTCAATAACTTCCAAGAATAGTCTTGTCCAAACGAGTAAAAACTTGAATACAACACAAGGACTAAATAAATGCTCAGCAACTTCATGATTGTTTTATATCAATAACTGTGCTATGTTTCAACTTTAAAATATCCTCAACGATACTTCGGTCATTAGATAATCTCGGTACCTTATGTTGTCCTCCCAATTTGTTTTTACTTTTCAGCCAATCATCAAATAAATTCGTTCTTGCTTTATGAACGACAGGGAAGTTCAAGGTCAAATCACTAGTTCTTTTCGCATCGTAATCGGAGTTAACTTCTCTCAAGCTTTTGTCCAACAATTTTGAAAACACGGCCATATCTTCTGGTTCTTTTGTGAATTCAACAATCCATTCATGCCCGCCTTGTTTACCTTCTTCCATATAAACAGGACAAGCGGTATAGTCTTTTAAAAGTGAATTTGTTTGTTCACAAGCTTGTTTAATTGCTGAATCAGAATTGTCAACAATTAGCTCTTCACCAAAGACATTGATATAGTGCTTCGTTCGACCAGAAACGATAACACGATATGGTTTTACACTTGTAAAACGAACAGTATCGCCAACGATATATCGCCAAAGTCCACCATTAGTCGAAATCACCATAGCATAGTTTTCACCAACCTTAACATCTTTAATTCCAACTACCTTTTCTGATTTTGTACCTTTATACTCGGACATGGGAATAAATTCAAAGAATATTCCATAATCCAACATCAACAATAAGTCTCCTCCGATTTCATCTTGAATTCCAAAAAAACCTTCAGAAGCATTATAAGATTCAATATAATGCATATCATCATGAGGAATAATTTTTCTGAATTCTTTTTCATAGGGTTTAAAGCTCACTCCTCCATGCATCAGAAGTTCAAGATTTGGCCAGACTTCACGAATATCTTTTTTTCCTTTTTTTTCTAGAATTCGGTTCAATAACACTAAGGTCCAACTGGGCACTCCTGAAATACTAGAAACATCCTCATCCATAGTTTCTTCAGCAAGCTTTTCAATTTTCTCTTCCCATTCACTCATCAATGCAGTTTCTCGAGAGGGAATACGCTTTATTTCAACCCACCAAGGCAAGTTTTTTAAAATTATAGAAGATAAATCACCCGTATAACTATCTGGCCTAAGTGTATTTTGTTCTGCAGTACCTCCAACAACAAGGTGTTTACCTTTATACAATTTTGTACTTGGAAAGTGGGAATAATAAATGGCCAATAAATCTTTACCTCCTTTATAATGACAATCTTCAAGTGAATCTTTTGTTACGGGAATAAACTTACTTCGATCAGATGTTGTTCCAGAAGACTTAGCAAACCATAATGTTTCACCTGGCCAAAGAATATCAGTTTCACCATTTACAGCTCGTGTTACCCAGTCTTTTACATCATCATAATCTTGGAGAGGAACATTACGTTTAAAGTCCTCATAATTTTCAATGTCACCGAAGTTATACTTTTGACCGAACTCTGTCCTTCGTCCGTTTAAGATAAGACGTTCAAACCATTCTTTTTGAACCTCCACAGGATGTTTTCTAAAGAGTTCAATTTGATGAATTCTTTTCTTAATAATCCAACCAAAAATAGCATTAAATGGCATAAGTTTCTTTTTATTTCTTGGATGAATATACGAAGATGCTTGAAAAAAAATAAGAATAATCGTAAAACATTACAACCCTTTATGATTTTCTTACGTCTATACAGTGGGTTTATTATGATTTAAGTTTATGGTTTATGGTAAAAATGGTTGAGGACATAAGTCTTCAACCATTTTTTTTAAATTTTATAGGACTTATTTTTTTCTTACGAAGATCCTCACAGGAACCCCTTCAAAGTCAAAATGGTGTCTTATTTTGTTTTCTAGGAAACGTTTATAACTATCCGGAATATATTGTGGTAAATTACTATAAAAAGCAAATGCAGGGGCGTGTGTTGGAAGTTGGGTAATGTATTTAATATTGACATACTTTCCTTTCAGTGATGGTGGTGGAAAGCGGTCAATTTCTTCTTGCATTACGGTGTTTAACACCGAGGTTTGAATCTTCTTTACACGATTGTTGTATACCTTCATTGCAACTTCTAGCGCCTTATGAATTCGTTGTTTGGTAATTGCAGAAGTGAATAAGATCGGAACATCATTAAAAGGAGCCAATTGAGCACGAATTTTTTCTTCGTATTCTTTAGTTGTCATGGTATCTTTTTCAATTAAGTCCCATTTATTGACAAGTACTACGATTCCTTTATGGTTTTTTTCGCACATATAGTATATATGCAGATCTTGTTTTTGAATACCTTCAGTTGCATCGATCATAAAGATACATACATCAGAACTTTCAATTGTACGCACAGATCTTAAGACAGAATAATATTCAATATCTTCATTGACTTTAGCTCGTTTTCTAATTCCAGCAGTATCAATCAACAAAAAATCAAATCCATAAGCAGAATAACGTGTATTTACGGCATCACGAGTTGTCCCTGAAATAGGGGTTACGATATTTCTATCCTCACCGATCAAAGCGTTGGCCAAAGAAGATTTCCCCACATTTGGTTTACCAACAATTGCGAATCTAGGTAGGTCACTTTCAGATTCAATTGTTTTAGTTTTAAATTCTTTTACAATATCATCTAACAATTCTCCAGTACCCGAACCACTTGCTGCAGCAATATCATAAACATCTCCTAATCCAAAAGACCAAAACTCAGATGATAATCCGACCCTTGCAGTATTGTCTACTTTGTTTGCTGCAGTAAATATTTTCTTATTTGAAGAACGGAGTAATTTCGCTACTTTATCATCAAGATCAGTTGCACCTGTTGTAACATCTACAACAAAAACGATAACACTCGCTTCTTCTATAGCAATTTCAACCTGTTTTCTAATTTCACTTTCAAAAACATCATCAGATCCTTTCACGTATCCCCCAGTATCGATCACAGAATACTCATACCCTATCCATTCTCCTTTCCCGTATATTCTATCACGCGTTACACCACTCATCTCCTCAACGATGGCATTTCTTGATTCTGTTAAACGATTAAAAAGAGTTGACTTTCCAACATTAGGACGACCAACGATTGCAACTATATTACTCATAACTAATATCCGTATTTTTTAAGTTTCCATTCATTATTACGCCAATCTTTATCGACTTTAACAAAAGTTTCTAAGAAAACATGCTTATCCACAAATTTTTCGATGTCCTTTCGGCTATCGATTCCGATATATTTAAGCTGTCTTCCTTTTGCACCAATTATAATTCCTTTTTGAGAATCTCTTTCAACAATAATGTTTGCTCTAATTCTTATGATGTCAGGCTCTTCGATATATTCAACAACCTCAACCTGGCATGCGTATGGCACTTCTTTTTTTAGGTTTAGGAAGATTTTCTCACGAATAATTTCAGAAATAAAGAAACGCATTGGGCGATCAGAAATAGCATCCTTGTCAAAGAAGGCTGGAGAATCTGGTAAATGCTCTAAAATAAGATCAAGAATAGGCTCTACGTTAAAATTGTGTAAAGCTGAAACAGGCAGAACCGTAGCATTAGGTAGTTCTTTTTTCCAATATGCTATTCTATCTCCCACTACATCCTGGTCTCTTAGGTCTACTTTATTGATCAGGCAGATTACTGGGACTTTCAATGATTTAATTTTCTCTAAGGTTTCTTTGTGGTTCATGGTGTCCTCGAAGACATCAGTAATAAACAGAAGAACATCAGCATCACGAAGAGAAGTGTCTACATATTTCATCATAGCATCGTGTAATTCATACGCTGAATTCACCACACCAGGAGTATCTGAAAATACAATTTGATAATTTTCATGATTAAGAATCCCTCTGATTCTATGCCGTGTAGTTTGAGCTTTCGAGGTAACAATAGAAAGTTTTTCACCCAACAAGCGATTCATTAAGGTAGACTTACCTACATTTGGACTACCAACAATATTAACAAAACCAGATTTATGATTCATTCTCAAATATATTTAAAGCACAAAATTGCAAAATAAATAGTTATAAATAAAAAAAGAGGCTGCCTAAAGTTATGACAGCCTCGTAATAATTTATAACAATGAAGATTATTTCTCTTCTTTATCGTCTTTTTTATCCTCTTTTTTAGGAGTTTCCTTTTTTTCTTCAGCTTTTTTAGGAGCTTCTTTTTTTGCTTTAGGCTCTGCTTTTTTAGCAGTTTCCTTTTTGGCTTTAGGCGCTTCCTCTTTTGCTTCCGATTTAGTTTCTTCCTTTGCTGCTCCTTCAGTTGCAGTAGTTTCAGCTTTAGCTGTACCACCACCTCTTCTTGAACGACGCGTTTTCTTTTCTTTTGGTTCTTTGGTCATCAACTCGTTGAAGTCAACCAATTCGATCATACACATCTCAGCATTATCACCCAATCTAGTTCCTGTACGAATTATACGTAAGTATCCACCTGGACGATCAGCAATTTTTGGAGCAACCTCGCGGAATAGCTCAGTAATCGCATCTTTACTTTGAAGGTAGCTAAATACTACACGACGTGAGTGCGTTGAATCCGTTTTTGCTTTAGTAAGCAATGGTTCTAAATAAACGCGAAGTGCTTTTGCTTTAGCTACAGTTGTATTGATTCTTTTATGTTCGATTAAGGAGCACGCCATGTTGGCAAGCATTGCTTTTCTATGCGCAGATTTTCTCCCTAAACTATTTGTTTTTTTACCGTGTCTCATTTTAAAGTCTTATATCAGTTTTTACTCTTTGTCTAATTTATATTTAGACGTATTCATTCCAAACGACAATCCTTTAGCCTCAACTAGGTCTTCAAGTTCGGTAAGGGATTTTTTACCAAAGTTTCTGAACTTCAATAAGTCGTTTTTATTATAGACTACTAGATCACCTAAAGTATCAACATCCGCTGCTTTCAAACAGTTCAATGCACGAACAGATAAATCCAGATCAATTAGTTTCGTTTTCAACAATTGACGCATGTGTAGCGATGTCTCGTCGAATTCTTCAGTTTCAGATTTAATTTCACTATCTAAAGTGATGCGCTCATCAGAGAACAGCATAAAGTGGTGAATTAAAATCTTTGCAGCTTCCTGTAATGCATCTTTTGGATGAATAGAACCATCTGTAACGATGTCAAAGATTAATTTTTCATAATCTGTTTTTTGTTCTACACGGAAGTTTTCAACAGTATATTTTACGTTTTTAATAGGCGTAAAAATAGAGTCGATAAAAATTGTTCCGAACGGAGAGTTTGCAGTTTTGTTTTCCTCTGCAGGAACATAACCACGTCCTTTAATAATTTTAAGCTCAATGTCTAACTTCACAGAAGTATCCATATTGCAAAGTACTAAATCAGGATTAAGCACTTGGAATCCAGTTGTGAATTTCCCAATATCACCCGCCGTAAAAGTATCTTGTCCTCCTACAGAGATAATAACAGTTTCTTCATCTTGGTCTTCGATTTGTTGTTTAAAACGAACTTGCTTAAGATTAAGGACTATCTCAGTTACATCCTCAACTACACCTTTGATAGTAGAAAACTCATGGTCAACTCCTTCAATTCTTATTGAAGATATTGCGAAACCCTCTAATGAAGAAAGTAATATACGTCTTAAAGCGTTTCCAACGGTAATCCCATAACCCGGTTCCAATGGACGGAACTCGAATTGTCCAACGTGATCGTCAGACTCAATCATGATTACCTTGTCCGGCTTTTGAAAATCTAAAATAGCCATAATAATATATTAGTTTTTATTTAGAATATAATTCTACAATCAGTTGTTCCTTGATGTTTTCAGGGATCATTTCTCTTGAAGGAGTATTTAACATAGTACCCGACATTGTAGAAGGGTTCCAATTCAACCAATCGTAATCTGTTGTTCTAGAGGCAATAGAATTAGTAATCGCTTCTAAAGATTTAGATTTCTCACGCACACCAACAACATCTCCTTCACGAAGTGAATAAGACGGAATGTTTACAACTTTACCATTAACGGTTATGTGTTTATGAGAAACAAATTGACGTGCAGCACTACGCGTAGGAGCAATTCCCAAGCGATAAACTGTGTTGTCTAAACGAGACTCACAAAGAATCAAAAGGTTTTCACCAGTAATTCCTTTCATTGCAGAAGCTTTCTTAAAAAGGTTCAAGAACTGACGTTCAAGAATACCATAAGTGTACTTTGCTTTTTGTTTTTCGGTCAACTGAATAGAATATTCAGATTGTTTACCTCTTCTTTTGTTTGGTCCGTGTTGTCCCGGTCCATAACTTCTTTTTTCCAGTGCTTTATCTGGGCCAAAAATTGGTTCTCTAAATCTACGAGCAATTTTCGACTTTGGTCCTGTATATCTTGCCATACTATTATATTATAATTGGGGAACTGAGAATTAAGGCATCTTCCTTCGTCAGTGGGTTTCCCCGGTGTTTAAAAATTATACTCTTCTACGTTTTGGTGGGCGACAACCATTATGAGGTAATGGAGTAACATCATTGATTTCTGTTACTTCAATTCCTGAGTTATGAATTGCACGTATAGCTGATTCTCTACCAGAACCTGGGCCTTTTACGAACACTTTCACCTTACGTAATCCGAAGTCATGCGCTTCTCTAGCACACTCCTCAGCAGCAACTTGTGCAGCATAAGGGGTGTTCTTTTTAGAACCTTTGAAGCCCATTTTTCCTGCTGAAGACCAAGATATTACTTGTCCTTGAGCATTGGTTAAAGATACAATGACATTGTTGAAGGTAGCTTGAATATGCGCTTCACCAACAGCATCTACTTTAACATTTTTCTTCTTCTTTTGATTAGACTTTGCCATATTAATAACTATTATTTAGTTGCTTTTTTCTTGTTTGCAACAGTTTTTCTTCTACCTTTTCTTGTTCTAGAGTTGTTTTTGGTACGTTGTCCACGTAGAGGCAATCCAGATCTATGTCTAACTCCTCTGTAACATCCGATGTCCATTAAACGTTTAATGTTTAATTGTACTTCTGAACGTAAAGCACCTTCCACTTTAATTTCGTTAATAGTATTACGAATCAAACCAATTTGATCATCGTTCCATTCTGAAACTTTGATGTTCTCATCAATACCATTAGCCTTTAAGATTTCTTTTGCTCTGCTACGTCCAATTCCAAAGATGTATGTTAATCCAATAACACCTCTTTTGTTTTTTGGTAGGTCTATTCCTGCAATTCTCGCCATAACTTATTCTATTAGCTTATCCTTGTCTTTGTTTAAACTTAGGATTTTTTTTGTTTATAACGTAAACTCTTCCTTTTCGTTTTACGATAATGCAATCTTCTGATCGCTTTTTAACTGAAGCTCTTACTTTCATTTTACTTACTATTTACACGTTCTATATAACGTACTCTTATTTATATCTAAATGTTATTCTTCCTTTTGTTAAATCATAAGGAGACATTTCTACTTTAACACGGTCTCCAGGAAGAATCTTAATGTAGTACATTCTCATCTTTCCAGAAATGTGCGCGGTAATTACATGTCCATTTTCTAATTCAACTCTAAACATTGCATTAGATAATGAATCTATAATTGTTCCGTCTTGTTCTATCGATTGTGTTTTTGCCATAATACTTTTATTACATTCCAGACATTTCGCCTTGCGTACGACGTCCTCTAATTTTAGTTCCTTCCATTAATCCATCGTAATGACGATTTAAGAGATAAGACTCAATTTGTTGTAAAGTATCCAACACAACTCCGACCATAATTAATAACGATGTTCCTCCGAAAAACAGAGCAAATCCATCACCTACACCAAACTGTACAGCTATTGCAGGGATAATCGCAATTAATGCTAAGAATACAGAACCAGGTAAGGTAATCTTAGACACTAAATTATCGATATAATTTGCTGTTTCATCGCCAGGTCTTACTCCAGGAATAAATCCTCCATTACGTTTCATGTCATCAGCCATCTTCTTAGGGTTGATCATGATTGCCGTATAGAAATAAGTAAATACGATAATCAGAACAAATAATACTAGATTATACCAGAATCCAAAAATTCCGAACTGTTTTTCAATAAACATAACTGGAACCGTCATGATTGCTTGCGCAAAAATGATTGGCATTACACCCGAAGCATTTACCTTAATCGGCAAATAAGAACGAGCACCTTGTGCGTCAACTGCACCACCTCTAGCTCCGGCAACACGCTTTGCATAATTCATAGGGATTTTTCTTACCCCCTGAACTACTAAAACGGTAGCCATAACGATGAGCATGAAAACGATAACTTCGATAATTACAATTAAGAAAGAATGTTGTGCTGTCTCCGCCACAAAAGATTGTGGTAGACGCGCTATAATTCCAACTGTAATTAACAAAGAGATACCATTTCCAACACCTTTATCGGTGATACGTTCACCAAGCCAAACAGCGAACATTGCTCCGGCAACAAGTACCAAAACAGACTGCGTCCACCATAATGGAGAATCGATAAATTGTTCAGGTATAGCATTTTTACCAGCAACATACAACGATAAATAACCTGGAGCTTGAACAGCACAGATTATAATTGTAAGTATACGGGTATAATTGTTGATTTTCTTTTGACCACTTTCCCCTTCTTGCTGCATTTTTTGAACAGCTGGTACAGCCATTCCCATCAATTGCATAATAATCGATGCAGAAATGTAAGGCATAATACCTAAGGCAAGGAAAGAAGCATTCGTAAATCCTCCTCCTGACAACAGACCAAGTAAACCTTCAATAGTTCCGGCTTCGGCACCATCAGTAGCTAGCTTAGAACTATCAACACCTGGTAAAACAATAAACGATCCGATTCGAAAAACGAGAATTAGGGAAAAGGTTATCAATAACCTTTTCCTTAGTTCTTCAACTTTCCAAATATTACTTATATTTTCTATTAGTTTCTTCATCTGGGTAAAATAGTTTGCAAATTTAATTAGATTTCTGAACAATCACCACCTTTTGCTTCAATATCTGCTTTTGCAGATGCAGAAAACTTGTGTGCAGAAACGCTAATTTTTGCTGTCAGTTCACCTCTTCCAAGGATTTTAACTAATTCTCTATTCCCTAATAAACCATTTTCACGTAGTACATCAGGATTGATTTCAGTAAGGTTTTTACGGTCCACTAAGGTTTGAATAACATCAAGATTAACTGCTTTATATTCAACTCTATTGATGTTCGTAAATCCGTATTTTGGAACACGTCTTTGTAGTGGCATTTGTCCACCTTCGAAACCAATTTTCTTACTATAACCAGATCTAGATTTAGCTCCTTTATGTCCACGCGTTGCTGTACCACCGTAACCAGAACCCTGACCACGACCGATACGACGGTGACTATGAGTAGAACCCTTCGCTGGTTTTAAATTATTTAGACTCATTGCTTTTTAATTTTAAGATTTTTACTCAACTACTTCAACTAAATGTTGAACTTTAGCAACCATACCCAAAATTTGAGGAGTTGCCTCTTTTTCAACGATATGATTCATTTTACGTAGTCCTAATGCTTTAACCGTGTCTTTTTGACGTTGTGTTCGGTTAATAGCACTTCTTACAAGTTTAATTTTAATTGTCTTATTTGCCATTATAAATTATATTAACCGTTAAACACTTGTTCCATCGTAATCCCACGTTGTTTTGCTACAGACAAAGCATCCCTCATTTGAGCAAGTGCATCGATTGTAGCTTTAACCACGTTTGCTGGATTTGATGATCCTTGAGATTTAGCCAAAACATTATGTACTCCAGCGCTTTCCAATACAGCACGCATTGCACCACCGGCAATTACACCTGTACCTTCAGAAGCTGGTTTGAGTAAAACTCTTGCTCCACTATATTTACCTTTCTGTGTGTGAGGCACAGTCCCGTTAATAATTGGAACTTGGATTAGGTTCTTTTTCGCATCATCAATTCCTTTAGAAATTGCTTCAGTTACTTCATTTGCTTTACCTAAACCTTGGCCAACGATTCCGTTTTCATTTCCAACCACTACGATTGCAGAGAAACTGAATGTACGACCCCCTTTAGTTACTTTAGTAACCCTGTTAATTCCAACTAACTTGTCTACAAGTTCTAAGTCAGCTGGTTTAACTCTATTATTAATTTTTGCTGCCATTTTTATTAAAGTTTTAATCCACCTTCTCTTGCTCCGTCAGCAAGCGATTTCACTCTACCATGATATAAATAACCATTACGGTCAAACTTCACAGCTTCGATATTGGCCTTAATTGCTTTTTCAGCGATTAATTTACCTACGAATTTAGCTTGTTCGATTTTCGGAAGGTTTTCACATTCTTTCACTCCTTGAGACGATGCAGAAACTAGAGTTTCTCCTTTCAAGTCATTAATTACTTGTGCGTAAATTTGTTTGTTACTTCTATACACAGTAAGTCTTGGAAGTGTCTCAGTACCCGTTAAATTCTTACGGATTCTTTTCTTAATTTTAGCTCTTCTAGCTATTTTACTAAATGCCATTTTTACTTATGTTATTAAGGTTATTTACCTGCCGCTTTACCAGCTTTTCTTCTTACATACTCACCTTGTAAGCGAATACCTTTACCTTTATAAGGTTCAGGTTTACGGAAGGAACGAATTTTGGCAGCTACGTGTCCTAACAGTTGTTTATCAGAAGACTCTAATGTTACAACTGGTGCTTTACCTTTAGCGGTTTCTGCAGTTACCTTAATTTCATCAGGTATTTGGAAAACAATAGGGTGAGAGTGTCCAACAGACAAAGTCAAAATTTGACCTTGTGCATCAGCTCTAAAACCAACTCCTATTACTTCTAATACCTTTTTGTACCCTTCCGTTACGCCTTCAATCATATTACCAACTAACGCTCTATATAGACCGTGTTTAGCTCTATGATCAGGTGCGTCCGATGCGCGGTTGAATGTAATTACTCCATCTTCAATTACTATTGTGATTGCAGGATCAAACTCTTGTGTGAGTGTTCCTTTTGCACCTTTCACTGAAATGAGGTTTCCATCCATTTTAATTTCTACTCCACTCGGGATGCTTATTGGGGATTTACCTATCCTTGACATTGCTAATTATTACTTTATAAATTAATAAACGTAACAAAGAACTTCACCACCTACTTTTTCAACTCTTGCTTCTTTATCTGTCATCAAACCTTTTGATGTTGAGATAATCGCAATACCTAGTCCGTTAAGTACACGTGGCAATTCTTTTGAATTACTATACTTTCTTAATCCTGGTGAAGATACACGCTCTAACTTAGTTATCGCTGGAACCTTCGTTGAAGGATTATATTTAAGTGCAATTTTAATTACTCCTTGTTTGTCATCCTCTTCTACTTTGTAGTTTGCGATGTACCCTTTTTCAAAAAGGATTTTCGCCATTGCTACCTTCGTTTTCGAAGAAGGAATTTCAACAATTTTCTTGTTTACACTGCTCGCATTTCTTATGCGAGTCAAAAAATCTGCTATTGGATCTGTATTCATATCTTTACTTACTATAGATTACCAACTTGCTTTTTTAATTCCTGGTATTTTACCAGAAAGTGCCATTTCTCTAAATGTCACCCTTGAAAGCCCAAATTGTCTCATATACCCTCTTGGACGACCTGTTAAATTACAACGATTATGTAACCTCACAGCCGCAGAGTTTTTTGGCAATTTTTGAAGTCCTTCCCAGTCTCCAGCATCCTTAAGCGCTTTACGCTTATCCGCATACTTCTCAACTAAGGCTTGTCTTTTGCGCTCACGCGCTTTCATTGATTCTTTAGCCATACTATTGTTTTTTTGTGAATGGGAACTTAAAAGCATCTAATAATGCCTTTGCTTCTTCATCACTATCCGTTGATGTAACGAAAGTGATATCCATTCCTAAAATTTTATTTACTTTATCTATGTCGATTTCTGGAAAAATAATATGTTCTTTTACCCCCATATTAAAGTTTCCACGTCCATCGAATCCCTTTGCAGGAACTCCTTTAAAGTCACGTGTACGAGGAAGAGCGATTGAGATCAATCGATCTAAAAATTCATACATGTTATCTCCACGAAGAGTTACTTTAGTTCCAATCGGCATTCCTTTTCTTAACTTAAAGTTAGAAACGTCTTTCTTTGAAACTGTAGCAATTGGTTTTTGACCTGTAATTGCTGTAATATCTTCGATAGCACCATCGATAATTTTCTTGTCTGCTACTGCTTCTCCAATTCCTTGAGAGATAATAATTTTCTCAATTTTTGGTACACGCATTACAGATTTAAATCCGAATTGCTTTTGCAAAGTAGGAACTACTTCCTCCTGGTACTGTTTTCTAAGTCTTGGTATGTAACTCATTACTTAATTTCTTCTCCTGATTTCTTAGCGTATCGAACTAGCTTTCCATCCTTGTTTAACTTACGACCAATTTTAGTTGGTTCTCCGTTAACTACAAGCATGAGGTTGGAAATGTGCAGACTCGCTTCTTTCTCCACAATACCACCTTGAGGATTTGCTGCGTCTGGCTTTGCATGACGTTTAACAACGTTTGCTCCTTCCACGATCGCACGATCCTTTTTTCTGTCTATTGAAAGAACTTTTCCTTCTTGACCTCGGTGTACTCCGCTAATGATCTTAACGGTGTCACCTACTTTAATGTGTAATTTCTTTTGCATGATGTTACGATTTTAAAGCACTTCAGGTGCTAATGAAACAATTTTCATGTAATTGTTATCACGCAGCTCCCTTGCTACTGGTCCAAAAATACGAGTTCCTCTCATTTCGTCCGCTTGGTTCAAGAGAACCACAGCATTATCATCGAAGCGAATATAAGAACCGTCAGGACGACGGATTTCTTTTTTCGTTCTTACTACCACAGCCTTGGCTACTTGTCCTTTTTTGACGTTACCAGAGGGCATTGCGCTCTTGACAGAAACCACTATTTTATCTCCAATAGAAGCGTAACGACGTTTTGTACCTCCGAGAACTCGGATACACAATACTTCTTTCGCTCCACTATTGTCGGCAACTGCAAGTCTTGATTCTTGTTGTATCATTTCTTAATGATTATTTAGCTCTTTCTAAAATTTCTACTACTCTCCAATTCTTTGTCTTAGACAAAGGTCGGCACTCACGAATTGTAACAGTATCTCCTACGTTACAATCATTTTTTTCATCGTGGGCCACAAATTTAGTAGATTTTTTTATGAATTTACCATATTTCTGATGTTTTACTTTTCTTTCTACTGTAATAACGATTGATTTATCCATCGCATCGCTAGTTACAACACCAGTTCTTTCTTTTCTTAAATGTTGATTTTCCATATCAAGGCATTTTCTAAATTGCCAGCTTACGCTTGGCTGTTTCTTTTAGTCAACTCCGTATTCAATCTAGCGATTGTCTTTCTCAACGATTTAATTTGAAGTGGATTTTCTAAAGGAGACACTTTGTGTGTCAAGATTAGTTTTTCCAATTGCTCTGTTGAGTTATCAAGACGATCTTTAAGATCTTCTAGGGATAATTGAGTGATTTCTTCTTGTTTCATTTGTTTTTTTATTTACCTGGGATTACATAATCGTTACGTGTAACGAATTTACATTTTACAGGAAGCTTTTGAGCTGCCAAACGAAGCGCTTCTTTAGCTACTTCATAAGGAACACCATCTGCTTCGAATAAAATTCGTCCTGGTTTAACAACAGCAACCCAGTGACTTGGAGCACCTTTACCTTTACCCATACGTACCTCTGCAGGTTTAGACGTAACAGGTTTGTCAGGGAAAATACGAATCCAGACTTTACCTTCTCTCTTCATGTATCTAGTAACGGCTATACGTGAAGCTTCAATTTGTCTGGATGTGATCCAAGCTGGTTCCAAGGTTTTAAGTCCAAAAGATCCGAAAGCGACAGTGCTTCCTCTTTGAGCAAGACCTGTGTTTCTTCCTTTTTGAGCTTTTCTAAATTTGGTTTTCTTTGGTGATAACATCTTTCAGTACGTTTTAAGAATTCAACTTATTTTTTCTTTCTTTTAGCACCGCCACGACGACCAGCACCTTTCTTTTGAGACTCAAGCCCAATATTTGGTGAAAGATCGCGTTTTCCGAAAATCTCACCTTTACAGATCCATACCTTGATACCGATACGTCCGTAAGTTGTGTGAGCTTCTGCCAATGCATAGTCAATATCAGCTCTAAATGTATGCAATGGAGTTCTACCATCTTTGTACATTTCGTCACGTGCCATCTCTGCCCCGTTCAAACGACCTGATATTTTAACTTTGATTCCTTCAGCACCCATTCTCATCGTAGAAGCAACCGACATTTTGATTGCTCTTCTAAAAGAAATACGTGCTTCAATTTGACGTGCAATATTATCCGCTACCAATTGAGCATCCAATTCTGGACGTTTAATCTCAAAAATATTGATTTGGATTTCTTTATTCGTCAATTTTTTAAGCTCTTCTTTAAGCTTGTCAACCTCTTGACCACCTTTACCAATTATCACCCCTGGACGTGACGTATTGATAGTAACAGTAACCAATTTTAGTGTTCTTTCGATGATTACTTTAGAAATACTAGCACGTGATAAACGAGCGTGTAGATATTTTCTAATCTTATCATCCTCAACAATTTTATCCGCATAGTCAGACCCTCCATACCAGTTAGAATCCCAACCGTGGATGTAACCTAATCTATTTCCTATTGGATTAGTTTTTTGTCCCATTTTCTAATTTTTAACTCCGTCCACAACAATACGTACGTGGTTGGATCGTTTTCTAATTCTCGCCGCTCTACCTTGAGCCCTTGGTTGAATTCTCTTCAACATTCCGGCTTGTGAAACTTCAATAGTTTTCACAATTAACTCTTCATCCTCCAAGCTCTTGTCTTCGTTTTTTACCTCCCAGTTTGCAATTGCAGAACGCAAAAGTGTTGAAAGGCTTTTCGAAGCTTCCTTTGGATTATGTTGCAATATGTTTAGCGCCTTATTTACTTCAACTCCACGAATAAGATCAGCAACTAATCTCATTTTTCTCGGAGCGATAGGAGAGTTCTTAAGCGATGCAAATGCAATCGACTTGTTCTCTTCCTTTCTTTGTTCGGCTTTTAATCTTTTTCTAGCACCCATGATACGAAGTTTAAATTATCTTCTTTTATCTTTTTTATTACCTGCATGTCCTCTGAAGTTACGCGTTGGTGCGAATTCTCCAAATTTATGCCCTACCATATTCTCAGTCACATAAACAGGAATAAATTTATTTCCGTTGTGAACTGCTATTGTGAATCCAACAAAATCAGGAGTAATTGTAGAGGCACGAGACCATGTTTTAATTACACTCTTAGATTTTGAGGACTGTGCTGCTTCCACTCTTTGCACTAACTTATAGTGAACAAATGGTGGTTTCTTTAATGACCTACTCATATCCTATTTCTTTCTTTTCTCGATGATAAACTTATCTGAATATTTCTTTGGTGTACGCGTTTTGTACCCTTTTGCAGGAATACCATTACGCGAACGTGGGTGACCACCTGAATGACGCCCTTCACCACCACCCATAGGGTGATCGACAGGGTTCATTACTACACCTCTCACACGAGGGCGACGTCCTAACCATCTTGTACGTCCAGCTTTACCAGATACTGATAAACTATGGTTATGGTTAGAAACAGCACCGATTGAAGCTAGACACGTTGTTAAGATCATACGCACCTCACCAGATGGCATTTTAAAAATACCATATTTACCTTCACGGGCAATCAGTTGAGCTGAAGTTCCAGCTCCACGAGCGATAACTCCACCTTTTCCTGGTGTCATTTCAACATTATGTACAGTAGTTCCTAAAGGAATATCTGCGATGTACATTGCATTTCCAACTTTTGGAGTTGCATTTTTTCCAGAGATGACTTCGTCACCAACATTTAGACCTTCTGGCGCAATAATATAGCGCTTCTCACCATCTTTGTAGAAAAGTAAAGCAATATTAGCTGTACGATTTGGATCGTACTCAATCGTCTTTACAGTCGCAGGAATATCCGCTTTATCTCTTTTGAAGTCGATAACACGGTACTTCTGCTTGTGACCACCTCCTACATATCGCATTGTCATACGACCAGAGTTGTTACGTCCACCTGATTTCTTTCTAGAAGAAACAAGCGACTTCTCTGGCTTAGACGTTGTGATCTCAGAGTAATCACTGATGAGTTTGTGTCTTTGCCCTGGAGTTGTAGGCTTGAATTTTTTAAGACTCATTTCTTTTAATTAATTAAACATTAGTAAACAGATCAATCGTTTCTCCTTCGGCAACAGTAACTATTGCTTTTTTAAAGCGCTTGCTACGTTCCTCAACGATACCTTTGTTAGTAAACTTAACAGAGGGTTTTCCACCGCCATAATTCATTGTACGTACAGATTCAACTGATACGCCATACATGTTCTCGACGGCTTTTTTAATTTCTATCTTATTCGCTCTATGGTCAACTACGAAAGTGAATCTGTTATTCATTTCACTATCGATTGTTGCCTTTTCTGTAATAAGTGGTTTTTTAATAATTGTGTTCATCACCAATTAGTTTAAAATCTTTTCAATTACTTCAACTGCATCTTTTGCAATTACAATTTTCTTAGCATTCAACACATCATAAGTGTTAAGAGAATCAGCTGAAACAACCTTAACATTCTTAATGTTCTTCGCTGATTTGTATGCATTGTCATTGTTATTTCCAACAATAAACAAAGCTTTCTCGCTATCCAATTTCAACGCAGTCAAAATTGATAAAAACTCTTTTGTTTTTGGTGTGTCAAACTTCAATCCATCAAGGACAAGAATTCCTTCTTCTTTTGCTTTTAAAGAAAGAGCTGAACGTCGAGCTACTCTTTTCAACTTAATGTTAAGGTCAAAACGGTAGTTTCTTGGACGTGGTCCAAACGCACGACCTCCTCCTCTAAAGATTGGACTTTTAATAGAACCAGCACGCGCTGTACCTGTTCCTTTTTGTTTTTTAATTTTTCTAGTACTTCCAGTGATGTCAGCTCTTTCTTTAGACTTATGCGTACCTTGACGTTGATTAGCCAAGTATTGTTTAACATCTAAATAAATTGCGTGATCATTTGGCTCAATTCCGTAAATTGAGTCAGACAATGTTACCTTATCTGAAGTAGCTTTACCTTTTGTATCTAATACTTTTGCTTCCATTACTTCTCAATTATTACAGTTGAACCTTTAGCTCCTGGGATGGAACCTTTAACTACTAAAATGTTTTTATCGGCAAGTACTTTCAAAACCTTTAGGTTTTCGATAGTTACTCTTTTGTTACCTGTTTGACCAGCCATTTTCTTTCCTTTGAAAACACGACCTGGTGTAGAGGCAGCACCGATAGAACCTGGAGCTCTTCTCATGCTCTGTTGACCATGGGTTGTTTCTGAACCTCCAAATCCGTGGCGTTTAACAACACCTTGGAAACCTTTACCTTTTGATATTCCAGAGATATTTACAAAATCTCCTTCTGCAAAAAGTGAAGCATCAACAACTTCTCCTGCTTTAAGCTCTTGCTCAAAACCATCAAACTCTACTAAGTTTGATTTTGGCGTTGTTTTTACTTTTTTAAAGTGACCTAGCAAAGCATTCGGAGTGTTCTTTTCTTTACGTTCTCCGAATCCTAGCTGGATAGCATCGTAACCATCTCTATCACTTGTCTTAACTTGTGTTACTACACAAGGACCAGCTTCTATCACTGTGCATGGCGTTGCCTTACCCTCGACACTGTAGACACTAGTCATACCGATTTTTCTTCCAATAATTCCTGGCATTCTTCCTTTATTATAATTAAACTTTGATTTCTACGTCCACACCACTTGGTAACTCTAAACGCATTAGAGCATCTACAGTCTTTGAAGACGAACTATAAATATCTAACAATCTCTTGTAAGAACATAGTTCAAACTGCTCACGCGCTTTTTTGTTAACGTGTGGTGATCTTAATACAGTGTAAATTCTCTTGTGTGTTGGAAGCGGAATTGGACCACTTACTACAGCACCTGTAGTTTTAACTGTTTTAACGATTTTCTCTGCTGACTTGTCAACTAAGTTGTAATCGTATGACTTTAATTTTATTCTAATTTTCTGACTCATTACTTATAAATTAAGCGGTAACATTTCCTTTTACTTTAGCGATAACCTCGTCTGCAATGTTCTTTGGACATACATCGTAGTGTGAGAACTCCATAGTTGAAGTTGCACGACCAGATGATAATGTTCTCAATGTAGTTACATATCCAAACATTTCTGAAAGTGGAACAGTCGCTTTAACAACTTTTGCTCCTGAACGATCATCCATACCTTGCATTTGACCACGTCTTCTATTTAAATCCGCTACAACATCCCCCATGTTCTCTTCTGGAGTAACAACCTCAAGCTTCATGATTGGCTCAAGTAATTGCGGGCTTGTTTTAGGAATTGCATGACGGTAAGCCATTTTTGCAGCTACCTCAAACGATAGTGAATCTGAATCGACTGCGTGGAAAGATCCATCAACCAACTCAACTTTTAGTGAATCCATAGGATAACCAGCTAAAACTCCATTTTTCATAGCAGTTTCAAAACCTTTTTGAACAGATGGAATGTATTCACGAGGAACGTTACCACCTTTAATGCTGTTAATGAATTCTAAACCTGTTTTCTCTTCGTCTTCTTGCGGACTAATCTTAACAACGATGTCTGCGAATTTACCACGTCCACCAGATTGTTTTTTATAGGTCTCCCTATGTTCAACTGGAGTTGAAATTTGTTCTTTGTAAGAAACTTGTGGTTCACCTTCGTTTACTTCAACTTTAAATTCACGCTTTAAACGCTCAATAAGTACCTCAAGGTGTAACTCTCCCATTCCAGAGATAACGGTTTGACCTGAGTCATCATTTGATGTAATCTGGAACGTTGGATCCTCTTCAGATAATTTATTTAATCCAACAGAAAGTTTATCCACATCAGCCTTTGTTTTTGGCTCAATAGCGATACCAATTACAGGCTCAGGGAAAGACATAGACTCCAATACAATTGGGTGTTTTTCATCACACAAAGTATCACCTGTACGGATGTCTTTAAATCCTACTGCTGCTCCAATATCTCCACATTCTAATACATCAATAGCATTTTGCTTGCTTGAGTGCATTTGGAATAAACGTGAAATACGTTCTTTCTTATTCGTACGTGTGTTGTATACATAAGAACCTGCCTCAATCTTACCTGAGTAAGCTCTAACGAAACATAAACGACCTACGAATGGGTCTGTCGCAATTTTAAATGCTAATGCAGCTGTTGGCTCATCTAATGAAGGCTTTCTTGTTTCTGTTTCACCAGTATCTGGATTCGTTCCTTCAATAGCAGAAACATCTAATGGAGATGGTAAAAATGCCATAACAGCGTTAAGCATTGTTTGAACTCCTTTGTTTTTGAAAGAAGACCCACACATGATTGGAGTAATCTCCATATTCACAGTAGATTTTCTAATCGCCTCCATCATCTCATCATGTGAAATAGAATCTGGATCCTCAAAGAACTTTTCCATTAAAGCATCGTCTGATTCAGCAACAGCCTCGATAAGATTATTTCTGTACTCAACAACTTGGTCAGCCATATCCTCTGGAATATCGATTTCTTCGTATGTCATTCCGAAATCTTCCTCATTCCAAACAATTGCCTTATTCTCAATTAAGTCAACCACACCAATGAAAGTATCTTCAACACCGATTGGCAATTGAAGTGGAACTGGATTTCCTCCAAGTCTCTCCTTAATTTGTGCAATAGTCCCTAAAAAATCTGCACCTGCACGGTCCATTTTATTTACGAAACCAATTCTTGGAACACCATATTTATCAGCTTGTCTCCACACCGTTTCCGATTGTGGCTCAACACCTGACGCTGCACAGAACAATGCAACAGCACCATCCAAAACACGTAATGAACGCTCTACCTCAACAGTAAAGTCAACGTGACCTGGTGTATCAATGATGTTAATCTTATAATCTTTATCTAGGTAATTCCATGTAGCAGTTGTAGCAGCAGAAGTAATCGTAATTCCTCTTTCTTGCTCTTGCTCCATCCAGTCCATAACGGCAGAACCATCATGAGTTTCTCCTAGTTTATGGCTGATTCCTGTATAAAACAGAATCCTTTCAGTAGTTGTTGTTTTACCAGCATCTACGTGGGCCATAATCCCAATGTTTCTCGTGTATTTTAAATCTCTTTTTGCCATAACTTCTTAGAATCTGAAATGTGAGAATGCCTTATTTGCTTCAGCCATTCTTAAAGTATCTTCTTTTTTCTTATAAGCACCACCCTCTTCTTTAGAAGCAGCAATAAACTCATTAGCTAAACGCTGAGCCATTGTCTTTTCGTTACGCTTACGAGAGAAAGTAATCATCCACTTCATTGCTAATGATTGTTTTCTTCCTTCACGAACTGGAGTAGGAATTTGGAAAGTTGCCCCTCCAACACGTCTACTTCTTACTTCCACACTAGGAGTAATGTTTTCGATTGCTTTTTTAAATACTTCCAAACCATTTTGGTCTTCCAATTTGCTTTCTACGATGTCAACTGCATCATAAAAGATTTTGAAAGCAGTATTTTTCTTACCATCAAGCATCAAGTTGTTAACAAACTTTGTTACTTGAACGTCATTAAACTTTGGATCCGGTAGAATCTCAATTTTTTTCGCCTTTTTTCTTCTCATGACTTACGTTTTATTTTTTAGGTCTTTTAGTACCATACTTAGAACGACGTTGTGTTCTACCCTCAACACCCGCGGTATCTTCTGCACCACGAACGATATGATATCGAACACCCGGAAGGTCTTTTACTCTTCCTCCTCGAACCAATACCATCGAGTGCTCCTGAAGGTTGTGACCTTCCCCACCGATGTAAGCATTGACTTCCTTACCATTTGTTAAACGTACTCTGGCTACCTTTCTCATAGCTGAGTTTGGCTTCTTAGGTGTAGTGGTGTACACACGTACACATACTCCTTTACGCTGCGGACAAGAATCAAGTGCTGCTGACTTGCTTTTTCTCACCGGCGCTGTTCTTCCCTTGCGCACTAACTGTTGTATAGTTGGCATATTTTTACATTAAATTTTTACAATAAATAAATTCCTCAAAACGACTTTAAGGGGTGCAAAAATAAATAATTAATTTTAGAAACCAATAGATATTGAATAAAAGTTGCTGATTTTTAACAAACAAGTGTTGATTGTTTTTAATAGCGGCTTTTTTTTAGGCTTTTATCAGGTCTGGTAAAACCGTCTTTTAACCTCTAAAGATTTGTGAAGAGAATGTTTTTTTATCATACAATACGATTGTATAAAACAGTATGACAAAGATAAAATTTATTTACATATGTAATGAACAAAGTATTTAAAATTATCTTCTGTCCAGCAATAACTTCTAAACAGCATAAAATAGAACACTAATAGAAATAAGAATAGTTATTCCTTATAACATCGGAGGTTATTTTTATCTTTGTTCTTATGGATTATTTAGACGGATTAAACGAAAGTCAGCGCCAAGCTGTTGAGCACATTGACGGGCCTATGATGGTGATTGCTGGAGCAGGCTCTGGAAAAACCAGGGTACTTACTTATAGAATTGCCCACCTACTTCGCCAAGGGGTAGACTCTTTCAGCATCCTTTCTTTGACCTTTACCAACAAGGCTGCAAAAGAAATGAAAGAACGAATAAATTCTATTGTTGGAGGGAATGAATCTATGAATATAACAATGGGAACATTTCACTCTGTTTTTGCAAGGATCCTTCGATATAATTCAGACAAACTTGGTTATCCTTCTAACTTCACGATTTATGACACGCAAGATTCTAGAAGTTTGATTAAAACCATTGTAAAAGAGTTTGGTCTCGATGAAAAAATCTACAAACCCAATGCTGTTCAAGGAAGAATTTCTAGCGCAAAGAATAATTTAATTTCTCCAGCATCTTACGAAGCTAACGCAGAAATCGTAGGAGAGGACAGAATGGCTAAAAAACCAGAAATTTTCAGAATATATAAGGAATACGCAAAAAGGTGTTTTCAAGCAGGTGCAATGGACTTTGATGATTTACTTTATCAAACTAATGTACTATTGAGAGACCATCCAGATGTGCTTCATTTATATCAACAAAAGTTTAAATATATTTTGGTCGATGAGTACCAAGACACCAACTACTCCCAATACCTCATTGTTAAAAAACTAGCGGCTGTCTATGAAAACATCTGTGTCGTAGGTGATGACGCACAAAGTATTTATTCTTTCCGTGGTGCAAACATTGAAAATATACTCAACTTCAAAAAAGATTATCCAGATTTCAAGATGTTTAAACTGGAACAAAACTATAGAAGCACAAGTAACATTGTCAATGCAGCCAATAGTATTATCAAACGGAATAAAGATCAAATTCAAAAAGATGTCTGGACTTCAAATACAGAAGGTGGTAAAATCAACATTATACGTTGTTTAACCGACAACGAAGAAGGAAGGGTGATCACTAACCGTATTTTTGACATTAAACAAAACGAAGGTGCCGATTACAAAGACTTCGCAATACTTTACCGTACAAATGCACAGTCAAGATCATTTGAGGAGTCGTTAAGAAAACTAAATCTTCCTTATAAAATCTATGGAGGGCTTTCTTTCTACCAAAGAAAAGAAATCAAGGACCTTATCGCCTACTTTAGATTAGCAGCAAATCCAAAAGACGAAGAAGCTTTAAAAAGAGTCATCAACTATCCAAAAAGAGGAATAGGAAAAACCTCGATGGATAGTGTAATTCTTGCAGCTCGACAATATGATGTTTCTTTATGGGATGTTATTTCAGACTTTAATAGGTATCCTGTTTCAATAAGTTCCGGTGCGAAAAATAAAATCACTCAATTCGTTACGAAGATTCAAAGTTATGGTGTACAAATGGATAGCGCGCCAGCCTATGATTTAGCCAATAATGTAGCACAATCTTCAGGAATATTAAAAGACCTTTATGACGATAAATCTCCGGAAGGAGTGACCCGTTATGAAAACATTCAGGAGTTATTGGCCGGAATCAAAGAGTTTTCCGTTCAACAAGAAGAAAAAGATGAACAAGGAACTTTAAGTGACTTTTTGATTGATGTTGCACTACTAACCGATGCAGATCAAGAAAAAGAAGAAGACAAAAACACCATAACCCTAATGACCATTCACGCCTCAAAGGGACTTGAATTTCCACATGTATTTATTGTAGGACTCGAAGAGAATCTCTTTCCCTCTCAATTGTCGTTGACTTCGAGAACGGAACTTGAAGAAGAGCGAAGACTATTTTACGTAGCCTTAACACGTGCTGAAAAAACGTGTACACTTTCTTATGTTGTAAGTAGATACCGTTGGGGACAATTGGTTACAGCTGAGCCAAGTCGTTTTATCGACGAAGTAGACAAATCTTTTGTAAATCATGAAAACGAAACCCGAGGCCGTTCAGGAGGGAGGTCTTTAAGTGGATATCAACGACCAGCTGATGACAGAAGCAAAGGTTTTGGAGCTATAGGCGGTGGTACAAAACGCAAACTCAAACCCATGAATCAGGTCAGCTCTGCACCTTCGAAAAGTGGTGGTGGAACAACTGATGAATTAAAAGTAGGTTACAATGTTGAACATGATCGTTTTGGTAAAGGAAAAGTTACTGCATTAGTTGGAAAAGGAAGCGATCAAAAAGCAACGGTTTTCTTTCCACGCGTTGGACAAAAAACCTTAATTCTCAAGTTTGCAAAACTAACAGTCGTTGAATAAGTCATTTTTAGAAAAATGAATACAAAAAAACCGTGAAGAAGAATCTCCACGGTTTTTTTGTATTAAAATAATAGGCTAAGGTATTTTCCATCCTTCTAAAAGAATTTCAAAGATGTCCATACTCGCTTTATTTCCTTGCAACCTATAAGTTGACAAAATCCCTTTCTTTAGTTCTGGGTAATATTTAAAGAAAATATCATTGTTCACAGTATTAAAATTCGGTCCAAGGTTTTTTGGTTCTGACCATGAATCACCAAGATTTTCAGTTACGTAAATATCATACCCTCCCATTCCTTTTCTACCATCAGATGAAAAGAATAAATAACGATTATCAGGTGTAATAAATGGCGTTGTTTCATTACCAATAGTATTCACTGTCATTGGTAACTTTTCTGCTTCCCCCCACTTATTTCCATCTTTGTAAACCACATAAATATCAGATTTAAATCTTTCACCTTCTCTATCACTCACAAAATACATCGTATTTCCATCAGCAGTTAAAGTTGGCGCTCCATCAAAATAAGAGGTGTTAATAGTCTTATTCTTAATTGGTCTTGGTGTTGACCACCTGTCTTCCTTTGTTCTTTCTGAAATACAGATATCAGAGCTTCTTGTTGGTTTTTTTACATCAACAACAGAGGTATTTACCGTTAAGTAGGCGACTGTACCATCTTCAGAAATATGGCTTATTGCATCAAAGCCTTCAGAATTTAAACGTTCCACATCATTTGATGCTCTTGTCCATTCATTATTCTCTTCGTCCCAACGAGTATAGTAAATATCTTCAAAATACCTTTGGTCCTCTGGGTTAATATTTCCACCTTTCGTATCTGGACGACGAGAAACAAAGAACATTTCATTTCCACCTCCTGTGATTACAGCACTATAATCATCATATCCTGAATTTACATTTGAGCCCATTAACACCCTTTCATATTTTAACTCTTGATCAGCAACAGACTGTGCATATTCAATTTCAGTTAAGAATTGTTGGAGGTTATATGCTTTTTTCTTTGCATTTGATAGTTGGATATCAGCTAAACCATAATTCATTCTAGCGCTATCAAGATAATTTTGTCTATGGTAGGCCTTTCCAATCAGAAAGAACACATCTCCATCAGTAGCTTGACTTAATGATTCAGCGATTTTAGCATATTTCAATGCATAACCATAATTATCCATAGAATAATGCGCTTCACCAATCCAGTAAGCTGCTCTATAGCTATATTTATCCCTCACATAGGCTTCTCTAAATTTTCGTAAAGCATCGCGTGACTTTCCTTCAAGGTAGAATTTCTTTCCTTCCTCAATGAGGTAAAGAGCAGCTGTACGATCGATAATCGAAGAGCTGGAATCAGTAGGCAAAGGAGGTAAACTTCTAACAGCGCCAAAACTTGCTGAGGTAGAAATTAATATTGCTGTAATAAGGTAAGTAAATAGTTTCATAAATAATCTTAAGTTAAGTGTAACTCCTCATAAAGAGCACATTTAATGATGAACAAATGTACAATTTAACTATAAATTTTATACCAAAGATAAAAAAATGTATCAATAGAGGCTAAAAAGAATACAAATGTTTCTCTACATTGATTGTTCAATATCTGATTTATAACCTTTCAATTCAAAATCTTTATTATCTGCATAAATATTTTTACTTAAATCAACTAAATCGTCCATAGCAATGGTAGCGGCAACAATGGTAAGTATAGGAGCAACAGAAGCCAACATCCATAATAAAAATTGAAAAGAAACAGTCCCTAACGTTTCAAAAGGGTGTTCTAAAAACCCAGTAAAATCGACCATCTTCCCTAAATCTACAGGCACCAAAATAAAAACAGAATAAATACTACCAATGGCAACGGCTAGGCCTCTGTGATTTCGAATAAAATGAATACTCTGATCAATATCCAAGCGACGGCGTTCATTTACGTAATCAATAAAACTAAATCCGTAGTAAAAGAAACCAATAGCGAATGTTAGGTAAAAAAACGGTGATTTATGAACTTCATCCCAACCCACTGCAGAAACCACAAGGATCAATAAAAAGAAGACATATTCCCACATTATATTTCGCATAGCAATGCGCAAACCTCTTTTTACATCATGTAAAGTTTGCTGCAAGCTGAATGGATATTCATTAGATGTTAGTTTTTTTTCTACTACTTGGGAAATTATAGAAAGCATCGGCGAAAGAATAACCACAACAATATATTTAGCGAATTTCATCAAGATGAGTCCAATGCTAATGCTTAATAACATTTTCAATAAAAACCAAATGGTTTCATTCATGTTGGTACATTCCAAACAACCTTGCTCATCAGACCAGCCTGCTTGCCATGTAGCAAACAGACTACCCACATAATAAATCAACAACATTAATACTGCGGGAATAGGCAGGTACCAGTACAATTTGTGCGTTCTTATAAAAGCAATTGCTTTCCAATAGCTGCGGAGGCCTAATGCAAAATGTTTAAAGAAGTTCATGCAGTTCGAGATTATTCATCAAAATTAAGAAAGTGTAGAATTTAAACAATTAAACCTGAAAAGAATTAGAATTAGATAATAACTAAAGCCCATTTAATCAAAGTGATTTAGACCATTCCATAACTCAATGAACCTTATGCGGGAGTAGAATATACAATGAGAACAACTACCTTAAAACCTATAAACAAATGCATATTATTTTATAAGAAACAATTCCTACTTATTTAGTATCTTTGCATTTTTATATTTTACCTTAAAAACACAACAATGGATTTGAATACGCTTACCGCAATAACCCCAATTGATGGAAGATACCGTCGTAAAGTGGAAGAGTTGGCTCCTTATTTCTCTGAATTTGGGTTAATAAAATACCGCGTTTTAGTTGAGATCGAATATTTAATCGCAATGGTTAACACCGGAGTTGGTCCTTTATCCGATTTCCCAAAAAACAAATTTGAAGATCTCCGAGAAGTCTATAAAAACTTTACAGAAGCAGATGCAAACACCATTAAAACTACTGAGAAAACGACAAATCATGACGTTAAAGCAGTGGAGTATTTTGTAAAAGAAAAACTAGAAGGACTAGGGCTTTCAAAATATTTAGAGTTTGTTCATTTCGGTCTAACTTCTCAAGACATCAATAACACTGCTGTCCCGTTATCCATGAAAGAGGCGGTTGAAACTGTTTACATTCCAGAGTTGGAAAAGGTAATGTCTATTCTAAAAAAATATTCAGAAGATTGGTCAAAAATTCCAATGCTTGCCAAAACACATGGTCAACCCGCTTCGCCAACACGACTTGGTAAAGAAATTTGGGTTTTTCATGAGCGTCTTTCCATCCAATTAAACCAGCTAAAGTCCATTCCTTATTCTGCAAAGTTTGGAGGAGCAACGGGAAATTTAAATGCGCATCACGTAGCATTCCCTGAAAATGATTGGGTTAGTTTTGCCAACAATTTTGTTCGTGAACATCTTGGATTATCAAGAAGTCAAACCACCACTCAAATTGAACATTACGATAATTTAGCAGCTCTTTTTGATGCTATGAAACGCATCAATAGTATTTTGATTGATTTAAACCGTGACATGTGGACCTATATTTCAATGGATTATTTCAAACAAAAATTAAAAGAAGGAGAAATCGGTTCTAGCGCTATGCCGCATAAAGTGAATCCAATAGATTTTGAAAATTCTGAAGGAAACCTTGGAATCTCTTCTGCAATTTTAGAGCACTTAGCAGGTAAACTTCCTATTTCAAGACTTCAGCGTGATTTAACTGATTCTACTGTTTTAAGAAATGTAGGGGTTCCTTTGAGCCACACTTTGATTGGATTTAAATCAACACAAGTTGGACTTGGTAAACTTTTACTTAACAATGAGGCCCTAGATACAGATTTAGAAAACAACTGGGCTGTAGTCGCGGAGGCAATTCAAACAATCTTAAGAAGAGAAGGCTTTCCAAAACCTTATGAGGCGCTAAAAGGTTTGACAAGAAAAAACGAAAAAGTAACTAAAGAAACCGTTCATTCTTTTGTTGAAACTCTTGACGTTAGTGAAGCCATTAAAAATGAATTAAAAGCCATTACTCCTCAAAACTATACAGGAGTATAGATTAAACGGAACAGCATAAATATGGAAGCGCTCAAATTATTGAGCGCTTTTTTTATGCAATATACCAAAGCTCTCACTTGATAATCGTATATTCGTTATTCAATACAAACCAATTAGTCGAGGAGTTTAATATGCATAAAGAAATAAGATACCTTTATATCATCTGCACACTGATAGGGTTTCAGTTCAATGTTACCTCACAGGTATTATTTGACTACAATGACATCTCCGTTTTTTTTGGTGATCGAAATAAGTCGAGCAACACAATTCAAAGTTTGGAAAAAACCAAATCAGGTGATTTACTATGTGTCCAAAGAAAGACTTCCTTTTTTCAGATGTTTTCAAAAAACAATTCAAAATACACTTTCGATTTAATTACTGATTACTCCATTCCAAAAGCGAAACCTATAAAATTTTATGGAAATGGCGAAAAATCGAATTTATTTAACTTCACCTACATCGGTAATAAAGTATTAGGATTGTCTTATCGGGCTTCATTTCTTGATCAGTCGCCTAATCTCTTCTATCATATAATCAATCCACAAACAAGTGGAAAAACAAATCATGGCTTTGCAATTTCCAGCTTTAATTCCTTACCAAAAGTTATGGATCTGTCGAGAATATCAATGGTCAGCAGTGTAGACGCTAGTTATGCAGCAATCATTTATATTCCACTTACGAAACCCAAAGATTTTACAACAATAAAGTATGTTATCTTGAAAGAAGATTTCTCTATCCTCATTGAAAATGAGTTTTTCTTCCCCTTTGCATCACAGCAATACGAACCTCTAGAGTATTTTGTATTCAATGAAAAGCAACAAATACTAATTACTGGTCATTATGTAGAAAATCCGCCTGGGAATAATTGGCAAAACGAGGATAGGTTTTTTGAAAATATTTCAATTTCTCACATTAATAACAACACATTAAACTTAACAAAGCTCAATGAAAAAGGCAAGTATTTTACAGATGTTCAAGTGTTAGAAAAAAACGACAAACTACATATTAGCGCGCTTTACACATCATTTATTGATGGATATATCGAAGGAACTTATGTGGCAGTGGTAAATAAAAGAGGAGAAATAATAAAGGAGTTTTTCACTCCATTTTCGAAAGATATACGTTCGCCTCAAGCACTGAAAAATAATTCTTTTTCGAATCAATTCAGGACAGAAGTAGAATACAGTAAGTTCAATATATTCGACATTCAAGTACTTAATGACGGATATCTTATTTCTTCAGAGTATAATGCTCTCGAATACCGTTATGGAGGTACGGATGTTCCTGGAGCGACAAATGTTATAGATACCTACTACTGGAGTAGTGATATCATTGTGTCGAAAATTGGTCAAAATGGTCAACTCGTTTGGAATAAAGTTGTACCTAAGATTCAACGGTCGATCAACGACGGAGGTTATTATTTATCTACAGCCTCCTATTTTGATTCAGAAAAACTGCATTTATTCTTTAATGACAATAGTCAAAATTATAGTGAAGGTGGTTTTTACAATAAATATGGTGAGGTACCAATGACTTCACAATTTAGTAAATCAAAAAACACTATAGCACATGTTTCAATAGATTTAAAGGACGGGGAGATATTTCGCAAAAAAACGCTCGGAAGGGCAGAAACCAAAGTACTTTTTGTCCCCAGACTTTCTACTTCATTCAACTCTACAAACACATTAATGATTTACGGACAAAGTGGAAATAAACACAGGGTGGGCAGTGTTAGCTTCATAAAATAGTCACTTTACTAAATGTAAGGGTAAAGAAAACATGTAAAGTCAAATGATTTCCATTGTTCTTTTTAAATTTGTTCAATATATTTTCAAAATGGAGAAAAATAAATTATTTCGCGTCAAAGGCATCACTTTTATTTTTTGTGTATTTATTGTTTTTACAAGCCTTGCACAAAGAGACGCAACAAAAGCTATTGGAACACCGTATGTAGGAGTTCAGTATGGCTTAAACTGGACAGGTGGCGACTTAGCCGACCGATACGGACTCACCAATGCTTTAGGTTCGCATGCTGGATACAAAACCAAACGCAATTGGATTTATGGTGTAGACGGAAACTTCTTTTTTGGGAATGATGTCAAAATTGACGGTTTACTTCAGAACCTCCGCGATGCGAATGACCATATTATGAACACATCAGGAACCCCAGCAATCGTATTGTTTTTCAACAGAGGATTTAATGTAAACTTATCCGTTGGCAAAATTCTACCTGTATTCAACCCAAATCCAAATTCAGGATTGATGATAAAAGTAAGTGCTGGATATCTATGGCACAAACTTAGAATAGAAACACAAGAAGATGAAGTCCCTCAGCTCCAAGGTGAATATTTAAAGGGCTACGATCGTCTAACCATCGGTGTGAATACCTCGCAATTCTTAGGTTATAACTACATGGCGGATAGAGGGATTTTAAACTTCTATGCCGGTGTTTATTTTCAACAAGGATTCACTAGAAATCAAAGGGAACTATTTTGGGATCACCCCAATGAAAAGGTGGATAAAGACCTAAGAATTGAACATCTATTTGGATTTAGAGTAGGTTGGTTAATTCCAATTTATAAAAGACAACCTAAAGAATTTTACTTCAACTAGAACCTGATGCTTTATAACTTTGGAATATTTATTTATGGTATACTGATGCGCATCGGTGCATTATTCCATCCAAAGGCAAAAAAATGGGTCAATGGCCGAAAACATTTTTGGGAAAATATACCCTCTTTTCAAAATGAACAAGTAGTTTGGTTTCATTGTGCCTCATTAGGCGAATACGAACAAGGAAAACCGATCATGGAAGCTTGGAAAAGTGAACACCCAAACGATCTAATATTGGTCACGTTCTTTAGTCCATCAGGTTATGAAAACATGAAAAATAAATCTGTTGGTGATTACACTTGCTATCTTCCACTTGATACAAAAAGAAATGCAGAGAAGTTCATCGCACATTTTAACCCCAAAGCCGCTTTCTTTATTAAGTATGAAATCTGGATCAACTACTTAAAAATTGCAAAGAAAAATAAAGTAAAACTTTACTCTGTGAGTGCTTCATTTCGTAAAAATCATCGTTTTTTCAAATGGTACGGAGGTATGTTTAGAAAAGCATTGTTCATGTTTGACCATATTTTCGTTCAGCATGAATTGAGTAAAGAACTGTTGGCTACTATTGGCGTCAACGAAGTAACTGTATCGGGAGACACAAGGTATGACCGTGTAGCGCAACGTGTGGAGGAAGAGAAAGAAAACCCAATAATTGCACCTTGGGCAAAAGACGAGTCGATTTTTGTTATGGGAAGTTCTTGGCCTGATGATGAAGAAATTGTGATTCCCTACATCAATGATTTTAAAATCAACTCAAAGGTAATCATTGCTCCTCACGAAGTTGACCGTGGTCATATTCATCAAATTGAAGATCGTTTAAAGGTTAATTATCAGTTGTACACTAACATACAAAACGGTGAGGAATTGCAAAGACACACCCAAGTGCTTATTTTAGATTGTATTGGTGTTTTAGCTGACGCTTATAGATATGGTCAATTGGCATATGTTGGAGGTGGTTTTGGTACAGGACTACATAATATCTTGGAACCTGCAGCTTTTGGTTCTCCAGTAATTTTTGGTCCTATTCATAAAAAATTTCCTGAAGCGCAAGAATTTATAGATGCTGGAATAGCAAAAAGTTGTGACGAGAACAAATCGTTTTTCGAAGCTTATACTTTCTTTAAAAACAAAGTAGGCATCAACAAAACAGTAAAGGATTTTATAGAAAGTAAACGTGGCGCCACGCGCATCGTGATGGAAACACTAACGAATTTATAAATATTAGTGACCGAACTATAAGGGATCAGTCTCAAAAGTTGGGGAGGGATTCATTCCTCACTTATTGAACAAGCGAGTGATGGATTTAACCACTTATATATTTAAAACGTTGAGTAATCCTAACTCAGATTGACAAGTATTTGTGCTTAATCCCCAACTATTGGTCTTGATCCGCTATAAACCCTATTCTTAGCACGCTTACTATATTTTTAATATGCTTTTCTCACAAAGTAGCGCTCTTTTCAAGTACATAGGAACCCCTCAAACAAAACAAAGCCCTACAAAGTCGGTTTGCCGAAGCATAACATCCTCTGAAGGGCTCTGAACTAAAAGATATCTTTTATTAATCTCTTCCACCTAGAAGGTGAAGTAAGGACATAAACAAGTTAATGAACAAAATGTATAATGTCAATCCACCCATTAAACTCATTTTCTGTTTATTTTCTGAGCTAACGGAAGCGTCATTTGCTATTGCTTTTAAACGTTGCATTTCCCAAGCAGTAAGTCCTGTAAATACAAACACTCCAACAATTGAAATCACATAAGCCAGCCAATCGCTACCGATAAACATGTTAACGATTGCAGCAATGAATATTCCAATAAAAGCCATATACAACAGACTTCCCATTTTAGATAAGTCAACTGAAGTGGTGTACCCTAAAATAGCCATTGCTCCGAAAGCCCCTGCAGTAACAAAGAAAGTAATGGCAATATCACCCATACTATAAACAAAAAAGATAGAGGCTAAACTCGCTCCTATCAACGAGGAATACAGAACAAATAGTCCGACTAATGCACCGAGTGAAAAGCTTTGATATTTTGCTTGAATCAAAAACACAAGTGCCAAAGGAGAGAAAGCCACTACATAAAACAATGGACTAACTGCACCTTCTGCAGTAATAAACCATTCCATAAACAACCCTGAGCTTGCTAAATACCAAGAAACAACACCTGAAACGACAAGCGCCATAAACATATAAGTATACACAGCAGTAAAAAATTCTTTAACCTGAGTTTTTGATGCTGTTTGATTTATTGGTGTATCGATGAAATTTTCCATTTTTATTTAAATTAATTATCTGCAAATATAGACAATTCAAAAGTTAATTTGTTCAACAAGTATAACAATATCTGGACATATTAGCATTTTTTAAAAAATTACTGATTGTATTGGCGCACTTTAGCAACAAATATTTTTTTAGTAAGAAAAGGATTATAAATCCTCATTTTTCCATTGTTTAAAAGACTCTAGTGCTCGTCTTTCTTTTTTGGTAGGTTTTCCTGTTCCGTGGCCTCGGTATGCGCTTTGAGCCGCCTGATATGTCTTATATTTTTCAATTTCCTCAAGTGGAGTTACATCAATGATATAATCCTCTACAAGTTTAGCTCCTACCCTATTGTTGAGTAGAGATTTTATCTTGTAAGTAAAAACTGAAGTATGTTTTACAATCCCTATTTCATCACCGACCTTAACTTCACGGGCTGGTTTTATGCCTTCACCATTTAGCTTTACTTTTCCTTTTTTTACTTGTTCTGTCGCTATTGAACGTGTTTTACATAAGCGAGTAAACCAAATAAACTTATCTATTCGTACACTCATCTAATAATTCTTTTTGAACTTTTTTGGAAAATGATTTAAATATTAACCCGTAGGAATGGTCAATTAAATCATAAATCAATTGATCAGCCACATCGCTATTCAAGGATACAGTATTCCAATGCTTTTTATTCATATGATATCCTGGTACAATTCCTTGATATGAAGCCCTCAATTCTAAGGCTTTTTCGGGGTCACATTTGAGGTTACATGAGTTCTTTAAATCATTTAAGCTCAACAACGCAAAAATTTTGTTGTTGAGCTTAAATACTAATGTTGTTTCATCGAAGGGAAAAGACTCTTCGACATGTTGCTTTTGAAGACAATATTCTCTAAAATCTTCAACATTCATAAACTACAATTGGTCTTGTCTACCTAATTTTTTCAACATCATTGCATGACTTTTAATTGCAGAACCAAAAGACTTCTCTGAGTTGTAAGGTAAATTAAATTCTTCGGCAGTTTCACGTACAATTTTAGAGATCTTTTTGTAATGAACGTGACAGATATTTGGGAATAAATGGTGTTCAACCTGGAAGTTCAAACCACCAACATACCAAGACAATAATTTACTATTTGGTGCAAAGTTACAGGTGTTTACTAACTGACTTACAGCCCAATCTGCTTTAATATTACCAGTTTCATCCGGCATTGGATAATTTGAAGTAGGAACAACATGCGCTGATTGGAAAATCAATCCTAGAATTACTCCTGTAAAGAAGTGCATCGAAATAAATCCTAATAAAACCCAGTACCAAGCAACCGGAGCAAAAATAAGCGGAAGCACTAAGAACACAATGTAATAAAGAAATTTATGGACTACAATTTTCGATAAAATTCTAGAAAAACTAGCGCCTTCTGTTTTTGTAAGTCCTAACTTTTTATAACGAATAGCTTGTTTGAAGTCTTTCACAGTAATCCACATAATGGTCATCATTCCATAAAGGAACCATGCATAATAATGTTGGTATTTGTGATAAGATTTTCTTTCTTCATGCGGACTAAATCTCAATACTGATCCAGGATCAATATCCTCGTCCATTCCTGTTACATTTGTATAAGTATGGTGTAAAACATTGTGTTGTATTCTCCACATTGAATCACTTCCACCAGCTACGGAAATCAAATCTCCCATGAAGTTATTGACAAACTTATTTTTAGAATAAGATCCGTGGTTGGCGTCGTGCATAATTGACATTCCAATTCCGGACATTCCTAAAGTCATCAAGAACCACATTAAGAACATTAGCCAAACTGAATCTACGACTGTTAGGATAAGAATAAAAGGAACGAAGTATAATGAAAGCATGACTATTGTTTTAATAACCATGGATGCGTTACCATATTTTGAAGTGTTTGTGTCTTTAAAGTGTTTTCTCACTCGTTTTTGTAGAGTTTTGTAGAAGTCAATATTACTTGTACGATCAAATCTGATATTTGTATTTTGCATAATTTAAATTTATATAATGTGTATCACATTAAATATGGGACCAAAGATATGCATTTTTTATTTAACCAACTAAATAAGTTGGGCTTGTCTATTCTTTAGCTTCTTGAGCACACTATTAAAATACATAACGTATAAATGTGTTAAAGATTGTATTATTTTTGCATAAAACTTTATTCATCATGAAAACAATCCAAGACATTAACTTCGATAACAAGAGAGCACTGATTAGAGTTGACTTCAATGTGCCTTTAAATAAAGACGGTGAAGTGACTGACAATACAAGAATCAAGGCTGCAATTCCAACCATCAAACTTATTCTTGAAAAAGGAGGTAGCGTTGTTTTAATGTCGCATCTTGGTCGACCAAAAAATGGAGCAGAGGAAAAATTCTCCTTAAAACATGTGGTTAAAAGTCTTGAGTCATTAATCGGTACGGATGTTACTTTTATAGATGATTGTATAAGTGATAAAGCATTCGAAATTACCAAAAACCTATCTTCTGGAAAGGTGGTTTTATTAGAAAATTTACGATTCTACTCAGAAGAAAAAGACGGGAATCCCGAGTTTGCAAAAAAGCTTTCTCAACATGGAGATATATACATCAATGATGCTTTTGGAACAGCGCATAGAGAGCATGCAAGCACAGCCATCATTGCTGAGTTTTTTCCAGAAAACAAATATTTTGGTCTTTTATTAGAAAAGGAAATTAAAAATATTGATGCACTTCTAAAATCTCCTCAAGCACCAACTACAGCAATTATTGGAGGTGCAAAAGTAAGTTCTAAAATTTCAATTATTGAAAAACTAATAGACACTGTTGATCAAATAATCATTGGAGGTGGAATGGCTTATACCTTCGTTAAGGCTCAAGGCGGACAAGTTGGAGATTCACTTGTTGAGGACGACTATTTACAAACTGCACTTGAAGTTCTTTCTTTAGCTAAAGAAAAAGATGTTCAAATTCACCTACCTATTGATACCATTGTAGCAGATCGTTTTGCGAACGATGCAATTGCGAAATCATGTGAAATTTCTAAAATTGAAGAAGGATGGATGGGACTTGATATTGGTGCCGAAACAATAGATCGATTCAACACGGTAATTCAATCTTCACGAACAATATTATGGAATGGACCAATGGGGGTTTTCGAAATGGAGAATTTCAAAAATGGAACAGTAGCTGTGGCCAACGCTTTAGTTAACGCAACAGATGCAGGTGCATTTACTTTAATTGGTGGTGGTGATTCTGTTTCTGCTATCAATCAACTTAATTTAGCCGAAAGAGTGAGTTATGTTTCAACTGGTGGTGGTGCTATGCTAGAATATCTAGAAGGGATTGAATTGCCAGGAATAAAAGCAATACTTAATTAATTCATATAAAATTCAAATAAAAAGCCTCATGAAACTCATGAGGCTTTTTTTATTCTGATAGTATTTTAAATTTTAATCTTGTTACTGAACCAATGCTGAATTAGTAAATCACATTCACATGACCATTCCATTCGAACACCTCGTCAGTGATTAGATCAGCCGCTTTTATCTTCCAAACATAAGTACCTGGAGCTACTTTTATACCTCCTAAGCCATAAGTTCCGTCCCAACCGTACTCCAAGTCATGTGATTCCCAGATCTGTTCCCCCCAACGATTGAATATTTCAATGGTTACACTGTGAAGGTCTATTCCTGAAACGACAGGTTTCCAAACACCGTTGTATTCATCTCCATCAGGAGTAAATGCATTTGGTGCGAAAATCAACACCTCAGGTTGTACATTAATGATTTTACGAATTGTATCTCTACAGTCAAATTCTGACGTCACAAATAAATCAACTTCATAACTTCCAATCACCCCTTCAGGGAAGTTAACAGTAGGGTCTTTCATGGACGAAAACACAGGGTCACCTTCTTCAAAATTCCACTCGTAATCTATTGCACCTTGTGTATAATTTTGAAACTGAACTTCAGTATTTAAAATCGTCACTGGGTTTGGAAAATATGTAAAATCAGCACGTGGTTTTGGGTACACCGTTAACATACCATTTACTGTGGTTGAATCTACACATCCATCAGGTGTGATATTGACCATTTGTACATCATACAATCCAGCTTGGTTAATTTCAACCGAAATACTGTCAAGATCAGTGAATATCTGCCCATCAGAAACATACCAATAGACTTCATCCACTAAAGTAGGGTCGGTATCATTTACCAACTCGAATACTGCTGGAGTACATAAAGCTCCGTCTTCAACAGAGAAAGCTACATTTGGCAATGGAGCAACCACCACTTCAGAAGTTGACACTACAGGAGTTGTTTCACAGTTATCAGTTAAAGTCATAGTATAAACAGTGGTAACTAAAGGTGACGCTTCATAAACTGCTTGATTACTAACAACATTTCCATTAGGATCTGTCCACACATAATTATAGGGTCCCCCATTTCCATCCGAACCAGTAGCAACAATATTAATGGATTCACCTGGACAAATTGTTTGGGAAGGAGAAGTCACCAAATTCAATGGCGGTAAAACACTTACTGTTATAGAATCAAGGGGTGAAAAACATCCATCTGCGCTTTCTGCAAAAACTGTATATGTTGTTTCTGTAGTAGGAAGTACTGATTGTACACCGCCATCATCAGCTGTATGACTCCATGTATAACTATATGAAGCCCCTCCTGAAGCAATAGCTGTCAAGATAGCCTCTCCATTTTCACAAACAGTTGTGTCATTTGAAACTTCAATATCTACTTCACCATATAGAATTTGCATAGAATCTACCGCTACCATTGCACAAGTATCGTTAGACTCTGTCAAGTAAAGCATATACGTACCAGGAGTTGAAAATGTCAATTCTGCGTTTAAATCTTGGGTATTTGGTGTGAAATTAATAGTTCCTGGACCAGTATACGTCCACTGAACATCATTAAAAGGAGTTGTTGCTGTACCATTTAATGTTCCAGTGCCTCCGTTACACACAACGGTATCCGCTCCAGCGTTTGGCATTAAATCTTGAGGCCGATCTGCAATCCATAAAGTTCCTGTATTAAAGGTTGTATCTCCACAGGCGTTGACGGCGAACGTTGTTAATGTCACATCATCCACACCTTCATTAAAACCATCATCTACTGGAAGTAATTCTAAACAAAAGCTAGATTCACCCGGAAGTAGCACAATGCTATCTCCAGTATTAGGTAGATTTGTAAATGTATAATCAGCACCGATGTTTGCAGAACCACCTACTGAATAGTGAACAACGATTGTGTCTGTTGCAGTTCCAGAAGGACGTTGAAAGCAAAACTCTCCAACATCACAACCTTCCACTACGATAGAGTCCAAAAACAAGCTAGTGGTATTGGAGCTACTTACCTCAACAATAGGCTCAGAAGCAAATGAACCTGCTTTTAAAAACACCCCAGAATCAAAGGATTGATCTCCTACATTCGATATGGCTAATTTAATGTGATATGTTTCTCCACAAATAACACTAGCATTGGCTGTCAGCTCGACGGTACTTCCGTTAAAATTAGAAGTAATTGCCGGGGAAGAGTTATAAACAGAGTTAAATGCAGTGGTATAGTAAACAGAATTCGCTTGCCAATTAGGGTCTGCTGCGGCACAGTTTCCATTCCAATCGGAATTGGTTCCATTGTTCACTGTATTGATCCCAACTGGAACATTTGCAGAACCTGGAACAATGGCAATGTTTTGAGCTCCACCAGTATAAGGACCTGTAATTCCAGGTCCTGAGATAAAGAACCCAAATACATCGTTATAATTTGAACAGGTAAAAGATTGGTACTCTTGAGAGGTAAAAATGTAGCTAAAAGAAAGCGTATCTCCATCTGGAATAAAGTCAAACTCTAAAACCAACCCATTGGTTACAGTATTGGTGGTAATTGCACTTAAGTCCGCATCTGTAATCACCCCCGCACCACTTGTTTGTAGAAGCACACCTTCATTCAAAGGGAAGATTCCTGAAGTATTATTAAAGTGCCTAACAGCATTCTGTTGATTACCCGCTAGAGCTGGACTTCCATTATATGTGATATTAAATGCTGTAACTCCTGCTCCCAATAAGATATCATTTACTGCTTGTTGAGGAGTGATATTTGGATTTGTAAGCGTAATTTGAGCATTCAATCCTATACCACCTTGAAATATTAAGGCAATAAACGCAAACAATAAAACCAATGGCTTCAAATGTTTAGCAAACTTATTTGAGAGGAATAGAAAATTATTTTTTTTAGAGCACATATTTACATTTCTATATATTGTTATTGTCAAACGTATCGGAAAGCTTTTTAGTTGCTTTTTTAAAGCACTTTTTTAGAAAATATTTCCGATTAAGCAAAAATAGCTAAACTACTATACAACAACACTATACATCAAAGTAATTATTTCCCTATATATTTGAATCCTAAACCTGGATAAACAGCACTTGCTGATAGTTCTTCTTCTATTCGGATCAACTGATTGTACTTTGCAGTTCGATCACTTCGTGAAGCAGAACCTGTTTTAATTTGACCACAACCTAGGGCTACAGCCAAATCAGCAATTGTTGTATCTTCAGTTTCACCACTTCTATGACTCATCACAGAAGTAAAACCATTTGCAGTAGCCATTTGTACGGCTTCAATCGTTTCGGTCAATGTTCCGATTTGATTTACTTTAATAAGAATAGAATTGGCCGACTTTTCTTTGATTCCACGTGCTAGTCTTTTGGTATTCGTAACAAATAAATCATCTCCAACCAACTGAACTTTATCGCCAATTGCTTCGGTCAACAACTTCCATCCTTCCCAATCGTCTTCATCTAAACCGTCTTCAATTGAAATAATTGGATATTTTGCAACCCATTCCTTCCAATAACCAACGAATTCAGCCGAGGTCATTTCTGCACCTGTTGATTCAAAAATATATTTTTTCTTTTCTTTGTTATAAAACTCTGAACTGGCTGCATCTAGTGCTATCCAAACATCTTTTCCAGGAGTGTATCCTGCTTTTGTAATCGCTTCTAAAACGAATTCAATCGCTTCTTCGTTCGATCCTAAATTGGGGGCAAATCCTCCTTCATCACCAACATTTGTTGAGTACCCTTTGTCTTGCAACACCTTTTTCAAATGGTGGAATATCTCAGTCCCCATTCTTAATCCATGAGAAAAAGATTCCGCTCCAAAAGGCATTACCATAAATTCTTGAATATCGATTTTATTGTCGGCATGCGAACCTCCATTTAGAATGTTCATCATCGGAACGGGCATTGTATTAGCACCTACTCCGCCAACATATTTAAACAACGACAAACCTGATTCACTTGCTGCTGCTTTTGCAACCGCCAAAGAAACCCCTAAAATCGCATTGGCTCCAATTCTGCTTTTATTTTCAGTACCATCAATATTAATCAACATTTGATCAATTGCTTTTTGGTCTAAAACATAAGCTCCTTTTAATGCTTCATTAATTACTGTGTTCACATTTGCAACCGCATTCTGAACTCCTTTCCCTAAGTATCTTTTTGGGTCATTATCACGCAACTCCACGGCTTCGTGAATCCCCGTTGATGCTCCTGAAGGAACGGCCGCCCTTCCCATTCGACCATTAGACGTATAAACATCTACTTCTAGTGTCGGATTTCCTCTTGAATCTAAAATTTGACGTGCAAAAACATTAGCAATATAACTCATCAGTATTAGGTTTTAAAAATTTATGACTGTTTATGGGTATCCATGTTTGTAATGAACTGATCAAATAAATACCATGAATCGTGTGGTCCAGCAGAAGACTCTGGGTGATACTGTACTGAAAACACCTTTTTATCTTTCAATGCTATACCAGCAACCGTGTTGTCATTTAAATGCGAATGTGTGATTTCAATATTATCATTGTCTTCAGCACTTATTCGTGACACCACAAAACCATGATTTTGACTTGTGATTTCTCCTTTTCCTGTTCGGTGATTTAGTACCGGGTGGTTTAAACCTCTATGTCCTTGGTGCATCTTTTCCGTTTCCAAGCCTTGACTTAGTGCAATGATTTGATGTCCCATACAAATACCAAAAACAGGAATATCTGTATTGATAATTTCTTTCACCAATTGATGAGAAGAAGTCATAACGCCTGGATCTCCAGGACCATTTGACAGCATAAATCCATCAGGCTGGTACGCTAAAAGCTCCTCCAATGATGTACTCATCGGAAAGACCTTCACTTCACAATCACGTTCATTCAAACACCTTGCGATACTCGCTTTCGAACCGAAATCTACAAGTGCAACTTTATAGTGGCTTTTCCCTGTAGTTGAAGGCAAAACATATGCTTCTTTTGTTGAAACTCTACTGGCCAATTCAAGCCCTTTCATAGAAGGAATATTTTTCACTTCTTCTTGCAAATCTTCAACACTCACATTTTCTTCAGAAGAAATAATTGCATTCATCGCACCTTTTGAACGAATATAACGCACTAAGGCACGCGTATCAATATCTGATATTCCTACTTTACCATCTTTTATAAGGAAATCTTGGAGTGACATTTCTGAGATATCACGTGATGCTACTTCCGAAAACTTTTTAACGATAATTCCAGCGCATTGGATACTGTCTGATTCAGACTCAACTGGAGTTGTTCCATAGTTCCCAATATGAGGTGAGGTCATTATTATCAATTGCCCCAGGTAGGAAGGGTCTGTAAACACCTCTTGGTATCCGGTCATCCCTGTATTAAAGGCCAATTCTCCAGCCGCTCTACCTATCTTACCTACTGCTTTCCCGTTAAAAGTAGTTCCGTCTTCTAAAACTAAAACTGCGTTAGCGCGTTCAATCATCTCTTTATTGTTTTGGCAAAAGTAACACTTTAGAATTGACTAATTATTGAATATCTGAAAAAGTTCTCAAGCTTTTTTTAACAGCCTGCTAATTCGATGCTTTATATTCATTCAATCCATCCTGAAGCCACTTTCTAAAATCATCTGCCTTACTGTGATTTTGGTAATCAGCAGAACCATTGCTTAGGTCTTCACCTTCTCCATTTTGGATAATATAATAAGGCTGAGCCGTAACTTGATATTCTGAAACCTGTTTGAAAGACCATTTATCACCTACATATTTAAGTTTCTTCTTCTTCCCATTTGGGTATGTAACTTCTACCTGCTCCTCTTTTGGTAATAAAGTTCGCTCATCCACATGAAGTGAAACAATAACCAACTCATCTCTCAGTATTTCAATGATCCCTGGCTCTCCCCAAACACTCTGCTCCATACGTCTACAGTTCACACAGTTATGCCCTGTAAAATCGACCAACAATGGCTTACCTACTTTTTTGGCGTGCGCCAATGCTAAATCATAATCATGGAAAACCATAATGTTTTGAGGTCCCAAATGTGTTCCAGGAACGAAGTCCTCCGAACTCACACCTGAATTCCCTCCTCCACCAAATCCTAGTGGAGCTTCACTATAACTCATCGGTGGTGGGAAAGCACTGATTAATTTTAATGGCGCACCCCACATTCCAGGAATTAAATAAATCACAAAGATTAATACTGTCGTTCCAAACAATGTTCTTCCGACAGAGAGTTTTTCAATTGGACTATCATGTGGCAATCTTAACTTGCCAAATAAGTATAGTGCTAACACAAGGAAGATTCCAATCCAAATTGCTAGGAAAACCTCTCTTTCTAACAAGTGCCATTGCAATGCTAAATCTGCATTAGATAAGAATTTAAATGCCAACGCCAACTCCAAGAACCCAAGAACAACTTTCACAGAGTTCAACCAACCACCAGATTTCGGTAGGGTATTCATCCACCCTGGGAAGGCAGCAAAAAGAGCGAAAGGCAAGGCCAATGCCAAGGAGAACCCAAACATTCCAACAAATGGAGCCATTCCACCTTCTGTTGCAGCTTGTACTAACAACACTCCTACAATTGGTCCTGTACAAGAGAATGACACCAAGGCTAATGCTAATGCCATAAAGAAAATTCCAATAAAGCCTCCTTTATCTGCTTTTGAATCTGCTTTATTCGCCCAAGAACTTGGTAAACTAATTTCAAAAGCACCTAAGAAGGAGATTGCAAAAATCACAAGGATCAAGAAGAATATAAAGTTAAAAATAGGATCTGTTGACATTGCGTTCAAGGATTCTGCCCCAAATAACCAGGTCACCAATGTTCCTAAAACAATATATATTACAATAATTGAAATCCCATATTTAATGGCATTACTGACTCCTTGTGCTTTTGTTTTACTTTGCTTCGTAAAGAAACTCACTGTCATCGGGATCATTGGGAATACACATGGCGTAAACAAAGCGATTAAACCACTCCCAAAAGACACCCCAAAAATCCACCATAAAGAACGGTCAGTTGGGTCATTCTTATTTTGTTTTTTCTCATCAGTATTTCCCGCTTTCGTCTCTTCCGATCCTGCAAGAGCAGCAGCACTATCTGCAACTTCTACACTTTCATCAGTCACACTTGAAGTATCGGCATCATCAGTAGCGTCAGAACCCCCTTCGTCTAAAGACACTCCTTCATCTCCTTCATCAATTGTAGGAACGACCTTCTCTTCAGTACATCCTTTCACACGAACAGTAAAGACATCTTCGTAGGGGAATAAACATTGAATAGAATCACATGGCTGAAATCCGAAATCTAATTTCAAATCGAAATCAGTTTTTGAAGTCACCTTTATTTTTTGCTTAAAAGTAAAACTTCCCGCATGATAACGCAGGTTCTCCTTTGATGCTTCATCATATTTTTCAGTTGGTTTCGGCTCAATCACTCCACCAACCAATTTATAATTCTTCGACTTATGCAACTTAAAGGTAGTTGGGATACCAAAGTTATCTTCTGGCAAAGTTAAAGCATTAATATGCCAGTGGTCATCAACCTTCAGCTTCGCCACTATTGTAGCATCACAACCGTCCTGAACCACACTAAAATCCCATTCAACCTTATCCTCTGGCATATCCATTTGTGAGAAACTAAAAAAGCTTAACACAAACATTAAAATCAATACTACTGGTTTCATCATTATTCTCACTTTATTAATGAAGAAGATTAAAGCCTTCCCCCAACTAACATTTTTCACTTTCTATCATTGAATACACTAACAACATTTGGGTTGTTAAAAATGTTCATTTGCACAAAAAGAACACGTCGTTCAATAAAAAATTAAAAAAAAAGCACGACAAAAGTCGTGCTTACAAATCTAACGATTCTCTTTTAAAAAAGACCTAGATATGTTTAATCATTATTGTATTCCTAAACATGAAATTCTTTAGTAAAATTATATAAAAACAATTTTATGAATTTTTGCGATCGGCAACCAGACCCCTCCTTTTAGACAAATGTATTTTAATCCAGTTGCCCAAATAGTGGTTTCAACTTGTTTAACGCCTTCATCGTCCTCAAAAACAATAGCGACCTTTCCGTGGTCAATATTACCAAGTTTTGTAGCTTCCATCAGTTTTTCCATTAACCCTTCTTGTTGCTTAATCTTGGATTCTTTATTGAATTTTAATTGAGGTATACTCTCTTTTTCTATGACCGTGGGTTTGATATTTGTAGTGTCTTGCATGGCTTATAGTTTTATAAATGAAAGAAAAAGTAATATAAATATTAGAAATCTCCAAATTTTAGGTGAAAACTTTCAAAACGGAAATCTAAAAATCCTTCTTTCAACAAACCTACACCCTCATTGTTAAAAACAAATTTCAAAAGAAGGAATCCGAACAAGTAATTAATTAAATTTGTATATCAATTTGTAAGTTTATGGAAAATACTACTCAACGAGAAGCAACATTAGAAGATGCCAAACAGCTAGGTTTAAACAAGACCGAGTTTGAGTCGATCAAAACATTATTGGGTCGAACTCCAAACTACATAGAAGTTATTGTATACGGCGAAATGTGGTCTGAAAATCTTTCATTCAAAAATTCTATCAAACATTTGTCTGCTTTACCCACAATCAAAAGTGTTGATTTGGAAAATGGCACACAATTTAGTCTTACAATTGAAAATAAGCAGTATAAAAAACATAAGGACTCGACCAAACAAGCAATTGCTAAAGTCACTTCATATCAATTGGGTAACATTGAGGATGAAAACACAATTCCTTCAATCAAAAAAACAGTCGAAACAGCGAATAAAACTACAACAACGGATGGAAGGAATGTCTTTTTCGATAAATCATTCAATTACAATGCAATCTCAGACACTTTTTCATTAGAGACGGCAACTACTACTGATCAATCGCAGGATAAACTTGAACTCCTTAAAAATCACCTTACAAAAATTATTGCTTCACATATAGAAGCTAGTGAAAAGGACATTACAGTAGAACAAGAAAAGGAGCTGATTCAATGCAGCTATAAAAACAAAATCATCGTTAACATCCCCCTCTCGACCATAAGCGTAGGAGAAGGCACTCCAGTTTACGACAGAGAGCATACAGAACCTGATTATTTTCAAGAATACAAAACCATAAGTATAGACGACATTCCTGAACCAGAAGACCTAAGAGAGGTTGCTACTTACTTATTAAGAAGTCCAAATATCGCCTCAAAAAGATGGTTCAACAATCAAATAGGCACACGAAAAAGCATACCAGAAAACACAAGCGTTAAACCTTTAGAAAACGAGCAACAAGCAATAGCATTAACAACAACATGCCAACCACGATATGTTCATGCAGATCCTGAAACAGGTGCTGCTATATGTATCGCTGAAGCATCACGAAAAATTATTTGTGCTGGAGGAACGCCAAAAGCGACTGCTTTAAGTTTAAACTTTGGGAACCCATACAACCCAGAAACGTATTGGCAATTTGTAAATACAATTAAAGGATTAACAGCAGCTTGTACTAAATTTAACACCCCAGTTCTTGACAAAAACATGTCATTCAACAATGTTTCTATGGTCGATGGAAAAGAAACAGCCATTCTCCCCTCTCCTAACTTAGGCATGATGGGAATCATTGAAGACAGGGACAAAGTAATGACTCCTGATTTCAAACACAAAGGTGACCTGATTTTCATTATTGGAGAAGCAGTTGAATGCATCGCAAGTTCAGAATACCTGTTTTCCTACCATAACCATAAGAAATCTCCAGCTCCTTATTTCAATCTTGAAAAAGAACTCGCAACGCAACTAGTCGTGAAGTCATTAATTCAAAAAGACTTAATTAATGCTGCACATGATTGTTCTAGAGGAGGTTTATTCATAACACTAACAGAAATGTCAATGTCAAAAGAATTAGGTTTTGACATCGTCACGGATGCTGAAATTAGAGAAGATGCGTTTTTATTTGGCGAGGCTTCTGGTCGAATAATAGTTGGTGTGAATGAAGACAGCGAAGACGACTTCATTGAATACATGATGAATGCGGGAGTTAACTATACTTTGCTAGGTCATGTAACCCAAGGGAAATTGGTAGTGGACGATATTCACTATGGATTTATACAGGCTGCGAAGACAATTTACAATACAGCAATTGAAAAAACGATAGGCTAAGCAATAACACCTTAAACAGAGCGGACCAACTAACGGATCCGCTTTTTTTTATATGTTAAACCATCACTTTCTTTCATTTTAATTATCTTTGCGTCATCTTTAACCAATACCGACGTGTTTTACACAAATCATTGTCGGTTTAAAAAAATACATAGCATGCAACTGTGGAATAAATTGAGTAAAGAGGAGTTAGTGGAGAAGTTAAAAGAACGCGGAACAAAATTCGTTACCGTTTCTTTTTATCAATATGCTTCTATTCCCAACCCTCAAGTTTTTAGAGACCACCTCTTCCAAATGTGGGATAATCTCGGAATCGTAGGAAGAACATACGTCGCAACAGAAGGAATCAACGCCCAAATTGGTGTTCCTGCCGACAAGTTCGAACAGTTCAAAAAAGAGCTTTACGAAATTTCTTTTTTAAACAACATCAGATTAAATATCGCTGTCGACGAAGCAGAAGTTGAGTTCCCATTCCTGAAGTTAAAAATTAAAATTCGCAAGAAGATTTTAGCCGATGGTTTAAACGACAACACTTTTGATGTGACCAACAAAGGAAAGCACTTAAAAGCAGAGGAGTTTAATGCATTAATTGACGATCCGGACACCATTCTCATTGACATGCGTAATCACTACGAAACAGAGGTTGGTCATTTTAAAGGAGCGATCACTCCAGATGTTGACACCTTCCGTGAATCATTACCGATTATCGAAGATGAAATTTTAGCTGGAAACCAAGACAAAAACATCGTAATGTACTGCACAGGAGGAATTCGTTGTGAAAAAGCTTCGGCTTGGTACAAACACCGTGGATTTAAGAATGTACATCAACTCGAAGGTGGAATTATTAAATACGCTAATGACTGCATTGATAAAGGAATAGAAAATAAATTTATCGGAAAGAACTTTGTTTTTGATGAACGTCGTGGTGAACGAATCACTGAAGACATCATTGCAGTTTGCCACCAATGTGGAGACCCTGCAGACACACACACAAATTGTCTAAATGACGCATGTCATTTATTGTTCATACAATGCGATAACTGTAAAGAAAAAATGCAAGGATGCTGTTCTACAGAATGCCAAGAAGTTCATAACCTACCTGAGGAAGTTCAACGTGAATTACGTAAAGGAAAAGAGAACAGCAATCAAATTTTCAAAAAAGGGAGATCTGAGAAATTGAAGTTCAAGGGGAATAATAAAAAGCCTGTGAGGGTTGCTGAGGCGGTGAAGGTAAGAAAGTGACGCAGAGAAAAAGTTAGAAAAGGAAATATATAAAAAGCCGAAGATTAAAGTCTTCGGCTTTTTCATTCCATATTCGTTAAATGTGAAGAATCAATCTTTATTTTTCAACCTTTACAAAACCAGTATCCCTTTTATTCTTTGCGCAACTTGGGAGATCATTGCGAATCTCTACGTTATTTTATCAAAACCCACCTCCTATTTCACACAAAAAAAGTATCTTTCGCATACATTATAAAAATACACATTGTGATATTAGGAATTGAATGGAATGTTAGCTCACAGCTTATCGATGGTTGGAGCACGCCTAACTTATACGGATTACTGTTTGTTACAGGACTAATCATTGGATTTTACGTGATAAAACGCATGTTTAAAGCAGAGGGAGTCCCAGAAGAATGGCTAGATAAACTATTGATTTATGTAGTAATTGCAACCATTGTTGGAGCACGTTTGGGTCATGTATTCTTTTATGATTGGCACATTTACAAACAAAATCCCATCGATATTTTTAAAATTTGGGAAGGTGGATTAGCAAGTCACGGTGGTGCAATTGCAATTTTAATTGCTCTATACCTATACAGTAAAAAGGTCTCTAAAAAAAGCATGTGGTGGATTTTAGACAGAATTGTTGCTCCAATAGCTATCGCAGGGTGTTTTATTCGTTTGGGGAATTTGGTCAACCACGAAATCATTGGAGAACCAACCGACTTGCCATGGGGATTTATGTTTATGCATGAAAGTGTTAGCAACCTCGTTGAAGTTGATGGTGAAATGGTCCATGTTTACCGCCACCCAGCTCAATTGTATGAAGCGCTTGCCTACTTGATAAGCTTTTTCATCTTACTTAGATTATACTGGAAAACCAATTTAATAGAAAAAAGTGGTTTTATCTTTGGCCTGTTCCTCATTTTTATTTTCGGGTGGAGATTTATTATTGAATTCGTAAAACTCGGTCAAGCAGAAAGAGATGCTGGTTTAATCATCAATACAGGACAATGGTTAAGTATTCCTTTTGTTGTGGCAGGAATAATCATTGTAATTTTAGCTTGGAAAAACAAACTGAACCCTAAGAAGGTTTAAGAATTCGTCTTCGGGTGGGTTTACTTGTACGGACGATTTACAACCCGTCCTTTCTACCACAAGCGAAACTTCAATTACATATTAAACAACTCATTTTATGCAAAATAGAATTACATCATTATTTAATATCGAGTATCCACTTATTCAAGCCGGAATGATATGGTGCTCAGGTTGGGAATTGGCATCTGCCGTTTCTAACGCAGGTGGATTAGGAATCATTGGCTCAGGGAGTATGTATCCTGAAATTCTGGATGAACAAATTCAAAAATGTAAAGCTGCAACCAATAAACCTTTTGCAGTGAACTTACCAATGCTTTATCCCGACATTGACAAGCATGTTGCGACAATCATCAAACATAAGGTTCCTATTGTTTTCACCTCTGCAGGAAACCCAAAAACATGGACCAAGCATTTGCAAGACCATGGAATCATCGTTGTTCACGTAGTTTCCAGTGTGAAATTCGCATTAAAATCTGAGGAAGCCGGTGTCGATGCAATTGTTGCCGAGGGATTTGAAGCTGGTGGACACAACGGAAAAGATGAAACAACTACATTTTGTTTGATCCCAATGGTTGCTGAAGCAGTAAAAATTCCAATAATTGCCGCAGGTGGAATTGGAAACGGAGCTGGAATGTTAGCCGCCATGAACCTTGGTGCAGACGCTGTTCAAATTGGGAGTCGATTTGTGGCTTCTGAAGAATCTTCCGCACACATCAACTTCAAAAACACAGTAGTTGAGGCAAAAGAAGGAGACACCGTTCTAACGTTAAAAGAAATTACTCCTGTTCGTTTGATCAAAAATGCTTTTTACAAGCAGGTAGTTGAAGCCTATAACGAATGTAAAAGCGTTGAGGATTTAGTGACTTTGCTTGGACGAGGAAGAGCAAAGAAAGGAATGTTCGAAGGAGATTTAGAAGAAGGTGAATTAGAGATTGGGCAAGTTTCAGGATTGATTCACAAAATTCTTCCTGCCGCACAAATCGTTGAGGAGATTGTTAATGATTTCAAAGTTGCTTTATCCGCACAAAATACAAATGAAAAATTTAAATTTTAATGGTAGAATTTGAGCGTTTTGAATTGGACAATGGCTTGCGTGTAATTTTTCACAAAGACACCACAACCCCAATGGCTGTTGTGAATACTTTGTACGATGTAGGTGCACGAGATGAGTCTCCAGAAAGGACTGGATTCGCACACTTGTTTGAACATTTAATGTTTGGAGGTTCGATAAATATTCCAAACTTCGACGGCCCCTTACAAGAAGCTGGTGGGTCTAACAATGCTTTTACTAGTAATGACATCACCAACTATTACGATGTTCTTCCAGTACAAAACTTAGAAACGGCCTTGTGGCTAGAAAGTGACAGAATGCTTTCTTTGGCTTTTACAGAAAAAAGTTTAGAAGTTCAAAGAAGTGTTGTCATTGAAGAATTTAAACAACGCTACTTAAATCAACCCTATGGAGATTTATGGTTAGAATTTAGGCCTTTGGCATATAAAGTTCATCCCTACCGTTGGGCCACAATAGGAAAAAACATTGAACACATTCAGGAGGCAACAATGGAGGAAGTAAAAGACTTCTTTCATACACATTATCACCCTGGAAATGCAATTTTGGTTATTGCTGGCAACCTAGATTTAGAGGAAGTTAAAAGATTAGTCAAGAAATGGTATGGAGACATTCCTGCTCGAAAAAAGAAAGTTAGAAATCTACCTCAAGAACCAAAACAGACTGAATTTAGAACCAAAACAATAGAAAGAGATGTTCCTTCTGATGTTTATACCTACGGTTTCAAAATGGCTGGAAAAGGTCAACAAGGGTATTACGAAGCCGATTTAATTTCAGATATTCTCGGAAGAGGAAAGTCTTCTCGTTTATACAAACGATTAAAAAAAGAACTTGAATTGGTTACAGAAATCAACGCATACATTATGGGGTCTAACGATCCCGGGATGTTAATGCTCTCTATTCATCCAAATGACGGTGCAACACTAGAAGAAATTGATGCTGAAATATGGGCCGTTTTAGAAGAATTAAAATCTAATTTAATTGAAGGAACGGAACTCGAAAAAATCATCAATAAAGTAAAAACCACCAAAGCATTTTCTGAACAAGGAGTATTGAATAAAAGCATGGCCTTAGCAATGAATGAACTTTTGGGCGATGCCAACCTCATCAATACCGAAACAGATGAATATGAAAAAGTAACTGTTGAGGGAATCCGGAGTCAGGCCAATGTTATTTTACAAAAAACGAACTGTTCTCAACTGATAATTAAAGCGAAAAAGAATGATAAATAGAACAATTGCACCGAAGACATCTACGGTAACTCATATTGATTTTCAATCGCCAGAAATTGACACTTTAGAAAATAAAGTTCAAGTTTACAGCATGCGAAAAACAGACGATGAAACAGTGCGTATTGATTTCGTATTTGATGCAGGGAGCTTAAAAACCTCTAAAATCGTCGCTCAACTGGCGGGGGAACTTTTATTCTCAGGGACAGAAAACAAATCGAGTGAAGAAATAGATGAAGAGATTGATCGACTGGGAGGGTTCACCGGTGTAGAAGTCTCGACTGAAAAATCAACTATCTCTTTAATTGGACTTCGTGAACATGTAGTTGCGATCGCTGAAATTGTTGTAGATGCGATGATCAATGTCAATTTCAATCCGAAAGAAATCAAACAATTGCTTCAATCCAAGAAAAAGAAAATGGCCATTAGTTTAGAGAAGGTTTCGACCCAAGCGCGACGTGCTTTCCTAAGTGATTTGTTTAAAAATTCACCTTATGGTGATTTGGCGCAACTCGAAGATTTTAACCATATAGAAAAAAATGATCTCATTGAATTTCACCACAGTAAATACCTTTCTGGCTTACAATATATCTCTATAGTCGGAGCAGTGAGTGATCAAGATTTAAACAGCATTAAAACGCTCGGAAACCAATTCAATAAAGACGAGGTTACTCCCATTGAATATGACTATAGCTATTCGCCTAATGTCATCCATATCGAAAAAGAACAAGCGCTTCAAACAGCGATTCGTGTTGGCCGTGTTTTGTTCAATAAACAACATACAGATTTCATAAAATTCAGCGTTGTCAATACAATTCTAGGTGGATATTTTGGCAGTCGACTGATGACTTCAATTCGTGAAGACAAGGGATACACTTATGGTATCGGTTCTGGTGTTGCACAGCTATTAGAAACAGGTTATTTCTTTATCAGTACAGAAGTAGGAAAAGAATTTAAAGACCTGACGCTAGAGGCTATTCAAAACGAAATTAAAATTCTGCAAACCGAGGAGGTTAGCGAAAAGGAGTTAGATTTGGTTAAAAACTACATCATTGGACAAATTTTAGAGCAGTCTGACGGAGCGCAAGCGATGATGGATCGATTTATTGCTGTAGAAACCTACGGTATGGATTATACCTATTATGATGAATTCATCAAACAAGTCAACGAAATTACGCCTATTGAAGTTATGGCATTAGCAAATCAATATTTGAAATGGGAAGACTTCACAATAGTAAGCGCTGGATAGTAAACTGGAATAAAAACTAAATTCAGCAACGATTACCTTTCGAAATACGTTATAATAAATGTACGAAAAACACGTTAAAATCCAGATGCGCAATTTATTATATATCATCTTACTCGTCAGCTCAATTGGTCTTCTACCGAAAGCTGCTAACGCTACACATGGAATGGGTGGTGAAATCACTTGGCAATGTCAAGGAAATGGTGATTATGTATTTGAATTAAAATTCTACCGAGATTGTAATGGGTTTGAAGTGAATACCAATTTTGAGGTAATTGACGTATGGGGACATGCAACATTGACCTCTATCCAAGTTGACTTTGTAAATCGAGCTGATATCTCTCCAATGTGTACTCCAGCTGCAGGAAACCAACCTTTTGACTGCGGAACAGGTGTTTCAGGAGGAAATGGGATTGGTGCTGTTGAAGAAATCACCTACCGCAGTGCGCCCATCACAATTCCTGGAATTCCACCCAGTGGTGGATGGCATTTTACCTATCAGAACTTTTCAAGAAGTGGCGCCTTAACCAACATTCAAAATCCAACTAGCTATGGAATAACATTATCTGCTGCGATGTACCAAATTCCTGGAGCAACAGGTGGATGCATCGATAATTCTCCAACTTTTTTACAATCTCCACATATTGTCAGCTGTGCTGGAGACCCATATGATTACAATCCAAATGGAGTTGATGTAGATTTAGATTCTCTGCATTTCAGTTGGGGAAAACCTTTGGATTACTTCCCGAGTGGAATTTATACTCCTCCAACATCCCCTGCTCCTGTACTATTTGAACCGGGATTTTCACATGACAATCCAACACCTGATGCTGCCTTCAACCCAAACAACGAAGCTGCAACGATAAATCCAGAAAATGGACGTATACAATTCAGGTCATACACCCAAGGAAATTTCGCAACAAAAATCGTGGTTGACGCTTTTAGAAATGGTGTTAAAATTGCCACTGTTGAAAGAGAAATCCAACTCATTGTTTCCTCATGTTCTGGAACAAACAACGTACCTACGATAACGCCTCCGTTTGCAGCAAACACTTCTTTTGAAACATCGATATTTGCAGGCGACGCTATTAATTTTGATATTATTGCTTCTGACTTAGACCTACTTCAAGATGGAACTCCACAGTCTGTAACAATTTCCTCCTCAGGATTGATGTACGGAACAGGATATGCGGATGCCAACAATGGCTGTATCACTACTCCATGTGCAACATTAAACACACCTTCTGTTACTTCAACAAACAATGCAACCATGCAATTCAACTGGCAAACTTCCTGTGATCACCTCATCGGTGCTACCGGACAAGCTTTAGATGTAGTACCTTATATTTTCGTATTTAAAGTTCAAGATGATTATTGTCCAATCCCTAAAGTGCAATACGCTACTGTCACCATAAACGTTTTAAACAAAGATGTTTTACCTGGTCCGGAAATAACCTGTATCACCGGGAATGCTGCTGGAGATATAGTGATTAATTGGAATCCTATTACTGATCCTTATGGTGTTTTTACAGGTTATCAGATTCATGGTGTAAACGGAGGACATTATGCAACTGCCGGAAACATTAACTCCAATAGTTTCACCCTAAATGGTGGTGTTGGAGGAACGGACCAATTCTTTATTTCCACAATGTCAGGATGCAATGGAAATACAGCAAGAAACTCAGATACACTTTCCAACATCTTTTTAGACCTCAACAATCCTGGAAATGGTGAAGCAATTCTACAATGGAACGATCCCCATCCAACTCAACACTCTACTTTTAATGATTATTATCATATCTACAAAGAATTCCCTGCTGGAACATGGACACTAATCGATTCTGTTCCCTACAATACTACAAGTTATTACGACACCATAACAGTATGTTCTGAGTTTATTAGTTATCAAATCGTTCTAGAAACAGACCAATGTAATTTCACCAGCAATATTGAAGGTGATGTTTTTGAAGATAAAATTGTTCCTGATATTCCTGTCATTTCGAATGTTGATATTGATACCTTAACAGGTGACATTACCATTAATTGGAGTGAAAACTCACAGGAAGATACGTATGGTTATGTAATTTATCAAACAGACCAAAACGGAAACCTTGTTGAAATAGATACTGTGTGGGGAAAACCAAACACCAGCTACACCCACTCAGAAAATCATGAAAATGGTCCATTCGAATATTCAATAGCCGCATTTGATTCTTGCTATACATCCAACGTTCCACCAACACATCAAACTTCAGCCAAAGCAACACCTCATACCACCAACTTTTTGAGTAGTTCAATAGACATCTGTAATCGACAAGTTAATTACAGTTGGACGGGATACATAGGATTTACCAATAACGCCAATCATATTCTATTTGTACGTGTTAACGGTGGTCCGTGGCAGCAAGTAGGTCAAACTACGAACAACAACATCAATTTTAACATCAACGCAGGAGATGAAATTATTGCCGTAGTTCAAACCATTTCCAATGATGGAGTAAGTTCTTTTTCAAATGTCAACCACTTAACTTTTACAGCCGACCAAAGTCCAGACATTTCGTATTTAAGCGTTGCTACAGTGGAGGACAACAGAATTGCAGTAAGGTACCAAATTTCTCATGGAGAAGGAGCAGAAATTGTGAAGTTAGAACGCTTTAACAACAGAACTCAAGCCTTTGAGGTCATTGATTCTAAGCCCGTTAACAATTTAAATGAAATTACATTCATAGATACAGATGTTGAAGTCAACAAACGCTCATACCTTTACAGGGCTGAAGTAATTGATACATGTAATCAGTCCTTTGGTTATTCCAACATAGGACAAACCATTCATCTAAGCGTGACCACCAAGCAAGAGACAGAAGCTCATGTTTTACAATGGACACCCTACGCAGCGTTTTTAGGAAATTTACTTTCCTATAAAGTATACCGATCAATTGATGGGCAATTCGATCCTACTCCAATTGCAGTTTTGCCATACAATATTCGAACGTATACAGATTCTGTAGGAACTATTGGCAACAACGATGATGGAAAAACCTGTTATCTTGTCGTTGCTGAAGAAGGTCCTAATCAGTATGGTCTAGAAGAACTAAGTTACAGCAATAAAGCATGTGGTGTAATTAGTCCAACAATTTACATTCCTAATGCCTTTAGTGTTGGTGGACACAATCCTGTTTTCAAACCAGAAACAAGGCAACGTCAAATCGAAAACTACCTCTTTGAAATTTACGACCGTTATGGGCGCGTAATTTTCTCTACAGAAGACCCTAACGAAGGGTGGAACGGCCAGTTAAAAGGGCAAACTAGAATTGCAAGAGAAGGGGTCTATGTTTATCGTTTATCTCTGCGAGACGGGAATGGAGTAGAAATCATAAGACATGGACATGTCACCTTGTTGGATTATCGTAATGTTGAATAATCTTTAAGTTGATTTTATTCTATAGAACAATCATTATTTACATCGTTATCATAAGAAAATAAAGTATTTTTGCAATCGGTTATGAGTGAGCAAGAAGAAAATGAAATGTCATTCCTCGATCACCTTGAGGAATTGCGTTGGAGAATTGTAAAATCAGTAATTGCAATATTGGTTTTCGCTGTAGTTATGTGGTTTTTTAAGGAATGGTTAATCCAAAACTTATTTATCGCTATGACCAAGCCAGACTTTGTCTCATTCCAATTCATGTGTGATTATTTGAACATTTGCGTAGGTGAAATACCTATTAAATTTCAATCCAATAAAGTAGGCTCACAATTTTCTTATGCATTATTGATGTCATTTGTTGGAGGATTCATACTTGCCTTCCCTTTTGTGTTCTATCAAATGTGGGGTTTTGTAAAACCAGGATTAAAAGCCAATGAAAAAAGTGCCGTTTCAGGAATAACATTTTTTGTTACCATTTTATTCCTGATTGGTGTTGTCTTTGGATACATCGTTGTTGCGCCACTCTGTATTCAGTTCTTTGGGGGATTCTCTTTAGCATCTGAATTCGAAAACATTTGGATGATTGGTTCTTTTATGTCTCTGATCATTTCGAGCGTTATCTTTACCGGGCTATTGTTCTTGCTTCCAGTAATTATTTACATTCTAACAAAAATCGGAATTGTTTCACCTGCATTTCTAAGAAAATACAGAAAGCATTCAATCGTAGGTGTACTTATTTTGTCGGCATTAATTACTCCACCTGACTTTATTAGTCAAGTGATTGTTTCAATTCCCATTATCTTACTCTACGAAGTTGGAATTTTGGTCAGTGCCCGCGTTGAAAAACGGAGATTAAAGCGTGAGCAAGTCGGCTAAAACACTAATTTTATGATTTACTAACACTACTACATGAAAAATAAACATACTTGGTCATTTACATCTCATCAAAATAACTATTTTAGTAATCGATGAGATGGATATTATTCATATTTCTTTTTACTAGTACTTATTTAACTGCGCAAAAAACCGGAGTATCTGGACTTGTGGTAGAGGACGAAACAGGTGAACCCATTCCCTTTGCTAGCGTATTTTTTAAGGATTCAAAAATTGGTACTGAAACAGATTTTGATGGGAAGTATGCCATTGAATCTTACTATGCAACTGATTCATTAGTTGTTCGTGCTTCTGGCTTCGAAACAAAAACTGTAGCCGTAAAGCAAGATGAGTCGCAAGTGTTGAACTTCCGAATGGAGCCCATTACTCAAACCACAGACGAAGTCTTCATTACTGCACCAGATGAAAAACCTTCTACTATTTTACACAGGAGAATTGTCCGCAACAAACACATCAACAACAAAGAAAAACTAGAAGCTTATTCATATCAGAGTTACAACAAAATTCAGTTGGACCTAAACAATATAGGTGATGATTTTGAAGGCCGGAAAATCGTTCAGAACTTAAACTTAGTAATGGACTACCTTGATACCATGGACGGAGGGAAGTATTTACCACTCATTCTTACAGAATCTCTTTCAGAATATTATTACCGTACAAATCCAACCAAGAAAAAAGAAGTCGTCAGCGCCTCTCGAATTACTGGAGTTAAAAACCTTGAAGTCAACCAATTTCTTGGTGAAATGTATCAAGACATCAATGTTTACGAAAACTATATTGGAATTTTTGACAAATCATTCATTAGCCCCATCGCGAATTTTGGATTGGGGTATTACAAATTTTACCTTCAAGACAGTGCTTTTATAGACAATCAATGGTGCTACCTCATGACCTTTAAACCAAAACGGAAAGGAGACCTTACTTTTGAAGGAGAGATGTGGGTACACGACACAACTTATGCAATAAAAAAATGGTCGGCTAATGTTGCAGATGATGCCAACATCAATTATGTCAATGGATTCTACCTAGAACAAATGTTCAATCAAGTAGAGGATGAAGTTTGGATGTTGACCTATGACCGATTAATTGTCGACTTAAATGTTTACGATAATTCAAAACTACTTGGTTTGTATGGTAGAAAGTTAACGACCAGAAAGAATTTCGTCATCAACAAACCACATCCACCTGATTTTTACAAAGCCAGTGAAAATGTCGTCATGCTAGACAGCGCCAACAAGCGGGATGAGGAATATTGGAGAAAACACAGGCACATTCCACTCAATAAGCAGGAAGAAGACATTGATGTTATGATTGACTCTTTGAATGAAGTTCCACTTTTCAAAGCTTTTAAAAACCTCACGTTTTTAGCCACCACTGGATTTTATCCTTTAGGCAAAATAGAATTAGGAAACATACGTAGCTTAATCAGTTACAACACAGTTGAAGGCTTTAGAAATCAAATTCAACTCCGAACTTCCAACGATTTCAGTGAACGCATAGAGTTCTCTGGGAAATTAGCCTATGGTTATCTAGACCAGCAATTCAAGTATGGTGGTGGAATCAGATTCAATGTAACGCCGAAAAAGAGAGGTATGCTAAAGGTGTTTTACGATTATGATGTACAGCAATTAGGATTAGGTGAAAATGCTGCAGATATTGATGGAGCATTTGGATCTTTGTTGAGAACAAAACCATTGAATCAGCTAATTTTCGTAGAAAAATTTGGTGCGGAATTAGAAAAGGATATTGGCAAGTCTTTTATCATTACGGCAGGTGGTCAATGGAAAAGTCTAAGCGCTTTGGGTGAAACTCAATTCCGGGTACCTAATTCTTACGTAGGTTTTGACTTCATCAACGAAGTCAGCACTTTCGAAACTTCATTAAAAATCAGGTATGCGAAAAATGAAGAGTTTATTTCTGGAAGTTTTGACAGGATCTCAATTGGTTCTAAATATCCCATCGTTAGCCTAGAAGGTGTACTTGGAATCAAAGGTGTTTTAGGTTCTGATTATGAATATCAAAAATTAGAACTCAAAATTAAACACAGTCCAAAGCTTGGAGTTTTTGGAAAACTCTACTATGAAATCTATGGAGGGATGTATTTTGGACAAGCGGCCTATCCCTTCCTAAAAGTTCATGAAGGTTCTCAAACCTATTGGTTTCAATCGATGGCACACAACAGAATGGATTACTTCGAATTTATTTCTGACCGATATGTAGGCGCAACTGCTGAACATCATTTTAACGGATTATTTTTTGACCGTGTTCCTTTGATCAGAAAATTAAAATGGAGACTGGTGGCTTCTGCAAAATCTGTATGGGGAGAACTTTCAAGCAAACAAAGAACAGCCATGCTAATGCCAGACAATACCACAGCATTTGGATATACGCCTTATGTAGAAAGTGCCATTGGAATTGAGAACATCTTTAAAGTATTTAGAGTCGATGCAGTTTGGAGGATGACCCATTTAAAACCTGGTGATTCACCTGTTGGAATACGTGCAAAATTTTCCATCAGGTTCTAAACCTACGAAGAGAATCTCTTAGAAAAAGCATCAAGAATACTTAGTTTGTATTATTTTAGTGCTTCGATATCAAAATATGAAATTATTCACCAAAAATATCACAAAGTCATACCGTAACCGTAAGGTTGTAAAAGGTATTTCTATTGAAGTCAATCAAGGAGAAATCGTTGGTTTATTAGGCCCAAATGGAGCAGGAAAAACAACCTCCTTTTACATGATCGTTGGCTTGGTCTCTCCAGATGAAGGGACAGTGCATTTGGATGAAACAGACATCACCAGACTCCCCATGTACAAACGCTCTCAACTTGGAGTAGGTTATCTCCCTCAAGAAGTATCTGTATTTAGAAAGCTGAGTGTTGAAGACAATATTATGGCCATTCTCGAGATGACTAAATTGAACAAGACCGAAAGAAAGGCGAAACTTGAAAAATTGATTTCTGAATTCGGCCTGAACCATGTTAGGAAAAACAAAGGTTCTGCATTGTCGGGTGGTGAAAAAAGAAGAACGGAAATCGCCCGGGCTTTAGCTACCGATCCTAAATTTGTGCTCTTAGACGAACCATTTGCCGGAGTTGACCCGATTGCTGTTGAAGATATTCAATCTATTGTTGCGGACTTAAAGAAAAGGAACATAGGTATTCTGATTACAGACCACAATGTTCAAGAAACACTTTCAATAACAGATCGTGCTTACCTTCTATTTGAAGGAAGTATTCTAAAAGCCGGTACTGCGGAAGAATTAGCAACAGATGAACAAGTTAGAAAAGTCTATTTAGGTCAAAATTTTGAACTTAGAAAAAAATCATAGTATCTTTATCATTACTCAAACTTTGCGCCATGAATAAATTTGCCTTCATTTCGATTCTACTGCTCCTCACGACCTTATTGTCGTCTTGCAAAAAATGTGATCCCTCAAACAGTGTTTCTGGAATCATTATAGAAGATGCTATAATTAGAGCGGTAGGCATTCCAGGTGGACAACATTTTGTTGTTGATGGAAGTGAAGTGAACAAACCTATTGAAATGAGTCTTGATGGTGGTGTTAACTACACTCCTGTTGATTACAGTCAATATTCTGTATTTGCACTAACAACAAGCTCTTCTTGTAGTTCTGGATACAACAGAAATGTGAGCGTTGATGCGGCAAACTCTACCGTTACTTACACCATTACCATTACCGAATGTACAACCTGCACCAACAATACGACCATTGATAATTGGGTGCTGACATCTAAGGTGCCTGGTAACTACACCCCAGTATTTAACATCAATAAGAATTAAAGGGCTTTCCTTTAGAATATTCTACAGCTAAAAATAGCGGTGTCATCTACCAAGTCTTCTGTTTCTCTGAACTCATCCAGTTTTGAGAAAATTAGATTATTCAAATCCTCCATTTTTAAAGGATAAAAACTATGGATTAATTTAATGAGTCGGTCGGTTTGAAAATATTCTCCTGCTTTGTTTTGCAGCTCTACTACTCCGTCGGTGTACAAAATCAATGTTGAATTTGGAGCGATTGTAATTTCATCTGGTTCTATGAATGGGACTTCTTCAAGCATCCCCAGACCAATAGATCCTTTGTCGAGAAACTGTGCTTTTTTTCCATTGGTAAGAATGGGATGATTGTGTCCTGCGTTAATGTATTTCAAACGTCGCGATACCATATGATAATGCCCTATGAAAAAGGTAATAAACTTTTCTCCTTTGGCCGCAAGCATGACTTTCTTATTCAATTCGTGTATGAGGTACTCCAAGTCAAACCTTTCGAAGCCCAACAAAGTACGAATAGTGGCTTGAAAATTGGCCATCAACATAGCTGCGCTAATTCCCTTTCCTGAAACATCAGCAATACAAACAATAAACTCGTTTTTGTTGATGGGAATAAAGTCATAATAATCTCCCCCCACCTCATGACGAGCGGTGTAGGTGGCCGCTAAATCGAGTCGTTTATCTGAAGGTAAATTATCGGGGAAAAGCAACTTCTGCATTTCTGAGGCAACCTCTAATTCTTTATTAATACGCTCTTGAATGATGCTTTGTTTGTTCATTCGTTTATTCTCAATGGCCACAACGATAATATTCGTTAAAGTTTGAATAAAAGACAAGTCTGTGGTGGAGTTTGAACCAATGAAATTACTTGTGCTGATGCTTCGGTCTTTCAATAATAAATAAGCAATTGCTTTCCCTTGATGCACAACAGGAATCACTACGTCGAACTGGTTTAACTCTCTATTGCTCGATGATTCTATAAGGGTTATGTCCTTGAACCGTTTTAAATCACGTTCAATTTCAATGTCTTTAATTCTCCCCTTTACTCCAGATTTTATCAAATACTCCCAATGGTCTTGTTTAATAAACAAAACAAATTTATCCAATCCCAACTGTTCTTTAAGAATGAATTCGTAAACAGAAATTAAGTAATCAACCGACTGATTGGAGTTGATTCCCTTTGAAATTTCAAGCATAGAATTCAACTCAAAGTCTTTAAACTTTAATTGCTCTTTAAGTTCTTGAATTAAGGAATCACGTTTCATTACATATTTTCTAAAATCTCGGGGAGCTTACGAATGGCAGCCATCTCACGATAAACCAATCGAATATCTTTGGCCGGACTACCGAAATAAGTTTTATTTGGGGCCAAACTTTTAGAAATTCCGGACTGGGCCAGAACGATAGCATTTTCGCCAATCACCACATCTGAAGCACAACCTACTTGTCCCCACATGGTCACATTATCTTGTAATTCTACACATCCTGCTATACCAACATTGGCAGCGAGCAAACAGTTTTTACCAATAATGGTATCATGCCCAATTTGCACTTGATTGTCAATTTTTGTTCCTTCACCAATGGTGGTAGTTGCCGTCACCCCCGCATCAATTGTACACAATGCACCAATCTCTACGTTCTTCTTTAACCATACATTTCCACTAGTATGTAAACGGTCATATCCTGTTGGTTTTTTCTTATAATAAAAAGCATGCTGCCCAATTACAGTGTTTGCTCCAATAAACACATTGTCCTCAATGATGGTATAATCCATAATTACCACTCCTGGATAGATGATTACATGCTCACCAATAATTACGTTATTTCCTATCGTTACGTTTGGATAAATCTGAGCAGATTCTGCAATCTTAGTGTTTTCACCGACCATTCCTGAAAGGAAGCGCATAGGTCTATAATGCTTTGTCAGTCGATTAAAATCATCAAAAGGCTGCTTACTGACCAACAAGCCTTTACCCTCAGGACAATCTACCTCTTTATCAATTAAAATGGTTGTTGCATTACTGTTTAATGCTTTATCATAATACTTTGGGTGGTCTACAAAAACAATATCTCCTGCTTCAACCCTGTGAATTTCGTTTAAGCCAGTGATCTCGTGACTTGGGTCTCCAACGAATTCACAATTTAAAAATTCTGCAACTTCTTTTAAGGTTTTTGATTGCTGTAATTTCATAACAATACATTTATTATTTTGCTCAACTAGTAAATTTATAAAGAATCTATAGAAGATTTTAAAGCTTAAAGAATAGTTGTAAGCGTTGTCTTGTTAGTAATATCGATTTTGAAAGGTTCTACCACGAATTTAATGGAAGTCTATATGAAGTAGATGTCCCAAAAACTGTTTACAAGGCATTCCTTTTCAGATCAATTCATTGTGATGGAAATTTCACCATTTGGGTTCATTCGCATGAAAAAACTTCCTATAATTTAATGTTAAATTAACCAACGCTCGGAATAAATATCATTTCTTTGCACCTCATTTATGTTTTATTGACCCCATGAAATTAAAAAACAATACATTTTTTCACCGTTCACTCTTCGCTATTGTACTCACTTTATTCAGCTTTCAGCTCAATGGTCAAATAGTGTTTGAAGAAAACTTCAACCTACCCGAAGGAACAACTTCAGGGACTGCAGACGGAGTAAACTGGTCTTCTTCGTGTCCTACTTGTTTAAATGGTGATCACTGGGAGGTTAAATCAGGGGTTTTTGAAGGAAAAGACACCAATGGGGAGGCTGTTTGGGCAACAGATACACCCATTGATATTTCAGCATGTGAAAATATTGAAATTAGTTTTGACATTAACAGTATCGGAACCATGGAAGGATGCGGAACAGACTGTAACTCCGTCGATTGGGTGCGCTTTCAATACAATATTGATGGCGCAGGTTGGGTTGATCCAGCAAACTCTTACTATTGTAGCGGAACTTGCGCAGGAATCAATGTAGTTTCTTCAGACGATACCCCATTTACCAATTACTCAACAGGATGCATCCCTACAGGAGGAAGTTCTTTACAACTTAGAATTTCCGTTCAATGTTGGGCTGGCGATGAAGCCTGGCAAATAGACAACATCAAAGTTTCTTGTGGTTCCGCAAATGCAGGGGAAAACGCTGTATTGAATACTTGCTCTGGTTCACCGGCAACTGATTTATTTAATCAATTGGGTGGAAATCCAATCAACGGTGGAACATGGAGTGGTCCTTCCAACCTTTCTGGTGGTGATGCGGGAACCTTTGATCCTGCAACAATGAATGAAGGAACTTATACCTATACTGTAGGCAACAGTCCTTGTCAAGCAAGCGCCAATGTAGTTGTTAACTTTGTTTCTTCTGGCAATGCAGGCAACGATGCAACGATTGAAATTTGTAACACTTCACCCTCTTTAAACCTATTTGATGTATTGGGCGGCTCGCCACAAAACAATGGGGTTTGGAGCGGACCTTCTGCACTTACAGGTGGAGATTTAGGTACATTCAATCCAGCAACTATGCAAACCGGTGATTACACCTATACAGTTGGAAGTACACCTTGTGAACAAAGCGCAGTGGTAACAGTAGTAACTGGTGGACCAACAGCGAGCTTTTCTGCGAATCCTACATCAACAACAGTAGAAAACACCTTGGTTCAATTTACAAACACATCGCAGAATGCAAGCAGTTTTGTCTGGGATTTCGGTGATGATTCACCAAGCACTGCCACAATTAACCCAAGCCATAACTACCCAGACTTAGAGCAAGGAATTTACACCGTTACCTTAACTGCTTATGATGCCAACAACTGTACTGATGTTACTACAGCTCAAATTACCATCGTAGCTCCAGAGATGAAATATGAAATTCCTAATGTGTTCACTCCGAATGGTGACAATAACAATGATTTTTTCAAACTCATCGAAGCACAGAATATAGAGAGTATTGAGTTAGAAATACTCAACCGCTGGGGGAATGTTGTGTTTACCAGTAAGGACACCAATTTCCAATGGAATGGAAAAATCAATAATGATGGTCCTGAAAGTATGGAAGGTACATATTTTTACCAGCTGGTCTTGACCGATTTCAACGGAAAAAATGCAAAGGAGCATGGTTTTCTGCAATTGGTGCGAGACTAAATAAAGGCGAAACAGATGCATCTAAATCAATTATCTAGTCAATCGCCAGCGAATGTAACTTTGTAAGATTTCAGTTAAATGATTTTTTTTAAATCACAATTGACGCATTTCTAAGTATTCTAATCCATAGAATATTTTATCTTCGTTGTTCTTATCAGAAAAGAAACAATGTCAAAGCGCTCCAATAAGAAAATCATTTCAGTAATCAAGATTGTTTTTCCTATGGCTATTGGGCTTTATTTGTTGTGGCACTTTTATACCGCAATGGATGAAGCGACAAAGGAGGTGTTCTTTAAAGCCATAAACGAGGCCAATTACTCTTGGATTTTACTTTCAATGACAATAGGTTTTTTAAGCCACATTGTTCGAGCCTACCGGTGGAAATACATGTTAGAACCCATAGGATTCACTCCCAAGTTTTGGCACCGATACCATGCTGTAATGGTAGGTTATCTAGTCAACCTTTTAATTCCAAGAGCCGGAGAAGCTACACGAGCCGCACTACTTTATCAGACCGACAAGATTTCATTTTCAAAAAGTTTTGGAACCATTATCGCTGAAAGGGTATTTGATTTAGTCATGTTAGGCCTGATTTTCTTAGGGACCATTCTTCTTAGTTTCGAGGACTTAATTGCTGTTAAGGACATCATAATTGCAGGTTCCCCGGAAGACGGCGGAGCGGAAGGCTCACAATGGGTCATTTATACTATGGTCTCTCTTATTATTGGTGGTTTGCTGTTATTTGCACTGCTGTGGGCTAAACTCGATAAGTTTAGAGAAAAAGTAAACAACTTTGTAAAGGATGTAATGAATGGAGTTTTTGCCATTTTTAAATCAAAGAAACCTTTTCAATTTATTTTTTACACCGTATTGGTTTGGGCGCTTTATCTGCTCTTTTTTGGAATTTGTTTTAATGCCTTTGAGCAAACAGAAAACTTTCCCATCAACGGAGTGTTAATTGGTTTTATCGCTGGAACATTTGGACTGATGTTTACCAATGGAGGCATCGGGGCCTACCCTTATTTAGTTGGAATTGTTGTTATATTTTACATTGGAGGAGATTTTGACACCACCGAAGAAGCAGAAGGAATTGGAAAAGCACTGGGAATGATTATTTGGTTGTCGCAAACTATAATGATGATTATCTTAGGGCTATTATCCTTGGTATTATTACCTAGAAATTATAAAAAAGAAAGTGATGACAAAGTGGGAACAGATTAAGCATAAATTAGTGACTCAAGAAGAGGCTAAAGCAATTATCTCCTCTTGGAAGGACAATGGGGAAAAGGTTGTTTTTACAAATGGTTGTTTTGATATTTTACATCGCGGACATGTAACATACTTAGCAAAGGCAGCATCAATAGGAAATTACCTCATCGTTGGAGTAAATTCTGATGATAGCGTTAGAAGATTAAATAAAGCTCCAAACAGACCCGTAAATGACGAGGAGTCACGCGCATTGATTATCGCTTCATTGGAAGTAGTTGACTTAGTTGTAATTTTTGAAAACGACACCCCAAAAGAGCTGATTGAGTTCATGAAACCTTCAATCTTGGTCAAAGGAGCTGATTACGATGCCGATCTAAGAGATGAGTCAGACCCCAAATATGTAGTTGGTGCAAATGAAGTTAAAGCATACGGAGGAACTGTAATGACCATCGACTTGGAAGAAGGTTTTTCAACAACTGGAATTATTGAACGATTGAAATAAATCTGTTTCTTGTTCACTGAACCACTATGGACTAAAACTACCATAGGTTCACCTGAGAATAAAGTTCTATGCTTATAAAAATAGTTATCCATTAGATGTAAGACATTAGACTTTTTGTCTAACCTCTAATGTCTAATATTTACGTTCTGATAAGATTTTTAAAAGCTAAAGCGAAATGCACTAATCCCGAGGCCTATCGGGAGCATAGTTTTAACTCTTTCTGAGGTCACTCTTTTATTTTCGTTTTTACAAAATAAACAGTTTGGAAAGCTAAAGTAATCAGGAACAGCACAACGAACTGAACCAGGGCGGGTTTAACATTTTCTGGATATCCGATTTTAATATAGGCCGCAAAAGAAAATGAGCCAACCATTTGTAAAGAGGTGAAAATCATATAAAGTTGTGCGAATTCAATTTCAGCAGCTCCACTTTTCCCTAAATAAAACAGAGTCGCTCCCATACTGTTTAGAATAAACAATACTGTATAAGCCAAAATTATTTCATCACCAAAATACAATTCTGGAATCGCTTGGTGAATCCCATAATGGATCAATGCAAGCCCAGTGAAGAAAAATATAAATACAAGATTATCCTTTAGAATCGTCCTCATCTTTACCCATTTTTATTACCTCTCTAATAACTTTATAGAGCGATGCGAATATCGCAAAAAGCGTGAGAACTAAGGTCCAAATAGGGAAGTCATTTCCCTGTTTTTCATCTAACCACTGACCGCCAAGCGCCCCAGCAGCAATTATCACTCCCATCTGAATGGCAATTCCTGAAAACCGAATGTAGGTTTTACCCTGAGATACATTCTTTTTCTTCTTGTCCATTAATAAACGGTATCAGCCATCTTTTCTTGTTCAAGATTTAAATCATCTTTCCCTCCAGACTTACGTTTGTTTTTTTTAGATGTTTTCAATCCTTTTGAAGTATCTCCAGTTTGAATATTCCCTTCAATCTGCGCTCCATCTTCTATCATTAACCTTCCTGTGCGAATATCTCCTTTCACAACTGCTGTTTGATGTAATGAAAGCAATGTCTCCGCAACAATATTACCTTCTACAGTTCCATCTAACTCAACCTCTGTAGCATGAATATTCCCTGTAATAACTCCATCTGCACCCAACACTAACTTTCCGTTACAAACTACACTCCCCTCAACTTCTCCGTCAATTCGTAAGCTACTGTTTGTAGACAAGTCTCCTGTCAATTTAGTTCCTGACACCAATCGATTAAGACGATCTGGACTTTCTTGCTTCACTTTTTTCTCTCCTTTAAACATCCAACTTGGTTTTTAATCGTAATTATTTTGATAAAACTTTCTGTATTCTGGCAGCTTTTGCTGTTGAATTAAAATTTTAAAATTCTCCCTTGAAATCATCATGACTTCATTCTCCTTCAAATTCGCAACATGGCGCCTTGCTTTCTTAAAGTCTCTAATATAAGCCATGGTTTCTGGAGCTGTTTTAAAACTCTTCACCAAAATTAGTCCTTGCTCTTTGTTATACATTTGACTCGTTGAAGAAAGTCTTAATCTACCAAAATACTCACGGTTAAAATTGGAAACATTATTGCCAATCGAATTTGCATTCTGATCCTCTTTAATCAGAACAACAACGTAATACTCTTTCGATTCATAACCAAATAATCCTGTTTCTATTTCGGTAAATTCTTCAAAAACAGGAACACCGTTATTGATTAAATCAATAAGCTCTTGCGATCTTTCCGCAACTTCAGTTTCTGGATATTCAGCAATTGCTTGTTCTAACACCGGCAACAAAGACGTTTTATCACTATTGATTTGTCCCATTGCCATGGCCTTTAATAAAAAGTACTCTTTTCTGTATAGGTTATTGGGTTCATCTGCAATGACCATATCTGCTTTTAGAATAACCGGATAGTACAAACCTTGTTCAAAACGTGTGACAGACCTCAAGTAATCCTGAAGCGCCAAAGCGTCTCTCTCTTTCTTTTTCACAAAATAATCAGGGTCACGCAAGTAATTGGCGTAATCTGAGTTTGGATAGTGATTAAGAATATACGATTTATAAGGTGCAGAATTACCAGTGTTTTCATTGATTTTATACAATTGAAACGCAGATAAAACATTATGCTCATTCTCTACCTTATGGTCAATTACACGTTGAAATTGAACGGCCCCCAATTGTGTTTCATCTAATTGCTCTTTATAAATCATCCCTGAATTGTAGAGAGCAGCTAATAAATTCTCATTGCTTTGATTCATCATTGAATCCGTAAGTGGAATGTCTTTTAACATGTCCTCTACAGACAGCTCCTCGAGTGGAACTTCTTTTGATTCTTCAACAATCAAAGAATCTACAGGAATAGAATCATTTTCAGCAAAGCCCATCGTAATCCTATTCGGTTTATTGGTTAAACGCCAGTAATCTTCATTTTCTCTTTGTCCCCAAATCCTTTTAAAGTCTTCAACCCCTTCTTGCATTGCTTTTGGATTCGTAAAGTACCACTTACTTCCTGGTTTTTGATTTTGCTCGGCATAAGTTTGTTGTAGCTTTCGCAATTGCTCGGCACGAATCGCTTCACGTTCTTTGCGTTCTTGCTCCTCTTTCTGCAATTGCTTGATTACATCTTTTAGGAATTTCTCACGATCTCCCTCACTCATCTGAGCAATTCTTTGAACACTATCCTCATAGGCAACAACATCTATATTTTGCACCAAACTAGCGAGCTTATCGGCCTTGTTTCGGATCACTTCTGCATTGAAATAGCTGTCTGGAATAACCTGAGCAGAGCTGTCGTAGTAACGTTGGGCGTAGACATAGTTTTTTTCTTCATAAGATAAATCTCCTAACTTTTCGTAACTCACTCCTTTTTGACGTGGATTATTTAAAGAGAAGAATGTTGATTTTGTAAGGTAGTATTTGGCCATATCGCGGTCTTGACGATTTAACTCCACTTTCGACATAGCAAAATAAATCTGATCTCTAAACTCCAAATAGCGCTCTTCTTTGGCCAATTTGTTTAATTCTTTAATCATTTCATCACTGTCCAGATCACTTACAACAGCACGATTGATTTTCGCATTAAAACTCATTTCAAAAGGAGCGTCCCTTTTAATGCTCATGGTGTAATACTCTCTTGCCTTTGCATCACCACGTTCTTGATACAATTGACCTAAAATAAAACTCAAACGGGCCTTATCTTCTTTTTTACGGGCTTTACCCAATGCTATTTCGAGTTGTTCGATTGCTGTTTTCTGATCGTCTTTGGCCAAGGCCAACATGGCTTTAACTTTTGCTAATTCAAAATCAAAATGTTTTGGAAGCGAAGGCGCCTTATTTTCTTTGTCTTCTTTCTTACGCTTTTTGGATTTACTTTTTGATTTCGACCCGCCATCATCCTCTTGGTCACGGACCATTAATTGACGCTTTTCAATTTTCTGTAGTGTTCTTGTTGCCTCTGACAAATCCCCCATTTGAATTTGGGTTTTAGCTTCCCATAACTGTCCAGAATAAGTGCTTGGACGATTCAAATAGAATTTTCTAACATATTCAAAAGTGGTCAAGGCCTTGTCATAATCACGTCTAATATAATTGGCATATCCAATCATCAACCAGTTCTGATCTATCCAATTGGCATGCTCAGACTTTTTCTGAGAAGGTTTCGAAGCTGTTGGCATACTGTGTTTTGAAATCACAGTTTGACATTTTGAAATAGCAGTGTCCACCACCGGATAAAAATCCACAACATCCTCCTCGTTCGGGAACAATTCTACAGGTAAAATTTCATTAAAATCCTCTCGCGCACCATATCGGTACTCCTCAAGTCCGATGCGAATCAGTTCTTTGGCATTAAAATATCCATTATACTTCGCAGTAGTACTGTGATAAGTCCTGTTAATGAAAGTATTTTTCTCTGTTGAACAGGCACCAACAACAAGGAATAGAGCAAAAAGCGCTACCAAGGTTCCAAAAGCTGTTCGTTTGTTATATTTTTTTGTCATAAAATTGTTCTACTCCGAAGTATTAACTCAAAACCTACAAAAATATTATTAAATTCTGATATTTATTTCATAAATGAAAAAAAGCCAGAGTAATCCCTGGCTTTTCGATTCGGTATTTCTTCAATTATTCACATTCTTTTTTCAATTCTGTTGAGAATGAAATGGTAACATCTGGCCATAACTTAGATTCTGTATCTCCATTGGCAAAATCAGTATGCAACTCCTTACATTCCTCATTCAAGGCATCAATTCCAGCTTGCCCATCCCAGTTTAACACATCAATTTCAGCATCAAAAGAAAAAGCGTTGTCGTTTAAAGTATACGCCCCTTCAACATCCTTTGTAATTGAATTCATTGTAATGGCAAGAACAGCTTTTCCTGAATCATCCAATGACTTCACCTCACCAGAAATTACTTCGGTATTGATTCCACCAAAGAAAAACTCATTGATTTTACCGTCACGACTTACGTCTTTTGTACTAATACTTGAAATTGGAATATTAAAACTCAATCCTTCAATTACTGCTTTAGCGTCTTCATTTTTCTCTCCGCCTTCAACATTGATCTGAGTAAATGTTCCACCTACTCCAACTTTTCCTAAAAACTTGTAAGCTGTAAATGACATTTCTGAATTTGCCGCATCATAAGAATAATAACACGTTTCTGTTTTTTCAACTTCTGCAACTGCAGTTTCTGTAGTTTCTGTTTCACCCGCACAGCTTGACATCATCAATCCTGCTAAAGCAACAAATAAAAATTTAGTATTTTTTCTCATAACATCTCTTATTTTCGATAAATATAGGAAGAATTCAATATTTATAGAGCTTATAAACCATATTTTATATGTGCAAAACAATAAAGCACCTTACTCACCCTAAACTAAATTATTATCCCCTCTCCCTCACTCATGCTCTTCACCCTCTTGCTTTTTTGGGGCTTCCTTTGACAATTCTTTTCCGTATACTCCAAAGATCATCAAGGGCGGGCGCCCCACTATATCTCTGCCTAAAAAGTCAGAGGATGCCGTTTCAACTGCGTAGCATTCATGAGTACCGTAGTCTATATATTTTATGTCACGAGTAATCCTTAAGCCGAAACGAAAAAGATTTACCTATTTTCTAAGATTTTTTCAATTCCTTAATTACTGTGGGTTAAAACCCAAAGCAATAGAAACGATGAAATGAGTTGTTGCTCGAAGTAATTACACACGTAACAATTTAAATCTAAAACTTTTGGGTTACCAAGATAAGTCGTAATTATTAAAAAAGAGATTCCTCGTCGCCCCGAGTTCTCGGGACTCCATCGGAAT